>NZ_JBBKZV010000004.1:0-375454 GCF_037889915.1 Variovorax humicola | reverse complement strand
GCTCAGCGTCGCGGCGGCGGTGGCGAACAGCCGCGCGGCTTCGAGCAGGTCGGCCTTGTCGATGCCGCAGACCTGCGCGACCTTGTCGGGCGTGCAGTCGCGCACGGTGGACTTCAGCGCATCGAAGCCGCTGGTGTGCGCGGCGATGTAGTCGGGGCGGGTCCAGCCCTCCCACAGCATCAGGTGCAGCATGCCGTGGAACAGCATGACGTCGGTGCCGGGCTGGATCGGCAGGAAGAGGTCGGCGATCTCGGCCGTGTCGGTGCGGCGCGGGTCGGCCACGATGATCTTCATCGCGGGATTGGCGCGCTTCGCGTCCTCGATGCGGCGAAACAGGATCGGATGTGCCCAGGCGGTGTTGCTGCCGACGATGAAGAGGCACTGCGCGTCCTTGAAGTCGTCGTAGCAGGCGGGCGGCGAATCGGCGCCGAGCGTCTTCTTGTAGCCCGCGACGGCGCTGCTCATGCACAGGCGCGAATTGGTGTCGATGTTGTTGGTGCCGACCAGGCCCTTGGCGAGCTTGTTGAAGACGTAGTAGTCCTCGGTGAGCAACTGGCCGGAGACGTAGAAGCCGACCGCGTCGGGGCCGTGGTCGCGGATGACTTGCGCGAACTTGTCGGCGGCGGTGTCGAGGGCGCTGTCCCAGGTCGTCGCTTGCGGTGCCGCGCCGCGTTGGGCGCGTTGCATCGGCTGCAGCAGGCGCGTTTGCCGCGTGACCTCCGCGGTGGCCGTGAGATGCAGGGTCGAGCCCTTGGTGCACAGGCGGCCGAAGTTGGCCGGGTGGTCCGGGTCGCCACGCACGCCGGTGATCTGGTCGCCCTGCGATTCGATGATGACGCCGCAGCCCACGCCGCAGTAGGGGCAGGTCGACCTGGTCTCCTTCATGGCCTTGCGTCCTGTGCGCTGGCGTTCAGGCGGGCGAATGCGCTGCGTGGAGGCGCGTTGCGTTGGAGCGAAGCGAGTTCACGTGGACCCCGCCAGGCGCGAGCACTGCAGGGAAGTCGCGAAGCGACCGGCGCAGCAGGGTCGGCCGGCCCGCGCCGCATGCCACCCGCCGTCGCCCCCCAACGCGCGCCGCCCGTCGCTACCCAACGCGCGCCGCCCGCAGCCCCCCGGCGAATAGCCTCAAGAACCATGCGGCGCCTGCACATCAAACGTCTCATCGCCAACAGCCCCCGAGGTCGCATGCCGCGGGCCCGCACGCGGCGCTTCCAGGTCCACCGCATGCGTCGCCAGTTCACGCGCATCCAGCATGACCTGGCCCCCCTCGACCTTGCAGGCAAACCTCGGCGTACACCCTTCGTCGGGCTGCTTCGCGCACCCGTCATCCAGCCCGATCGTCCAGTTGTGCAGCGGACAGGCGACGCTCGTGCCGAACACGATGCCCTGCGACAGCGGCCCACCCTTGTGCGGACACCGGTCCAATAGCGCAAACACCTCGTCCTGGCTCGTGCGAAACACCGCCACCGCCACACCCGCCGGCCGCGCGACGCGTCGCGCACCCAGCACCGGGATGTCCTCGACGCGGCAGATGGTCTTCCATTCAGTCATCGTTGCCTCCATGGGTTCAGTTGTCCTGCAGCGCAGGCGCTTCGGCGCTCACGATCGCCGCCTTCGGCACGAAAACCAGCGGCGCCTCGGCCACCGGCACGAACTGCCGCACGTCGACCTGTGCGCGGGTCGATTCGAACCAAGGATCCGGCTCGCCATCGAGCGCGAACTGCAGCCGCTCCCACAGCCCCTTGCGCCCCGCGGCGTCCTCCAGGATCTTCTTCTTCACGTAGTCCAGCCCGACGCGCGAGATGTAGTGCACCGTGCGCTCCAGGTACCAGCCTTCCTCACGGTACAACTGCAGGAAAGCCCCCGTGTACTCCATCACTTCCTCGCTGGTCTTCAGTTTCACGAGGAATTGCGCCACCTCGGTCTTGATGCCGCCGTTGCCGCCGACATAGACCTCCCAGCCCGAGTCGACGCCGATCACGCCCACGTCCTTGATGCCGGCCTCGGCGCAATTGCGCGGGCAACCGGACACCGCCAGCTTGACCTTGTGCGGCGAGTACATCGCCCACAGCGCGCGCTCCAGGTCCTTGCCCATCTGCGTGCTGTCCTGCGTGCCGAAGCGGCACCACTCGCTGCCCACGCACGTCTTCACCGTGCGCAGCGACTTGCCATAGGCGAAGCCCGAAGGCATGCCGATGTCCTTCCAGACATCCTGCAAATCCTCCTTCTTGACGCCGAGCAGGTCGATGCGCTGGCCGCCGGTGACCTTGACCGTCGGAATCTTGTACTTGTCGGCCGCGTCGGCGATGCGGCGCAGCTCGTCCGGCGTGGTGTGGCCGCCCCACATGCGCGGGATCACCGAATAGGTGCCGTCCTTCTGGATGTTGGCGTGGCTGCGTTCGTTGATGAAGCGGCTCTGCGGATCGTCCTTCGCCTCCTTGGGCCAGGTGCTGATCAGGTAGTAGTTGATGGCCGGGCGGCAGCTCGAGCAGCCGTTCGGCGTGCGCCAGCCCAGGCCTTCGTAGACCTCGGCATGCGTCAGGTACTTCTGCGCGCGGATCGCTTCGCGCACGTCCTTGTGGCTCGCGTCGGTGCAGCCGCAGATCGCCTTCTTCTTCGGCGCGGCCGAGTAGTCGCCGCCGGCGGTGAACATCAGGATCTGCTCGACCAGGCCGGTGCAGGACCCGCAGCTTGCGCTCGCCTTGGTGTGCTTCTTCACCTCGTCGAGCGTGAACAGGCCCTTGTCCTTGATCGCCTTGCAGATCGCACCCTTGCTCACGCCGTTGCAGCCGCACACCTCGGCCGCGTCGGGCATCGTGGCCGCGCTGCTGTGGCCTTCGTGGCCGGTGTCGCCGATGTTCGATTCGCCGAACATCAACTTGTCGCGGATATCCCCAACGCTTCGGCCGTCGCGCAGCAGCTTGAAATACCAGCTGCCGTCGACCGTGTCGCCGTAGAGGCAGGCGCCGACCAGCTTGTCGTCCTTGATCACGAGCTTCTTGTAGACGCCGCCGAAGGGGTCGCTCATGACGATTTCTTCCGTGCCTTCGCCGCCCATGAACTCACCCGCGCTGAACAGGTCGATGCCCGTGACCTTGAGCTTGGTGGACGTCAACGAACCCATGTAGCGCCCGATGCCGAACTGCGCCAGGTGATTCGCCGCCACCTTGGCCTGCTCGAACAGCGGCGCGACCAGGCCGTACGCAATGCCGCGGTGCGCGGCGCATTCGCCGACCGAGTAGATGCGCGCATCGGTCACCGTCTGCATGGTGTCGTTGACCACGATGCCGCGGTTGCAGTGCAGGCGCATCGATTCGGCCAGCGTCGTGTTCGGGCGGATGCCCACGGCCATCACCACCAGGTCGGCCGGCACCTCGGTGCCGTCCTTGAATTTCACCGCCTTGACGCGGCCGGCGCCATCGTCCACAAGCTCCTGCGTCTGCGCATTCAGCAGGAAGTTCAGGCCGCGCTCCTCGAGCGACTTTCGCAGCAGCCCCCCGGCCACGTCGTCGAGCTGGCGTTCCATGAGCCATGCGTTCACATGGACCACCGTCACGCTCATGCCGCGCAGCATCAGGCCGTTGGCGGCCTCGAGCCCGAGCAGGCCGCCGCCGATGACGACCGCGTGCTTGTGCGTCTTCGCGGTCTCGATCATCGTGTTGGTGTCGGCGATGTCGCGGTAGGCGATCACGCCTTCCAGGTCCTTGCCCGGCACCGGCAGGATGAACGGGTTGGAACCCGTGCACAGCAGCAGGCGGTCGTATGCCGCTTCGGTGACGGTGCCGTCGGCAGCCTCTGCACGCACGATGCGCTTCACGCGGTCGACCTCGGTCACCATCTTGCCGGTATGCAGGGTGATGTGGTTCTCTTCGTACCACTCCCACGAATTCAGGATGATCTGTTCGACGGTCTGCTCGCCGGCCAGCACCGGCGACAGCAGGATGCGGTTGTAGTTGGGATGGGGCTCCGCACCGAATACCGTGATGTCGTAGAGCTCGGGCGCGAGCTTGATCAGTTCCTCGACTGCGCGCACGCCGGCCATGCCGTTGCCCACCAGGACCAGTTTCATCTTTTTCATCGATGGCTTTCCGATTGAAGAGGTGGCGATCAGAAATGCAGCGCCATCACCGCGGTGATGCGTCCCTGCGGCGCGACGGGGATCGCGATCACGGGTTCGGCCACGGAGGGAACGCCGCTGGCGAAGGCGCGCGCGATGGCGCCCGCGGCGCTGGCCGAGACGTCGGCGGTCGCGATGGTCTCGTGGTCCTCGTCGGCAGCCTTCGACTCCGAGAAGCCCAGCGTGCGCCGCAGTCGCATGCCGGTCGGGTCCAATTCCCAGGTTTCGACGCGGCGCGCAATGGGTGTGGCGAGCGCGGAAAGGAAAGCCATCACGAAGCTGTGCCCGTCCAGCGTGGAGCAGGGGATCGCAAAGCCGCGGTTGATGCCGACCTTGACCGCACTGTCCGCGCGCAGGAAGCCCGAGCCCTTGCCCAAGTCCGGCAGAAACACCGGCTTCTGCTGCTCCCAGGCCATGCCGGGCAGCCCGGTGCCGCGGCGGAAGGCGGTGGCGCGCGAGATGAATTCGAAGGTGTCGCCGGTGGTGCCGTAGTAGCCGTCCACCAGCGTCATGTCGGTCGATTCCTCGGGGTCGTTGCCCCAGAGCTCGATGGCGCCGGCATGTTCCTCATCGTCGCCGCAGAAGATCACCGCGACCGAACTCAGTTCGCTGCCCTTGAAGATCGGCACCGCAATGCCGCAGGTGAGACCCGCGGCCTTGGCGGCGGAGGCCCTTCGGAAGTAGGAGCCCGACAGCTCCTTCAGCACGATCGGGTGGCCGGTGTCCCAGGCCCGGCCGGGCAAGCCTTCGCCGCGGCCGAAGCACAGGTTCTGGCTCACGGCCGCGAAGCGATGGGCGGGGCCGAACAGGCCGCCACCGAACTCAAGCAGGCTGCCGTCTTCGCTGGGCACCCAGTATTCGATGACGCGGATGAATGTCTTCACGGCGGGGCCTTCACGCTCAGGTCGCGGCCGGCTTTTCAGCCGCCGCGATCATCACGCCCGAGAGCGTGCCGTAGGCGGTTTCCCAGGCCGCGCGCACGTCGGGCGTGAACTCCGCGCCCAGTCCCTTGTCGAGGGTGTCGATCAGCGCCGCGCCGACGACCGCGTAGTGCGCCGGTTCCGCGCCGTAGCCCACGTGCCGCTCCGCCAGGCGCTGCGCCACCGGCACCAGCGTGTCGAGGTTGCCGAGCTGCCGCGTCACGCTGCCCAGCATGTTCATGAGCTTGCGGCCCTGTTCGGCCATGTCGCCCTTGAAAAGTGCGCGCACGTCCGGCGCCAGCTCAAACAATCGCGCATAGAAAATCGCCGCGGCCTGGTCGGAAATCGGCACGACCTTGGCAAAGCTGGACTGCACCAGTTCGATTTGGTTGGGGGTCATCGTGAAGCTCCTCGTTGGTTGTGGATGTCGAACGATCACGCGCGCTGGCTCAGGCGGCTTTTTCGACATGACCCTGGCGCGTGTACAGGAAGTCGATCACCGCTTTCCGATAGTGAACGTAGTTCCGGTCTTCCGCCAGTTGCACCCGGTCGCGGGGGCGCTCGAGCTTCACGGTGAGCACCTCACCGATCGTGGCCGAGGGACCGTTGGTCATCATCACGATCTTGTCGGACAGCAGCACTGCCTCGTCCACGTCGTGCGTCACCATCACGACGGTGCTCTGCGTCTTCTGCACGATGGCCAGCAACTCGTCCTGCAGCCGTGCGCGCGTCAGCGCGTCCAGTGCACCGAAGGGCTCGTCCATCAGCAACACCTTGGGTTCCATGGCCAGCGCACGGGCGATGCCCACGCGCTGCTTCATGCCGCCCGAGATCTCGCCGGGGCGCTTGTTCGTTGCCGGCGTGAGGCCAACCAGCGCCAGCGCCGCATCGGTGCGCGCCTTCAGCTGCGCCTTGCTCTCCGTAGTTGCGAACACCCGTTCAACGCCGAGGTAGATGTTCTCGTAGCACGTGAGCCAGGGCAGCAGCGAATGGTTCTGGAACACCACCGCGCGCTCGGGGCCGGGCCCGGCGATCTCCTTGTTGGCACACAGCAGCGCGCCGTGCGTTGGCTTGGTCAGGCCGGCAATCAGGTTCAGCAGCGTCGACTTGCCGCAGCCCGAGTGCCCGATGAGCGCCACGAACTCGCCCTTGGCCACCGTCAGGTTGATGTCGCGCAGCGCCTGGAAGCTGCCCTTGGGTGTCTTGAAGGTCTGTTCGACGTCGCTGATGTCGATGAACTTCCCGTCGAACAGGTTGGCGGCGCTCATGACTTCACCTCCTCGAACGTGAACGCCGTGGCGATCTTGATGAGCGCGAACTCGAGAACCAATCCGACCATGCCGATCACGAAGATCGCGATGATGATGTTCTTGACGTTGAGGTTGTTCCACTCGTCCCACACCCAGAAGCCGATGCCCACGCCCCCGGTCAGCATCTCGGCCGCGACGATCACCAGCCAGGCGGTGCCGACCGCGAGGCGCACGCCGGTGAGCATGTATGGCAGCACGGCGGGGAAGAGGATCCTGGTAACGATCTTCCATTCGCTGAGGTCGAGCACGCGGGCGACGTTCATGTAGTCGCTCGGCACGCGCTGCACGCCGACAGCTGTGTTGATGATCATCGGCCAGATCGAGCAGATGAAGATGGTCCAGATGGCGGCCGGGTTGGCGCCCTTGAACACCAGCAGACCGATGGGCAACCAGGCCAGCGGCGACACCGGCCGCAGCAGGCTGATCAGCGGATTGAACATGCGCGACAGGAACTCGAATCTACCGATCGCGAAGCCGGCTGGAATGCCGACCGCGGCCGCGAGTCCGAATCCGAGTGCCACGCGCTTCAGCGACGACAGCACGTTCCAGCCCACGCCCTGGTCGTTCGGCCCCTTGCTGTAGAACGGGTCGCTGAACACGTCGAGCGCCTGCTTCCAGGTCTCCAGCGGGGAGGGGAATCCGTTGGTGCTCCGTAGCGCCACCAGTTCCCAGATCAACACCAGCACGCCGAACCCTGCGAGCGGCGGCAGCACGCGCATCCAGAACCGGTGCAGGTCGACCGGCTTGCGGGCAGGCGCAGCGGCGACTGCGGTTCGCGGCGCACTCGGCTTGTGCGCAACCACCGGCGCAGCGGCCGTCGTTGCGGCAGTCATTTCAAGCGGAGAGTGAAAAACAGCGCTGACCATGACGGGCTCCTCAGGCCTGGACCTTGAACGAGTCGGCGTACTTCTTCGGGTCCTTGCCGTCCCACACGACCCCGTCGAACAGTTTGCTGGTGCGCAGCGGATCCTTCGGCACGCTGACCTTCATCGCGCCGGCCACGTCCTTGTAGAGGTCGATCTGGTTGATCTGCTTCGCCACCGCGAGGTAGTCCGGATGCTCCTTCAGGATGCCCCAGCGCTTGTGCTGCGTCAGGAACCACATGCCGTCGGAGAGGTACGGGAAATTCACCGCGCCGTCGTCGAAGAACTTCATGTGGTTGGGGTCGTCCCACGTCTTGCCCATGCCGTTCTCATAGCGGCCCAGGATGCGCTGGTTGATCGCGTCGGCGCTGGTGTTGATGTACGACTTCTCGGCCACCGTCTCGGCCATCTTCGACTTGTTCTGCAAGTTGGCGTCGATCCACTTGCCGGCTTCCATCACGGCCATCATCACGGCGCGGCAGGTGTTGGGGTTGGCACGGACGAATTCGGCGCGCGTGCCGAGCACCTTTTCCGGGTGGTCCTTCCAGATGTCCTGCGTCGTGATCGCAGTCACGCCGATCTTGTCGATGATGGCGCGCTGGCCCCATGGTTCGCCGACGCAGAAGCCGTCCATGTTGCCCACGCGCATGTTGGCCACCATCTGCGGGGGCGGCACCACGATGACCTTGGCATCGCTGATCGGGCTGATGTTGGAGGCCGAAAGCCAGTAGTTGAGCCACATCGTGTGCGTGCTGGTCGGGAAGGTGCCGGCGAAGGTGTATTCGCGCTTGTCCCTTGCCATGACCTTGGCCAGCGACGGACCGTCGACCGCACCCTTGTCGGCCAGCGCCTTCGACAGCGTGATTGCCTGGCCATTGCGATTCAGGCCCATCAGCACGGCCATGTCCTTCTTGGGGCCGCCGGCGCCGACATGCACGCCGTAGACCAGGCCGTAGAGCACGTGCGACATGTCAAGCTCGCCGTTGACGAGCTTGTCGCGCACGCCGGCCCAGCTGGCTTCCTTGCTCAGCGTGATCTTCACGCCGTACTTCTTGTCGAGGCCCAGCACCGAAGCCATGACGATGCTGGCGCAGTCGGTGAGAGGAATGAAGCCGATCTTCACCTCGGCCTTCTCGGGCTTGTCCGAGCCTTGCGCCCACACGGCGGCTCGCAGTGAGGCATCGATGCCGAACGCGCCGGCGGCAGCGGCTTTCAGTACGGTGCGTCGGCTCAGCTTGAATTTCAGCGCATCGGTCATGGGGCGAACTCCGGTCAAAACAACAAAGCAGAAAAACAAAAAGGCGTCCTCGCGACGCATGCGCCGCTCAAGTGAGTACGAGCGCGTTGCGGGCAAGGACGCCTTTGTCCTGTACGGTGGGCGGCACCCTTCGTTGGATGCCACCTGCCTGGAGACCTTCGTTGGTCCATGCCGAAGTTGAACGCAAGCAGCGTGCCAGGGTTTTCCTGGGGGGCTTTGCTATGAATGTGATAGCTACAGACCCATAGACAGCGGGCGTCAGAGGCTCAAGTCGAGGCGATCGCCGATGGGGCACTTCAATTGTGCAGCGCACCATTTCAGTTGCTGCCCGGCAGGAAATCCGCCATCGACAGCACCGACTCGGCCACGTCGACCAGCCGCCGGTTCTGGTTCATTGCGACCTGCCGCAGCATGGCGTGCGCCTCTTGTTCGGTCATGCGGCGGTGCGCCATCAGGAGGCCTTTGGCGCGCTCGACCAGCTTGCGCTCGTTCAGCCCGGCGCGCACGGCGTCCAGTTCTTCGCTCATGGCCTGGAGCCGCTGCGACTGCTCTTGCAGCATGTCGAGCACCGAGCGTTCGAGCTGATGGCCATAGGCCTTGACGGTTGGCGGCTGTTGCGCGACTTCGTCGAAGAAAGCCGTTGCCACTGGGGGCTCGGTCGCGTCGGCCAACCGGTCGAGCAGCGCCTGGTTCGTATCGGCCTCGGCCCGGGCTTCCGCGATCTTGCGGTCGCACAGCGCTCGCAGGTCGTCGGCCAGCCGTTCCTCGATTGCCTTCATCGCGTCGATGCGCAGCGAGCAGCAATCGAACCACACGGTACTCAGTTCGGTGTCCAGCGCCGCGCCAGGCGCAGCCGTGATCGCGGCGCGGCGCAGGCGCTCCAGTTCGGCAATCTCCCCCGTGGGCTCGCTGTCGCGCCAAAGCCCCGCGAGCGCCGGCCCTGCGAACTCCGTGAACACATGAAAGCAACGCTCCTGCGCTGCGATGAGTTGCAGCCACTGCTGCTGCCGGGTGCCATCGTTCAGTCCCGCAGCGAAGGCGGCGGCCCCGCAGGCACGCTCCTGGCCTGCGAACTCCTTGCCCTGCATGAAGTTGAACATGGCGGCGAGCAGCCGGGATATTTCTGGGTCGGTCGCGCCGTCCGCCGCCTCGAACACCACGGCCAGCAACCCGGCGATCAGCTTGGCCAATGCAGCCGTGGCGTCGCCCGTTTCGATCTCCAGCGACGCGATGCGTCGGCGCAAGACGGGCAGCGCGTCCAGCCCCGGCAGCACCCACGCAATGCGGCTGAACAGCCGCGTGCCGCTGCCAAGGCGTCGCCCCTCCACTCGCAGCCGCTCGAAGCCGGCGCGCACGTCCTGCTCCAGCCGGATGCATTCGCCGATCTGCGCACTGCGTTGAGCGGCAAAGCGCGTGCCTTGCGATCCGAGCAGCACGTTCGACAGTCCACGCTCACGTTGCAGCGCGTGCACCAGACGGCCGATCGCGCCGACCAGTTCACCGGTGCGTGCGAGTTGGTCGAGTTCGTCGATTTCGCAGCGTCGGGCCGCCACAAGAAAGCTGAGTCCTGATTTCATCGTTGAGGGCTATGCAGCAACAACCGTGCCCTGAAAACGTGCGCCTTCTACACTTCCCGGATGCTTGTACTCGGAATCGAATCGTCCTGCGACGAAACCGGCGTTGCGCTCGTGGAGTCGAACGGCAGCGCGACACCGCTGCTGCGCGCCCATGCGCTGCACAGCCAGATCGCGATGCACCAGGCCTACGGCGGCGTGGTTCCGGAACTGGCCAGCCGCGATCACATCAGGCGCGTGTTGCCGCTCGCGCAAACCGTGTTCGCAGAAGCTGGCCGGCAACTGGCCGAGGTGGATGTCGTGGCCTACACGCGCGGGCCGGGGCTGGCCGGCGCATTGCTCGTGGGCGCCGGCGTGGCATGCGCATTGGGTGCGGCGCTCGGCAAGCCGGTGCTCGGCGTGCACCACCTTGAAGGCCATCTGCTCTCGCCGTTCCTCAGCGTCGACCCGCCCGAGTTCCCTTTCGTGGCATTGCTGGTATCCGGTGGCCATACGCAACTGATGCGGGTCGATGGCGTCGGCCACTATGAGATCCTCGGCGAGACCATCGACGACGCCGCCGGCGAGGCCTTCGACAAGAGCGCCAAGCTCATGGGCCTGCCTTATCCCGGCGGCCCCTGGCTGGCCCGGCTTGCGGAGCAGGGCGATGCCGCGGCCTTCAGGCTGCCGCGCCCGTTGCTGCACAGCGGCGACCTCGACTTTTCGTTCGCAGGCCTCAAGACCGCAGTCATGACGCAGGCCAAGAAACTGGGCGACCAGCTCGAAGCCCGCAAGGCCGACCTGGCGGCGTCCACACAAGCGGCCATCGTCGAAGTGCTGCTCAAGAAAAGCATGGCCGCGCTGGAGACCACTGGCATGAAACGGCTCGTCGTGGCGGGTGGCGTCGGCGCCAACCACGATCTGCGTCGGCAACTCGACGCAGCCTGCGCCAGGCGCGGCGTGCGCGTGCACTATCCCGAGCTTCATCTGTGTACCGACAACGGCGCCATGATCGCCATGGCCGCGGCGATGCGCCTGCAAGCCGGAGTGGCCGAGGCCAGCCCGCGCTACGCCTTCGACGTCAAGCCGCGATGGCCTCTGGACGCATTGCAGGCTGCTGCGTAACCTGGCGGCGCTCTGCCGGCCCGGACACGGGGCTCAAAGTCGGCAGCGGCAGCACGTCGAGCATGTCGCGCCAAAGCTGCGACCACTGAGGCCAGTCGTGGCCCCCTTCGGTCGTGAACACGTGGCCTTCGGGCAGCACCTCGGCCAGCAACTTGTGGTTGCCCGCAAACCGGTCGCTCAACCCGAAACCCAGGTAGAGCGGCGGCATGCGCCGCGAAGGTGTGGGGTTGACGTAATGCTGCAGCCAGGGCCACATCTTGCGATCGACCTCCTGGTCGGGTGGAGGGCCTTCCGGGGCTTTCCAGGCCCGCAGGCCCCCCGCCTTGGCGATTTCGGCGCCAATCGGCCGCCGCCCGAGGTAGGGCGCGAGCGTCACGATCCCGTCGATGCTGCCGGGCATTGCCAGTTCATGGATCAGCGCACCGAAACCGCCGATGGAGATGCCCACCAGCCAGATCGACTTGTAACCCCTCGATCGTTGCGGTATGACGACATCCGAGTGCAGGCGCTGAATAAAGGTCTGGTCGTAGTAATAAGAAACGTTGGCGTCCACCACGAGCATGTCGGCGTCGATGTGGTGCTGACGGACTGCGTTCACGAAGCCCTCGCGCTCGAACTCTTCGGGCTGCAGGAAGGCTCCAGGCAGGAAAACCAGCAACGTGTCGGCGCGTGAATCCGTGCGGGCGGCATGCAAGTGCGTGTCCATCAATGCTTCCGTTTACAAGAAACACTGACAGGGAGCCCGCTAACCCGGCTTGATCCCTCAGTGTGGCTGTAAGAAAATATGTTTATTAAACGTCACAAGATGTGAAATTTGTTGGAATTGTGGCCGGAGAATAAAAAAAACCGGCAACAAGAAGTTACCGGCTTATGGTTGCGAGGGGCTATTACTTGATCGACAGCTCAACCTTGTTGCTGACGGGTACGAGCTTGCCGAGCTTCAGTGTCAGCACGCCGTGTTCCACCTTGGCTTCGCTGGTTGCCGCGTCGATTTCAAGCGGCATTTCGTAGGCCACCTTGACCTGGCGCCGAGCCTCGGCCGTGCTCTCGACGCGAACGACGGCACCTTCGATGCTCACCGACAGGTCTTCTCGCGCCAGGCCGGGAAGGTCGAAAGACAGCGTCCAGCTGGTGTCGTCCTGCTCGACCTTCACGCCCTGGCGTGCGACGGTGGCGTTGGCAAAGGCGCGGTTGACGAAGCGTTCGAAGCTGCGGTCGTAGGCGCGCGGGGAACGGGCATAAACGGTGGGTGCAAAAAACATGATGAACTCCTGAATCGAAGGGACTTTGAGGACAAAAGGGGCAAGAAGGCGGAGCCCCTTACACTGCGCGGCCTTTCAATCACGAGTGCCGCATGCCTCCTCATCTAGGCCTGTGCGGGCACGTTTCAAGAGCATGAATCTCTCCAATATTTCGCGCCGCCAGGCCTTGAAATCCGGCGCGCTGGCGCTAGGCGGCGCGATGGCGGCGATGGCCGCGCCGCTCCATGCACAGGCTCCCCAGCCAATCCGGCTGGCCCTGATCGAAAGCCTGAGCGGCCCTTTCGCCAACACCGGCGAGGCGGTGTTTCGCAACCTCCTGTGGGCAGTGGAGCGCGTCAACGCGCGCGGCGGCGTCAAGCTGCCCGGTGGCGCCCGACCACTGCAGATCGACCGCTATGACAGCAAAGGCCAGAACGAAGAGGCTCTGTCGGCCCTGCGCGCCGCGATGGACGATGGCGCGCGTATCGTGCTGCAAGGCAACTCGTCGGCCACCGCCGCCGCGCTGGTCGACGCCATCGACAAGAACAACGAGCGAGACCCCTCCCGGCGCGTGATCTTCCTCAACTATTCGGCGGTCGACCCGGTGCTGACCAACGAGCGCTGCAGCTTCTGGCACTTCCGCTTCGATGCCCATGCCGACATGCGCGTCACCGCGCTGATGGACGTGATGAAGGACGACACCTCGCTCAAGCGGGTCTACCTGATCGGGCAGGACTACAGCTTCGGCCAGTCGGTGCTGCGCGAGTCGAGACGCCAACTCGGCCAGCTCCGGCCCGATATCCAGATCGTCGGCGACGAACTGCATCCGATGGGTCGCGTGAAGGACTTCGCGCCCTATGCCAGCAAGATCCTCGCAAGCGGTGCGCAGGCCGTGGTGACCGGCAACTGGGGCAACGACCTGACCTTGCTCGTGAAGGCTGCGCGCGAGGCGGGCTACCAGGGCAAGTTCTACACGTTCTACGGCAACGCGCTCGGCGCGCCCGCCGCGATGGGCGACGCCGGGATTGGCCGCGTGGTGGCCGTGGCTGACTGGCTGCCCAACGTGCAGACACCGGCCTCCGAAGCGTTCTACCAGGCGTTTCGCACCCGTTTCCCGAAGGCTGCCGACGACTACGTGCACATGCGCATGCAACTGCTGGTCGAGGCATTGGCGCAATCGCTGGAGCGTGCCGGCAGCACCGACACAGTGCCGGTTGCGATCGCACTCGAGTCCGCCGACGTCACGCTTGCGGGCCAGCGCGGGCGCATGCGCGCGGCGGACCATCAGTTCCAGCAGCAACTCGTCGTGGGCGTGATGGACAGGCAGGGTGTGCCAGGCGTCAAGTTCGACGTCGAGGGTTCGGGCTACGGCTTTCGCGTGATCAAGACCATCGACGCCTCGCGCGCCGAAATGCCCACGACGTGCCGCATGCGGCGACCAAGCTGAACGGGCAGGGGAGAATGCGCCGATGCGCCAAGCCATTCAAAACCTCGAAGCCTCCAAGATCCGCGAAGTCGCCAACGCCGGGCTCGGTCGCGACGACGTGCTCGCGTTCTGGTTTGGCGAAAGCGACGAAGTCACGCCCCAATTCATCCGCCAGGCTGCCATTGATTCGTTGGCCAGGGGCGAAACTTTCTACGCCCACAACCTCGGCCTCCCCGAGTTGCGCGAGGCTATCGCGGCCTATACCAGCAAGCTGCATCCGCACGTGAATGCGGACCGTATCGCCGTCACGTCCGGCGGTGTCAATGCGCTGATGCTGGCGGTGCAAGCGCTGGTCGATGCTGGCGACCAAGTCGTCGCGGTTACCCCCGTCTGGCCCAATCTCACTGCCCAGCCCGCGATTCTTGGCGCAACCGTGCGTTGCGTTTCGCTGGTGCCAAGGTCAGGCGAATGGACGCTCGACCTCGACGCGTTACGCAAGGCCGTCACCAGGGACACCAAGCTGTTGATCGTCAACGCGCCGAACAACCCCACCGGCTGGACGCTGACCCGTGCCGAGCAACAAGCCATCCTCGACCACTGCCGCGTCACTGGCACCTGGATCCTGGCCGACGAGGTCTACGAGCGCCTGTACTACGAGCCGACACCGAACCGCTGTGCGCCCAGCTTCCTCGACATCTCGACGCCGGACGACCGCCTGGTGATCGCGCACAGCTTCTCGAAGAGCTTCCTCATGACCGGCTGGCGCCTTGGCTGGCTGGTGTTGCCCGCGTCGATGATGGACGGCGTGGGAAAGCTGATTGAATACAACACCTCGTGCGCCAGCGTCTTCACCCAGCGCGCCGGCATCGAGGCCATCCAGCGCACCGATGAAGTCACGCCTCGCGTCGTCGCGCACCTGAGGCAGTGCCGGGACGTGCTGGTTCCGCTGCTCCAGGCGATCCCGGGCGTCAAGGTCGCACCCGCCCGAGGCGGGATGTACGCCTTTTTCCAACTGGAAGGATTCGGCGACTCGCTGGCACTCGCCAAGCGCCTCGTCTCGGAGGCCGGTTTGGGCCTTGCCCCCGGCAACGCCTTTGCTCCGGAAGCCCAGGGCTGGCTGCGCTGGTGCTTCGCGTCCAAGGATCTGGATCGCCTCGTCATGGGCGTAGATCGTCTGAAAAAGTGGCTTGCTGCCCAGCAAGAGCAGGCCCGGTAGCTGCCTGCGATCCATGGAACCGGCCTTGCCGGGTGGGGTGGTGCCTGGAGGTGCGGGGGAACTCACATGCGCGAAGCCTGGCGCCGAGCTATAATCGAACGGCTTTGCATGCCGCAAGGCGCACGGTGCGTGCAGTTCCAGCGCACACCGCAAGTCAAATATCCCCGGAACAAGGAAATTTCATATGATCGCAGCCTCCATCAAGGCCGAAGTCGTCAAAGACAACGCCCGCGCCGCCAACGACACTGGCAGCCCCGAAGTGCAAGTTGCACTGCTGACCGCCCGCATCAACGAACTCACCCCCCACTTCAAGACGCACGCCAAGGACCACCACGGTCGTCGCGGCCTGTTGCGCATGGTGAGCCGCCGTCGCAAGCTGTTGGACTACCTCAAGTCCAAAGACGCCGACCGTTACACCGCGCTGATCGCCAAGCTGGGTCTGCGCAAGTAAGCCAACCGCATGCAAAAACGCCTGAGTTAGTCCGCTAGCTCAGGCGTTTTTTACTTCGCGGTTCCATTTCGGAGTGCCCAACAGAGCGAAGCTGTGTCATTCCAGGGAAGTCCGGGGCGGGCTTCGCTGGAATGGCATCGTGTTCTGACAAGCGCTCCAAAGTCCGCAGGGTCGCGCGACCCTGCTATCAAAACAGGAGCAAATCATGAGTCTCTTCAACAAGATCACCAAGTCCTTCCAGTGGGGCGACAAGACCGTCGTCATGGAAACGGGCGAAATCGCGCGCCAGGCCAGCGGCGCGGTCAAGGTCGACATCGACGGCACCGTCATCCTCGCCACCGTCGTGGCCTCGAAGAGCGCCAAGCCCGGCCAGGATTTCTTCCCGCTGACCGTCGACTACATCGAGAAGACCTATGCCGCCGGCAAGATCCCCGGCAGCTTCTTCAAGCGCGAAGCCAAGCCCAGCGAACACGAAACGCTCACCAGCCGCCTGATCGACCGCCCGATCCGCCCGCTGTTCCCCGAAGGCTTCCTGAACGAAGTGCACGTGGTCATCCACACGCTGTCCCTGAACCCTGAAGTCGACGCTGACATCGCCGCCATGGTCGGCGTGAGCGCCGCGCTGTCGGTCTCCGGCATTCCGTTCAGCGGCCCGATCGGCGCCGCCCGCGTGGGATACATCAATGGCCAGTACGTGCTGAACCCCGGCCAGACCGCGCGCAAGGATTCGCAGATGGACCTGGTCGTCGCCGGTACCGAAGCGGCCGTGCTGATGGTCGAATCCGAAGCCCTGCAACTGAGCGAAGAAATCATGCTCGGCGGCGTGGTGTTCGGCCATGAACAGGCCAACATCGCAATCAACGCGATCCACGAACTCGTGCGCGATGCCGGCAAGCCGGTGTGGGACTGGCAAGCGCCCGCCGAAGACGAGGCCTTCGTTGCGAAGGTCAAGGGCCTGGCCGAAGAAAAGCTGCGCGCCGTCTACCAGATCCGCAGCAAGCAGTCGCGCACCCAGGCGCTGCGCGAAGCCAATGCCAGCGTGATGGAGTCGCTCAAGGCCGAAGGCAATCCGTTCGACGCCGGCAAGGTCAACGACCTTCTGTTCGCGATCGAATCGAAGATCGTCCGTAGCCAGATCCTCGAAGGCGAGCCGCGCATCGATGGCCGCGACACGCGCACCGTGCGCCCCATCGAAATCCGCAACTCCGTGCTGCCGCGCACCCACGGCTCGGCCCTGTTCACCCGCGGTGAAACGCAGGCGCTGGTCGTGACCACGCTAGGCACCGAGCGCGATGCGCAGCGCATCGACGCACTCGCTGGCGAGTACGAAGACCGCTTCCTGTTCCACTACAACATGCCTCCCTTTGCCACCGGCGAAGTCGGCCGCATGGGCTCGACCAAGCGCCGCGAAGTGGGCCACGGCCGCCTGGCCAAGCGCGCACTCGTCGCCTGCCTGCCGAGCAAGGAAGAGTTCCCCTACACGATCCGCGTCGTGTCGGAAATCACCGAGTCGAACGGCTCCTCGTCGATGGCTTCGGTCTGCGGCGGCTGCCTGTCGATGATGGACGCAGGCGTGCCGATGAAGGCGCACGTCGCCGGTATCGCCATGGGCCTGATCAAGGAAGGCAACCGCTTCGCGGTGCTGACCGACATCCTGGGTGACGAGGACCACCTCGGCGACATGGACTTCAAGGTGGCCGGCACGACCAACGGCATCACCGCGCTGCAGATGGACATCAAGATCCAGGGCATCACCAAGGAAATCATGCAGGTCGCGTTGGCACAAGCCAAGGAAGCGCGCATGCACATCCTCGGCAAGATGCAAGAGGCGATGGGCGAGGCCAAGGCCGAAGTGTCCAACTTCGCGCCGCGCCTGTTCACGATGAAGATCAACCCCGAGAAGATCCGCGACGTGATCGGCAAGGGCGGCTCGGTCATCCGCGCGCTCACCGAGGAAACCGGCACTCAGATCAACATCGACGAAGACGGCACCATCACGATCGCATCGACCGATCCTGAAAAGGCAGAAGCGGCCAAGAAGCGCATCGAGCAGATCACGGCCGAAGTCGAGATCGGCAAGGTCTACGAAGGCCCGGTCACCAAGATCCTGGACTTCGGCGCGCTCATCAACCTGCTGCCCGGCAAGGACGGCCTGCTGCACATCAGCCAGATCGCGCACGAACGCGTCGAGAAGGTGACCGACTACCTGAGCGAAGGCCAGATCGTGAAGGTCAAGGTGCTCGAGACCGATGAGAAGGGCCGCGTCAAGCTGTCGATGAAGGCCCTGACTGAGCGTCCGGCCGGCATGGAGTTCCAGGAGCGTGCGCCGCGTGAAGACCGTGGTGATCGCGGCGAGCGTCGCGAACGGGGCGATCGTCCGCCGCGCGGTGACCGCGAACGCGCGCCGCGCTTCGAAGGCGAGCGCAATGATGCGCCGCGCCAGCAAGAGCCGCAGCAACATCGCGAACCCGCACCGGCCCTGGCCGAAGCGCAGCAAAGCGTGTTCGCCTCGCGCGTCGAAGGCGACAACGGCGACCGCCAGGTTTGACGTCAACCGGCAAGGGTCGCTTCGAAGCGGCCTTTGCCATCTTTTCATAGTGGCGGCGTCCCATGAAAGCGATTGAAATCTCCGAATTCGGTGCCCCCGGGGTGCTGCGCCTGACCGAGCGCGCGGCCCCTGTTGCAGGCGCTGGCGAAGTGTTGATCCGCACCGCGGCCAGCGGCGTGAATCGCCCCGACGTTCTGCAGCGTGCCGGCCACTACCCGGTACCGCCCGGTGCGTCGGACTTGCCCGGCCTCGAATTGGCAGGCGAGATCGTTTCCGGCGATGCCGAAGCGATGGCTGCCGCGGGACTGAAGGTCGGCGACCATGTCTGCGCACTCGTCGCAGGCGGTGGCTATGCCGAACTGTGCGTGGCACCAGTCGCGCAATGCCTGCCGGTGCCGAAGGGCTGGAGCGACGTCGAAGCGGCGACGCTGCCCGAGACCTTTTTCACTGTCTGGAGCAACGTATTCGAACGTGGCCGCTTGCAGGCGGGCGAGACCCTGTTGGTGCAGGGCGGCTCGAGCGGCATTGGCGTCACTGCCATCCAGGTCGCGAAGGCGCTCGGCGCGACAGTGATCGTCACGGCTGGCAGCGACGACAAATGCGCGGCCTGCCTGGAGCTCGGCGCCGATCACGCGATCAACTACAAGACCGCCGATTTCGTCGAGGAAGCCAGGAGGCTCACCGGCGGCAAGGGTGTCGACGTGGTCCTCGACATGGTCGCCGGCAGCTATGTCGCGCGCGAGATCGAATGCCTTGCCGAAGATGGCCGGCTCGTGATCATCGCGGTGCAGGGCGGCATCAAGAGCGAGATCAACGCTGGCCTGGTGCTGAGAAAGCGGCTGACCGTCACTGGTTCGACGCTGCGTCCGCGCCCAGTCGCGTTCAAGGCGGCGATTGCGCGTGCCTTGCAGGAAAAGGTCTGGCCCTTGCTGGAACGCGGCGCGATCAAACCCGTGATCCACAGCAGTTTTGCGGCGGATGCGCAGGGCGGTGCCGTGAAGGCGCACGAACTGATGGAATCGAATCAGCATATCGGCAAGATCGTGCTGACCTGGTGAAGTGAACGAGATGACAACCCATAAGAACAAGCTGATCGCGGGCAACTGGAAGATGAACGGCAGCCTGTCTGCCAACACGGCGTTGGTGGAAGCGCTGAAGCAAGGCGTTGGCAATCCAGCCTGTGACGTCGCGCTGTGCGTGCCGGCGCCTTACCTGGCGCAAGTGCAAGCGCTGGTTGCAGGGTCGCCGCTCGCGCTTGGCGCGCAAGACGTGTCGGCCCATGCTCAAGGCGCATACACCGGCGAGCAATCGAGCGTGATGCTGAGAGACTTCGGCGTGCACTACGCCATCGTCGGCCATTCCGAGCGTCGCCAGTACCACGGTGAAACCGATGAGACAGTGGCGGCCAAGACGGCGGCGGCTTTGGTCAACGGCATTACGCCGATCGTTTGTGTCGGCGAGACCCTGGCGCAACGCGAGGCTGGCCAAACGGAGGAAGTGGTCAAGCGCCAACTCGCCGCCGTGATCCATGTCAACGGCCACTGCATCAGCGAAATCGTCGTGGCGTACGAGCCCGTGTGGGCAATCGGCACTGGCAGGACGGCCACGCCTGAACAGGCGCAGACCGTGCACGCCCTGTTGCGTGCACAGTTGCATCACGCGGCGAGCGAGCATGCGGCGGGCATCCGCATCCTCTACGGCGGCAGCATGAACGCGGCCAACGCGGCGGAGTTGCTCGCGCAGCCCGACATCAACGGCGGATTGATCGGCGGTGCGTCGCTCAAGGCCCCTGACTTTCTGCAAATCATTGCCGCAGCGCGCTGACTTTCGGCGTCGCCGCGAACCGAATCGAACCTGGAGTAAGAACGAATGAACGTGTTTCTCAACATATTGACCGGCGTGCAAATGCTCTCCGCGCTCGCGATGATCGGGCTGATCCTGATCCAGCACGGCAAGGGTGCCGATATGGGCGCGGCCTTCGGCAGCGGTAGTGCCGGCAGCCTGTTTGGTGCGAGTGGCAGCGCAAACTTCCTGTCGCGAACCACTGCAGTGTTGGCCGCGGTTTTCTTTGCATGCACATTGGCGCTGGCCTACCTGAGCCATGCACGTCCGAGCAGCGGCGGCACCAGCTTGATCGAGCGCGCTGCAGTGAGCGCGCCGGCGCCCGCCACGTCGGGTTCGGCAGCGCAGATCCCGGCTGCGCCGGCACCTGCAGCGGGCGGCGCCGGCGCACCGGCTTCGCAGCCCGCCGCGCCGGCTTCGCAACCGGCCGCACCGGCTGGGGGCGCTGCCCAGATCCCTGCAAAGTAAATGCATCGTCAGATGCGCGCCCTGCAAGAAAACGTTTCATTTCAGGGTAAACTCTGACTCTGTCTGGAAAGCCAAATCCTTCACGGTCCTCATGCCATCCAGATAGAAAAACCGCGGTCGTGGTGAAATTGGTAGACACGCTATCTTGAGGGGGTAGTGGCGAAAGCTGTGCGAGTTCGAGTCTCGCCGACCGCACCAAATATCACGAGCAGGAACACTTCCTGTTCGTGGCAAGCGGTGATAGAACCTTCCCGATGAACCTCGATACATACCTACCCGTCCTGTTGTTCATCCTGGTCGGTATCGCGGTTGGTATCGCACCCCAGGTTCTCGGCTACATCCTCGGGCCGAACCGTCCCGACGCCGCAAAGAATTCCCCCTACGAATGCGGCTTCGAAGCTTTCGAAAATGCCCGCATGAAGTTCGATGTCCGCTACTACCTGGTGGCCATCCTTTTCATCCTTTTCGACCTTGAAATCGCTTTCCTGTTTCCCTGGGCCGTCGCCCTGAAGGAAGTGGGGCCCGCGGGTTTCTGGGCTGTCGTCATCTTTCTCGCCATCCTTGTCGTGGGCTTTGTCTACGAGTGGAAAAAAGGCGCGCTTGACTGGGAATAGCAATGGCCATTGAAGGCGTTTTCAAGGAAGGCTTCGTCACCACGTCGTATGACTCCGTGGTGAACTGGGCCAAGACCGGCTCGCTGTGGCCCATGACCTTCGGTCTGGCCTGCTGCGCGGTCGAAATGATGCATGCGGCCGCCGCACGCTACGACATCGGCCGCTTTGGCGCCGAGGTGTTTCGTGCCAGTCCGCGCCAGTCCGACCTGATGATCGTGGCCGGCACCCTGTGCAACAAGATGGCGCCGGCGCTGCGCAAGGTCTACGACCAGATGGCGGAGCCGCGCTGGGTGCTCTCGATGGGCTCCTGTGCCAACGGCGGTGGCTACTACCACTACAGCTATTCGGTGGTGCGCGGCTGCGACCGCATCGTGCCCGTCGACGTCTACGTGCCGGGCTGCCCGCCGACCGCTGAAGCGCTGATCTACGGAATCATCCAGTTGCAGCAGAAGGTCCGCCGCACCAACACCATTGCGCGTGCCTGACCTTCCATGACTACTTTTGCGATTGCTCCCGAAGTCCTGAAGGACACGATTTCCGCCGCGCTCGGCGACAAGGTCGCCAGCATCAAGGTCGCGCTGGGTGAGGTCACGCTCGTCGTGAAGGCTGCCGACTATCTCGACGCAATGGAGACGCTGCGCGTTGCCCCCGGCTGCAAGTTCGAGCAGCTCATCGATATCTGCGGCATGGACTACTCGGCCTGGCGCGATACGGAGTGGGACGGCCCGCGCTATTGCGCCGTGTCGCATCTGCTGTCGGTGTCGCTGAACCAGCGCGTGCGTGTCAAGGTGTTCTGCCCGGACGACGACTTCCCGGTGCTCCCGTCCGTGATGCACATCTGGAACTCGGCCAACTGGTTCGAACGCGAAGCCTTCGATCTCTACGGCATCGTGTTCGATGGCCACGTCGACCTGCGCCGCATCCTGACCGACTACGGCTTCATCGGCCACCCCTTCCGCAAGGACTTCCCCCTGTCGGGGCACGTCGAAATGCGTTACGACGAAGAACTGCGGCGCGTGGTCTACCAGCCCGTGACGATCGAGCCGCGTGAAGTAACGCCGCGCATCATCCGCGAAGAAAACTACGGCGGCTTGAACTGATATGGCCGACATCAAGAACTACACCCTGAACTTCGGTCCGCAGCACCCCGCCGCGCATGGTGTGCTGCGTCTCGTGCTCGAACTCGACGGCGAAGTCGTGCAGCGCGCAGACCCGCACATCGGATTGCTGCATCGCGCGACCGAGAAGCTTGCCGAAGGCAAGACCTTCATCCAGTCGCTGCCCTACATGGACCGTCTCGACTACGTGTCGATGATGTGCAACGAGCACGCCTACTGCCTGGCCATCGAAAAGCTGCTCGGCCTCGAAGTGCCGATCCGCGCCCAGTACATCCGCGTGATGTTCTCCGAGATCACGCGCCTGCTGAATCACCTGATGTGGCTCGGCTCGCATGCCAACGATTGCGGCAGCTCCACGGTGCTGATCTACGCGTTCCGCGAGCGCGAAGACCTGTTCGACATGTACGAGGCCGTGTCGGGCGCGCGTATGCACGCGGCCTACTTTCGACCGGGCGGCGTCTACCGTGACCTGCCGGACACCATGCCGCAGTACACGGTCAGCAAGATCAAGAACGCCAAGGCCCTGGCGCGCATGAACGAGAACCGCCAAGGTTCGCTGCTGGACTTCATCGATGACTTCACGAAGCGCTTCGTGAAGCACATGGAGGAGTACCACACACTGCTGAGCGACAACCGCATCTGGAAGCAGCGCACTGTGGGCATCGGCGTGATGACGCAAGAGCGTGCACTGAGCCTGGGCCTGACCGGCCCGATGCTGCGCGGCTCGGGCATCGCCTGGGACCTGCGCAAGACGCAGCCCTACGACGTCTACGACCGCATGGATTTCGACATCCCCGTGGGCAAGACGGGCGATTGTTTCGACCGGTACCTGGTGCGCATGGAAGAAATGGCGCAGTCGAACCGCATCATCCAGCAGTGCTCGGCCTGGCTGCGCGCCAACCCCGGCCCGGTGATCACCGACAACCACAAGGTGGCTGCGCCCAGTCGCGAATCCATGAAGTCCAACATGGAAGAGCTGATCCATCACTTCAAGCTCTTCACCGAAGGCTTCCACGTGCCGGAAGGCGAGGCCTATGCGGCGGTCGAACATCCGAAGGGCGAGTTCGGCATCTACCTCGTGAGCGACGGCGCCAACAAGCCATACCGTCTGAAGATTCGCGCACCCGGTTTTGCGCACCTTGCCGCGCTCGACGAAATGGCGCGCGGCCACATGATCGCCGACACCGTGGCGGTGATCGGAACCCTGGACATCGTGTTCGGAGAGATCGATCGATGAGCAATCCCCAGCACACTCCCGCTAGCCTGCATGCAATCGACGACGCAATGCTCGCGCTGTTCGCGCGCGAGGTCGCCAAGTACCCCGCCGACCAGGCGCAATCGGCCGTGATGGCGTGCCTGCAGATCGTGCAGAAGGCGCATGGATGGGTGAGTCTTGAAAGCGAGAAGGTCATTGCCGACTACCTCGGCATGCCGCCGATCGCGGTGCATGAAGTGACGACCTTCTACAACATGTACAACCAGCATCCGGTGGGCAAGTTCAAGCTCAACGTGTGCACCAACCTGCCGTGCCAGTTGCGCGACGGTGTCACGGCGCTGGTGCACCTGGAAAAGAAGCTTGGCATCAAGATGGGCGACACGACCACCGACGGTCTCTTCACGCTGCAGCAAAGCGAATGCCTCGGCGCCTGCGCCGACTCGCCGGTGATGCTGGTGAACGACGTCACGATGTGCAGCTTCATGAGCAACGACAAGCTGGACCAGCTGATCGACGGGCTGCGCACCGCTTCGGCAGGGGAGGCGAACTGATGTCCCCCGACCAAGTCCTCTCGCAGTTCCAGGCCACGGGCGTCCAGACCTGCTTCCACAATCGCCACATCGACCCGCAGATCTATCTGGGCCTCGATGGCACCAACTGGCGCATTGCCGATTACGAGGCGCGCGGCGGCTACAAGGCACTGCGCAAGATCCTGAGCGAAGGCATGACGCCGGAACAGGTCATTGCCGAGGTCAAGAGCTCCGGCCTGCGTGGCCGTGGCGGCGCAGGCTTCCCGACCGGCCTCAAGTGGAGCTTCATGCCCCGCCAGTTCCCCGGCCAGAAGTACCTGGTCTGCAATTCGGACGAGGGCGAGCCAGGTACCTGCAAGGACCGCGACATCCTGCAGTTCAACCCGCACATCGTGATCGAAGGCATGGCCATCGCTGCCTATGCGATGGGCATCAGCGTCGGCTACAACTACATTCACGGCGAGATATTCGCGACGTACGAACGTTTCGAAGAGGCGCTGGAAGAGGCGCGTGCGGCCGGCTATCTCGGCAACGGCATCATGGGCAGCAACTACAACTTCCAGTTGCACGCCGCCCATGGCTTTGGCGCCTACATCTGCGGCGAAGAGACGGCGTTGCTCGAATCGCTCGAAGGCAAGAAGGGACAGCCGCGCTTCAAGCCGCCGTTCCCGGCGAGCTTCGGCATGTATGGCAAACCGACCACGATCAACAACACCGAGACTTTCGCGGCGGTGCCCTGGATCATCAACAACGGTGGCCAGGCGTACCTCGAGTGCGGCAAGCCGAACAATGGCGGTACCAAGATCTATTCGGTGAGCGGTGACGTCGAGCTGCCCGGCAACTACGAAGTGCCGATGGGCACGCCGTTCAGCAAGCTGCTCGAACTCGCCGGCGGCGTGCGCAAGGGGCGCCAGCTCAAGGCCGTGATCCCCGGTGGGTCGTCGTCGCCGGTGCTGCCCGCTTCCATCATGATGGAATGCACGATGGACTACGACTCCATCGCCAAGGCCGGTTCGATGCTGGGCTCGGGTGCGGTGATCGTCATGGACGACAGCCGCTCGATGGTCGAGTCCCTCAAGCGCCTGTCGTACTTCTACATGCACGAATCCTGTGGCCAATGCACGCCGTGCCGCGAAGGCACGGGCTGGCTCTGGCGCGTGGTCGACCGCATCCACAACGGGCAAGGCAAGGCGACCGACATGGACCTGCTCAACTCCGTGGCCGACAACATCCAGGGCCGCACGATCTGTGCATTGGGCGACGCCGCGGCAATGCCGGTGCGCGCCATGATCAAGCACTTCCGCCACGAATTCGAGGCGCTCATTCCGGGCTACGTCCCCAAGGCGGCCGCCAAGGCCTGAGGGACGGGAAACACATATGGTTGAACTGGAAATCGACGGCAAGAAGGTGGAGATCACCGAAGGCAGCATGGTCATGCATGCGGCCGACAAGGCGGGCACCTACATCCCGCACTTCTGCTATCACAAGAAACTCAGCATCGCGGCCAACTGCCGCATGTGCCTCGTCGACGTCGAGAAGGCGCCCAAGCCGATGCCGGCCTGCGCCACGCCGGTGACGCAGGGCATGATCGTTCGCACCAAGAGCGAGAAGGCGATCAAGGCGCAGCAGTCGGTGATGGAGTTCCTGCTCATCAATCACCCGCTGGATTGCCCCATCTGCGACCAGGGCGGCGAGTGCCAGTTGCAGGACCTGGCCGTGGGCTACGGCGGCTCCAGCTCGCGCTACGAGGAAGAAAAGCGCGTCGTGTTCCACAAGGACGTGGGCCCGCTGATCAGCATGGAAGAGATGAGCCGCTGCATCCATTGCACGCGCTGCGTCCGCTTCGGCCAGGAAGTGGCCGGCGTGATGGAACTGGGCATGATCCATCGCGGCGAACACTCCGAGATCACGACGGTGCTCGGCGAGACGGTCGATTCCGAGCTCTCGGGCAACATGATCGATCTCTGCCCGGTCGGCGCACTCACCAGCAAGCCGTTCCGCTACAGCGCCCGCACCTGGGAGCTGTCGCGCCGCAAGTCGGTCAGCCCGCACGACTCGACCGGCGCGAACCTTATCGTCCAGGTCAAGAACAACAAAGTGATGCGCGTCGTTCCGCTCGAGAACGAAGAAGTCAACGAATGCTGGATCGCCGACCGCGATCGCTTCTCTTATGAAGCCCTCAACAGTGACGAGCGCCTGACCCAGCCGATGCTGAAGCAGGGCGGCCAGTGGCAGGCCGTCGATTGGCAGACCGCGCTCGAATACGTGGCCAATGGCCTGCGCCAGATCAAGACCGACCATGGCGCTTCGGCCATCGGCGCGCTGGTGAGCCCGCACAGCACAGTGGAAGAACTGGCCCTGGCCAGCAGCCTCGTGCGCGGCCTGGGCAGCGACAACATCGACTATCGCCTGCGCAATGCCGACTTCACGCCCTCGAGCGGCATCCGCTGGCTCGGCACGTCGATTGCATCGCTTTCGCAACTGCAGCGCGTGCTGGTCGTCGGATCGAACCTGCGCAAGGACCATCCGCTGTTCGCACAGCGCATCCGGCAGGCCGCACGCAAGGGCGCCGCAGTGCATTCGATCAATTCGAGTGTCGAACTTGCTTCCCGCGACGCGTGGGCCATGTCCATTGCCGGTTCGCAGACCATGCCTTCGAGCGACTGGGCCAGGGCGCTGGGCAATTTGGCGACCGCCATCGGAGCAGAGAAGGGCGTTTCTGCGCCGGCAGCCGGCGAAGCCGACGACGCGGCCAAGACGCTGGCGAAGTCCCTGATGGGTGGAGAGCGCAAGGCGATCCTGCTCGGCAATGCCGCTGCGCACCATCCGCAAGCATCGCAATTGCTGGCCACCGCGCAATGGATCGGCGAGCAGACCGGCGCGACTGTCGGCTACCTCACCGAAGCGGCCAATACCGTCGGTGCGCAATGGGTCGGCGCGACGCCGCGCAATGGCGGCCTGAACGCGGCCCAGATGCTCAAGGGCGGCCTGAAGGCCGTGCTGCTGCTGAACAATGAGCCCGAATTCGATTCGGCGATCGGTGCAAACGCACCCGCTGGCCTCGAACATTCCCAGATGGTCGTGACGCTGAGTCCGTTCAAGGCCAATCTCGCATTCAGCGATGTGTTGCTGCCGATCGCGCCTTTCACCGAAACGCCCGGTACTTTCGTGAATGCGGAAGGGCGCGTGCAGAGCTTCCACGCGGTGGTCAAGCCGCTGGGTGGCGCTCGTCCTGCCTGGAAGGTGTTGCGCGTGCTGGGCAATATGCTGGGCTTGCAGGGATTCGACTTCGAGTCCTCCCAAGAGGTCCTGGCGCATGTTCAAGGTGCGCAGGACGCCGCGTCGACACACATCCCAGCCGGCCGCCTGAGCAACGCGGCGCCCGCTGGCGTCGAGCTCTCTGCCGCTGCCGACGGTGCCGGCGTGTTGCCGGCAGTCGCTGCCATTTATCAACTTGACGGCCTGGTGCGACGCGCGACTTCGCTTCAGCTGACAGCAGATGCCCGCGGCCAAGCCGTGCGCGGCACTGCTCCGATGCTAGACGGAGTCTCCGCATGATCGACACCATCTACGGTTTTGGCCGCGGATTGAGTTCCGCAGGTTGGTGGGTCGGCGGTGGCTGGCCTGTGATCTGGTCGCTCATCAAGATCATCTGCGTGCTGCTCCCGCTGTTGGGAGCGGTGGCTTATCTGACGCTGTGGGAGCGCAAGTTCCTGGGCTTCATTCAGGTTCGCCTCGGCCCCAATCGGGTGGGCCCGTTCGGCCTGTTGCAGCCCATTGCCGACGCGCTCAAGCTGCTGACCAAGGAAGTCATCAGTCCTTCGGCCGCGAGTCAGGGCCTGTTCCGCCTCGGCCCGATCATGGCCATCATGCCGGCGCTGGCCGCGTGGGTGGCGATTCCGTTCGGTCCTGAAGCCGTCCTGGCCAACGTCAATGCGGGCTTGCTGCTGATCATGGCGATCACTTCCATCGAGGTGTACGGCGTGATCATCGCGGGCTGGGCATCCAACTCGAAGTACGCCTTCCTCGG
This sequence comes from Variovorax humicola, assembly GCF_037889915.1. Taxonomy (NCBI): domain Bacteria; kingdom Pseudomonadati; phylum Pseudomonadota; class Betaproteobacteria; order Burkholderiales; family Comamonadaceae; genus Variovorax; species Variovorax humicola. Next base: position 347,608 of record NZ_JBBKZV010000004.1, on the reverse strand, counting down.
CGCGCTGCGTGCATCGGCGCAGATGGTCAGCTACGAAATCGCAATGGGCTTCTGCCTGGTCGTGGTCATCATGGTGTCGGGCAGCCTCAACCTGGGCGACGTGGTGGCCGTGCAAGGCAAGGGCACCTTCGCGAGCATGGGCCTGGGCTTCCTGTCGTGGAACTGGCTGCCGCTGCTGCCGATCTTCCTTTGCTACGTGATCTCCGGCGTGGCCGAAACCAACCGCCATCCGTTCGACGTGGTCGAAGGCGAGGCCGAGATCGTGGCTGGCCACATGGTCGAGTACTCGGGCATGGGCTTCGCGATCTTCTTCCTGGCCGAGTACGCCAGCATGTGGCTGGTCTCGATCCTTGCCGCCCTGATGTTCCTTGGCGGCTGGCTGTCGCCGGTCGGTTTCCTCGACTGGATTCCCGGCTGGATCTGGCTGGGCGCGAAGACCTTCTTCGTCGTCTCGCTGTTCATCTGGATTCGCGGCACCTTCCCGCGCTTCCGCTATGACCAGATCATGCGCCTGGGCTGGAAGATCTTCATTCCGGTCACCCTGGTGTGGCTGCTGGTGGTCGGGGCCTGGATGCAGACGCCCTGGAACATCTGGAAATAAGTGGAGACAAAGAACATGACAGCCGTTGCTGCCTCCTCCTTTTCGGTCAAGGACTTCTTCAAGAGCTTCATGCTCGCGGAGTTGTTCAAGGGCATGGTCCTGACCGGAAAATATGCGTTCAAGCGCAAGATCACGGTTCAGTTCCCGGAAGAAAAAACGCCGTTGTCGCCGCGCTTCCGCGGGCTGCACGCGCTGCGCCGCTACGAGAACGGCGAAGAACGCTGCATCGCTTGCAAGCTCTGCGAAGCCGTGTGCCCGGCAGTCGCAATCACGATCGAATCGGAGGTCCGCGACGATGGTTCGCGCCGCACCTCGCGCTATGACATCGACCTGACCAAGTGCATCTTCTGTGGTTTCTGCGAAGAAAGCTGCCCGGTCGATTCGATCGTCGAGACCCACATCCTCGAATACCACGGCGAAAAGCGCGGCGACCTGTATTTCACGAAGGAAATGCTGCTGGCCGTGGGCGACCGCTACGAAAGCGAAATCGCGGCCAGCAAGGCCGCGGACGCGAAATACCGCTAAACGGCAGACGCCCCCAAAGAAAATCTCCATGGACGTCAAGACTGGCTTCTTCTATCTGTTCTCGGTGGTGCTGCTGTTTGCAGCCTTCCGGGTCATCACCGCGCGCAACCCCGTGCATGCGGTCCTGTACCTGATGCTTGCGTTCTCGCAGGCGTCTGCCGTGTGGCTGCTGCTGCAGGCCGAGTTCCTCGCCATCGTGCTGGTGCTCGTGTACCTTGGCGCCGTGATGGTGCTGTTCCTGTTCGTCGTGATGATGCTCGATCTCAACATCGACACCATGCGACAGGGCTTCTGGAAGCACTTCCCGTTGGCTGCGGTGGTCGGTGTGGTCATTGCGCTTGAAATGGCATACGTGCTGATGGGCGGCTTTCGCCAGGTGCCGGCCGCGGCGCAGTCGGCCGCAAGCCAGGTTTCCAACACGAAGGCGTTGGGCGTCCTGCTGTACACGGAGTACCTGTACCCCGTGCAGATCGCCGCGGTCATCCTCGTTGTGGCGATGATCGCGGCGATTGCCTTGACGTTGCGCACGCGCAAGGACACCAAGTTCGTTCACGTCGATGACCAGGTTCGGGTGAAGGCGCGCGACCGCATGGCGCTGGTCAAGATGGCGGCCACGCAGCCGGCGCAACCTCCGGCGCCGCCGGCAGAAACGGCCCCGGCGGCCGCAGCGGAGAAGAAAGCATGACTCTGTCGCTCCCCCATTACCTGTCGCTTGGCGCCATGCTTTTTGCGATGTCGGTCGTCGGCATCTTCCTGAACCGCAAGAACCTGATCGTGCTGCTGATGTGCATCGAACTGATGCTGCTCGCAGTCAACATGAACTTCGTGGCCTTCTCGCACTACCTGGGCGACATGCACGGCCAGGTGTTCGTGTTCTTCATCCTGACGGTGGCCGCGGCCGAGTCGGCCATCGGCCTGGCACTGCTGGTGCTGTTGTTCCGCAACAAGTCGAACATCAACGTCGACGAGCTCAACGCACTCAAGGGATAACAAGAGATCACCATGAGCGCAACGCTATCCGCATCCACATTGCTGGTCGTGCCATTGGCGCCGTTGTTCGGCGCCATCGTCTCGGGCGTGTTCGGCACCAAATTTGCCGGCGACCGCATCGGCCGCACGGTGACCCATTCACTGACCATCCTAGGCGTGTTCATCGCCTTCGTGATCTCGGCCATGACGCTCAAGAGCGTGGTGTCCGACGAGGCCCGGTTCAACCAGACGATCTACGAATGGATGGTCGTCGGCGGCCTGAAGATGGAAATCGGCTTCCTCGTCGACGGTCTCACCGCGATGATGATGTGCGTCGTGAGCTTCGTGTCGCTGATGGTGCACATCTACACGATCGGCTACATGGAAGACGACGACGGCTACAACCGCTTCTTCGCGTACATCTCGCTGTTCACCTTCTCGATGTTGATGCTCGTCATGAGCAACAACATGCTGCAGTTGTTCTTCGGCTGGGAGGCCGTGGGCCTGGTGTCGTACCTGCTGATCGGCTTCTGGTACAACCGGCCGACCGCGATCTTCGCGAACTTGAAGGCCTTCCTGGTCAATCGCGTGGGTGACTTCGGTTTCATCCTGGGCATTGGCCTCATTGCGGCCTATGCCGGCACGTTGAGCTACGCAGAGGCATTCGCCAAGGCAGACAGCCTGGCCAAGCTGACCTTCCCCGGCACCGAGTGGATGCTGATCACGGTGATTTGCATCTGCCTGTTCATCGGCGCGATGGGCAAGAGCGCGCAGTTTCCCCTCCATGTGTGGCTGCCCGACTCGATGGAAGGCCCGACGCCCATCTCTGCGCTGATCCACGCGGCAACGATGGTGACGGCCGGCATCTTCATGGTGGCACGCATGTCGCCGCTGTTCGAGCTGAGCGACACGGCATTGAGTGTCGTCATGGTGATCGGTGCGATCACGGCGCTGTTCATGGGCTTCCTGGGCATCGTCCAGAACGACATCAAGCGCGTGGTTGCGTACTCGACTCTTTCGCAACTTGGGTACATGACGGTGGCGCTGGGTGCGTCGGCCTATTCAGTCGCGGTGTTCCACCTGATGACGCACGCGTTCTTCAAGGCGTTGCTGTTCCTCGGTGCCGGCTCCGTGATCATCGGCATGCACCACAACCAGGACATCCGCTGGATGGGTGGCGTGCGCAAGTACATGCCGATCACCTGGATCACTTCGCTGCTGGGTTCGCTGGCGCTGATCGGTACGCCTTTCTTCGCGGGCTTCTATTCGAAGGACAGCATCATCGAGGCGGTCCACGAGAGCCATCTGTGGGGCTCCGGCTTTGCCTACTTCGCCGTGATGGCGGGCGTGTTCGTGACGGCGTTCTATTCGTTCCGCATGTATTTCCTCGTGTTTCACGGGAAGGAGCGCTACGACCAGAATCCGGACGCGCACCATGACGACCATCATCACGACGCGCATGGGCACGACGACCACCATGGCCACGATGCCAAGCCGCACGAGTCGCCTTGGGTAGTCTGGCTGCCGCTGGTGTTGCTGGCGATCCCGTCGGTGGTGATCGGCTTCATGACGATCGAGCCCATGCTGTTCGGCGAGTTCTTCAAGGAAGCGATCGTCGTCGACGCAACGAAGCATCACGCGATGAAGGAAATGGAAGAGGCCTTCCACGGGCCGGTCGCGATGGCCATGCACGGCTTCACGGCGTTGCCGTTCTGGTTGGCGCTGGGTGGCGTGGCCCTGTCGTACTACATGTACATGATCAACCCGGCATTGCCGGCGGCGATCAAGCGGATGTTCGCACCCATCTACGCCCTGCTCGAGAACAAGTACTACATGGACTGGTTCAACGAGAACGTCATCGCACGCGCCACGCGCGGGCTGGGCGTCGGCTTGTGGAAGGGCGGCGACGAGGCAGTCATCGACGGCGCGATCGTCAATGGCTCCTGGAAACTGGTGGGCCGTATCTCGGCCGCGGTGCGCTGGCTGCAAACCGGCTACATCTACCACTATGCGTTTGCGATGCTGCTTGGCGTCTTCGTCCTGATGACGTACTTCATCTGGGTCAAGCCTTAACCGGCAGGCTGGAGAAAAAGAAAAATGGGTTTGTTGAGCCTTGCCATCTGGATGCCGATCGTTGTCGGCACCGTGTTGCTGGCGTTCGGTCGCGAGGAACACGTGCGCATGGTGCGCTGGGTTGCGCTCGTCGGTTCCATCGCGAGTTTCCTGGTCACCATTCCGCTCTACACGCGCTTCGACATCACGACTGCCAAGATGCAGTTCGTCGAGAAGGCGAGCTGGATCGAGCGTTTCCACGTGAGTTATCACGTGGGCATCGACGGCATATCGTTGTGGCTGGTGTTGCTGACCGCTTTCATCACCGTGGTGGTGGTGATTTCTGCGTGGGAAGCGATCACGGAGCGCGTCAACCAGTACATGGCGGCGTTCCTGATCCTGTCGGGTTTCATGATTGGCGTGTTTTGCGCGCTCGACGGCATCCTGTTCTATGTGTTCTTCGAGGCCACGCTGATCCCGATGTACCTGATCATCGGTGTCTGGGGCGGTCCGAACAAGATCTACGCGGCGTTCAAGTTCTTCCTCTACACGCTCCTCGGTTCCCTGTTGACGCTGGTTGCGTTGATCTACCTCTACAACACCTCCGGCGGCAGTTTCGACATCCTCGGCTGGCACCAGTTGAAGCTGGGCAGCACGGCGCAGACGCTGTTGTTCTTCGCGTTCTTCGCGGCGTTCGCTGTGAAGGTACCGATGTGGCCGGTACACACGTGGTTGCCGGACGTGCACGTCGAGGCGCCCACCGGCGGCTCGGCCGTGCTGGCGGCCATCATGCTGAAGCTCGGCGCCTATGGTTTCCTGCGCTTCTCGCTGCCGATCGCACCTGACGCTTCGCACGAGTGGGCCTGGTTCGTCATCGCGTTGTCGGTCGTGGCCGTGATCTACGTGGGCCTGGTGGCGTTGGTGCAGCAGGACATGAAGAAGCTGGTGGCTTATTCGTCGGTGGCGCACATGGGCTTCGTGACGCTCGGCTTCTTTATCTTCAGCGACCTGGGCGTGTCGGGCGGTATCGTGCAGATGATCTCGCATGGCTTCGTGTCTGCCGCGATGTTCCTTTGCATCGGCGTGCTGTACGACCGCGTGCATTCGCGCCAGATTGCCGACTACGGCGGCGTGGTCAACACCATGCCCAAGTTCGCGGCTTTCGCGCTGCTGTTCGCGATGGCCAATTGCGGCCTGCCGGCAACGGCCGGGTTCGTCGGCGAGTGGATGGTGATCCTTGGCGCGGTCAAGGCCAACTTCTGGCTCGGCTTTGCTGCGGCCACCGCTTTGATCTTCGGCGCGGCCTACACGCTCTGGATGTACAAGCGCGTCTACCTCGGCGAGCCCAGCAACGATCACGTCAAGGAGCTGTCGGACATCAACGCGCGCGAGTTCCTGATGCTTTCGCTGCTGGCCATTGCCGTCCTGTGGATGGGCGTGGCTCCGAAGCCCTTTACCGACGTGATGAACGCTTCGGTGGGTGAATTGCTGCGCCACGTCGCCGTGTCGAAGCTGCCCTGAACCCGCTGAGGAAGAAAACGAGATGATTGAAAAACTCAGCTGGCTGGCGCCGATCTACCCCGAGGTCGTGTTGTTGGCGATGGCCTGCATCATTTGCCTGGTCGACCTGTCCGATACGAGCCCGCGCCGCTCGCGCACCTATCTGCTGACGTCGCTGACGTTGGCCGTCGTGGCCTTGCTGACCGGGCTCAACGCTGCTGGCGGCGCTACGTCCTACGCCTTTGGCGGCCTGGTCGTGAGCGACCCGATGGGCAACTGGCTGAAGTGCTTCGCGACGATCGCGCTCATGGTGACGCTGGTCTATGGCCGCCCGTATGCGGCGGATCGCGGCATGTTGCGCGGCGGTGAGATGTTCACCATCAGCATGTTCGCGTTGCTGGGCATCTTCGTGATGATGTCGGGCAGCAACTTCCTGATGATCTACCTCGGTCTTGAATTGCTGACGCTTTCGAGCTATGCGCTGGTGGCGCTGCGCCGCGACAACGCAGTGGCAAGCGAGGCAGCGATGAAGTATTTCGTGCTCGGCGCCATGGCCAGCGGCTTCCTGCTGTACGGCATGTCGATGATGTACGGCGCCACCGGTTCGCTCGACATCAACGAGGTCTACAAGGCCATTGCGAGCCGCAAGGTGGATCACCAGGTGCTGGTGTTCGGCCTGGTGTTCATCGTCTCGGGCCTGGCCTTCAAGGTCGGCGCCGCACCGTTCCACATGTGGGTGCCCGACGTCTACCAGGGTGCGCCGACGGCGGTGACGCTGTTGATCGGTGCCGCGCCCGAACTGGCTGCTTTCGCGATCATCATCCGCCTGTTGGTCGAAGGCCTGTTGCCGCTTGCCATCGACTGGCAGCAGATGCTGGCCCTGCTGGCCGTGGCCTCGCTTGTGGTCGGCAACCTGGCCGCGATTGCGCAGAGCAACCTCAAGCGCATGCTGGCCTTCTCGACGATCTCGCAGATGGGCTTCATGTTGCTCGGCCTGGTGGCCGGCGTGGCCAACGGCAATACCTACAACGCCCAGTACGCGTACAGCGCATCGATGTTCTACATCATCAGCTATGTGCTGACGACGCTGGCCAGCTTCGGCATCATTCTGCTGCTGGCGCGCGAGGGCTTCGAGAGCGAAGAGATCGTCGATTTCGCAGGTCTCAACCAGCGCAGCCCGCTGTATGCCGGCGTGATGGCGATTGCGATGTTCTCGCTGGCAGGGCTGCCGCCGCTGGTCGGCTTCGACGCCAAATTCGCGGTGTTGCAGGCGCTGATTGCCTCGGGCGAGTCGATCTACATCGGCATTGCGGTGTTCGCGGTGATGATGTCGCTGGTGGGCTCGTTCTATTACCTGCGCGTGGTCAAGGTCATGTACTTCGATGCACCGGTGACGGCCACGACGGTGTCGGCGCCTTTCGATGTGCGCACGGTGCTGTCGCTCAACGGCGCGTTGATCCTGATCCTGGGCATCCTGCCTGGCGGACTCATGACGCTATGCGCGAAGGCCATCGTGGCCACGCTGGCCACCTGACCCGCGTGTCGCAGGCGGCATCGGTCTGGCTGGTCCTGTTGGTCGCGCTGATTGCGGCCAACCTTCCCTTCATCAACGAGCGCTTGTTGTCGGTGGTGCCGTTGCCGGGCGGGCGCAAGTCGATTGCCACGCGCCTGGCGGAACTGGTCGTCCTGTATTTCCTGGCCATTGGCGTCGGGTTGCTGTTCGAACGACGCGTCGGGCAAATCGCGCCGCAGGGTTGGGAGTTCTACGCGATAACGGGGGCATTGTTCCTGGTGCTGGCGTTCCCCGGCTTTACCTGGCGCTACTTGCTCAAACACCGAAAAACCGGCCATGCCTGATTCCCACCTGAAAGAAGTCGCCACCGACAGCGAAATGCTGTTCGAGGGCAAGTTCCTGGTCGCCAAGCGCGACACCGTGCGCCTGCCGGACGGGCACAGCGCCACGCGCGAATACGTGGTGCATCCCGGGGCGGTGGTCGTGATTCCATTGCTGGACGACGGGCGCGTGGTGCTGGAGCGGCAATTCCGCTACCCGATCGGACATGTCATGACCGAGTTTCCGGCCGGCAAGCTCGACGCGGGCGAAGATCCGCTGTTTTGCGGCCAGCGCGAGTTGCTCGAGGAAACGGGTTATCGCGCGCGCGAGTGGGCGCATGCGGGCGCGATGCACCTCGCGGTCGCGTATTCGACCGAAATCATCCACCTGTACTTTGCGCGCGGTCTCGAACTTGGCACGCGCAACCTCGATCACGGCGAGTTTCTCGACGTGATCAGCGCAACGCCGGAAGAACTGATGGGCTGGTGCCGCGACGGCACCGTCACCGACGCGAAGACGCAGACCTGCACGCTGTGGCTGCAGAACGTGCTGTCGGGGGCGTGGTCACTCGACTGGCAACCTGCAGGCGCCATGGGCCCGGCCTGATAATCGGCGCATGAAGGTCCTTAACCTCCAATGCGCGCACGGCCACGGTTTCGAAGGCTGGTTTGCGTCCAATGAGGCGTTTGAAACGCAACTCGCGGGCGGGCTTGTCGAATGCCCGGTCTGCAGCGACACCCGCATCACCAAACTCCTGAGCGCACCGCGGCTCAACCTGGGTGCGGTCCAGCCGTCATCGGAAGCCACGGCTGCTCCCAATCTGCCCGCAGACGCTTCGCCCGACGCTCGCTGGATGCATGCGGTGCGAGAAATAATGGCCCGGACCGAGGACGTCGGCGACCGCTTTACCGACGAGGCGCGCAAGATGCACTATGGCGAAGCGGCCGAACGCGGCATCCGTGGCCAGGCAACGCGCGAACAAGCCGAGGCGCTGGCGGAAGAGGGCATTGCCGTGATGCAGATCGCGGTGCCGGCCGCACTCAAGGAAACGCTGCAGTAGTCCGGTTGCGTTCCGGTTGCGTCCGATTGCCGGCCGCAGATCGGCCGAGCGACAACCCGACTACCCGGCAACCCGGCAACCCCTTCAACTCGCGAACTGCAGCGCCGCCAGCCGCGCGTAGACGCCGCCTTGCGCCACCAGCGTCGCGTGCGTTCCTTGTTCCACGATGCCGCCATGGTCCAGCACGATGATGCGGTTCGCCTTTTGCACGGTGGCAAGGCGGTGCGCAATTACCAGGGTGGTCCGGCCTTCCATCGCCGACTCCAGTGCGGCCTGCACCATTCGTTCGCTTTCGGCGTCGAGCGCGCTGGTGGCTTCGTCGAGCAGCAGCAGAGGCGGGTTCTTGAGGATGGCGCGCGCGATGGCGATGCGTTGGCGCTGACCGCCCGACAGGCGCACGCCGCGTTCGCCCAGGAAGGTGTCGTAGCCCTGGGGCAGGGCGCGCAGAAAGTCGTCGGCGAAGGCGGCGCGCGCCGCCGCGTAGACCTCGGCTTCGTTGGCTTCCGGCCTGCCATAGCGTATGTTTTCCATGGCGCTGGTCGAGAAGATCACGGCATCTTGAGGTACCAGGCCGATGCGGTGGCGCAGTTGGTCGAGCGAGAGTTCGGTAACAGGGCATCCGTCCAGCAGGATGCGTCCCGATTGCGGGTCGTAGTAACGCAGCAACAGTTGGAACACCGTGCTCTTGCCGGCGCCGCTGGAGCCGACGAGCGCCACCGTTTCCCCAGGCGCCACCTGCAGGCTGAAGTCGCGCAGCGCCGGCACTTGCGGGCGCGAGGGATAGTGGAAGGTGATGGCGTCGAGGCGGATGGCGCTGCCCGCCGCCGGAACGGGTGTCTCGGCCGGATCCGCCGGCGAGACGATGGCGGATTTGGCATGCAGCAGTTCCATCAGGCGCTCGGTGGCGCCCGCGGCGCGCAGCAGGTCGCCATACACCTCCCCGAGCACGGCGGCGGCACTCGCCAGGATGATCACATAGACCACCGTCTGCCCGAGGTGGCCAGCGGTGATGTCGCCGCGCAGCACGGCCTGCGTGCCCTGGTACAGGCCCCACAGCAATGCGGCCGAGGTGGCGATGATGATGAAGGCGACCAGAACCGAGCGCGCCTTGGTGCGCCGCACGGCTGTGTGGAAGGCGTGCTGCGTGGACGTGTTGAAGCGTGCGGCCTCGCGCGGCTCGGCGGTGTAGCTTTGAACCACCGGGATCGCGTTGAGCACCTCTGCGGCGATGGCGCTGGAGTCCGCCACGCGGTCCTGGCTGGCACGCGAGAGCTTGCGCACGCGGCGCCCGAACCACATGCTCGGCAACACCACCAGCACCAGGATCAGCAGCACCTGGAACATCACGTAGGGGTTGGTCCACACCAGCATTGCCAGTGCGCCGATGCCCATCACTGCGTTGCGCAGGCCCATGCTCAGCGACGAGCCGACCACGGTTTGCACGAGCGTGGTGTCTGCAGTCAGGCGTGACAGCACTTCGCCGGTCTGGGTGGTCTCGAAGAAGGCGGGGCTTTGGCGCAGCACATGGGAATAGACCGCGTTGCGCAGGTCGGCCGTGACGCGTTCGCCGAGCCAGCTCACGGTGTAGAAACGCGCGGCCGAAAACAGGCCGAGCGCCACGGCCACGCCAAACAGCGCCAGGAAATGGTCGCGCAGGGCCATCGTCTGCGCGCCCTTGTCGGTCGACACCAGGCCGCCGTCGATCAGGCTGCGCAATGCCATTGGAAAGAGCAGGGTGGTCATCGCGGCCATCACCAGGAACAGCGCGGCCAGCGTAATCTGAAGTTTGTAGGGGCGCAGAAACGGCCTCAGGCCGGACAGCGATTGGGGGGAGCCCTTCGCGGGAGAAGACGCAGTGGTAGCAGCCATGCGACGATTGTAACTATCCCTGCCGGAACAAAGGTCGCCTTGACAATAATTGCCGAGGCAACTAATATTTGGGATATGACAGTGCGCGACATTTCCCCGGCAGACGACCAGGCCCCTCCTGGATCGGGCGGCGCGGTGCCCAACTTCTACTCGGCCGAGAACTACCGGTCGGAGGAGAGCATTGGCTACCTGATGCGCCGGATCATGACGGCGGTCGGCCAGTCGGTCGAACTCAATATGTGCGAGCCCGGCAGCCCGACCTATCCGCAGTGGGTGCCCTTGCATAAATTGCACATGGGCCAGGCCACCACGGTGGCTGAACTGGCCCGGGAATGCCAGCTCGACAACGGCGCCATGACGCGCCTGCTCGACCGCCTCGAAGCCAAGGGCCTTTGCCGCCGCGTGCGTTCGGTGGCGGATCGCCGTGTGGTCAACATCGAACTGACCGACGAAGGCCGCACCGCCGCAGAGAAAGTCCCTTACGTGCTGAGCCGCGTGCAGAACGAGCACCTTGCCGGCTTTACTGCAGAGGAGTGGGCGCAGCTCAAGAACTTCCTGCGCCGCATCCTCGACAACGCACAGGCCCTGTCGGCCCGTGGAGAAAAGAATGACTCTTCTGCTTCCTGAATTGTTTACCGCGAAGACGGTACGCCGTGGCACCGCCGTTGCCGCTGCAGCGCTGGCCCTGGTGCTGGCCGGCTGCGCTGACATGGGCAAGGTGGCGAGCAGCGCGCAGTTGCGCGATGCAGCGGCGCTCGAGCTTCCCGCAGCGAGCACGCCTGACGTGCAGGTTGCCGGCCAATGGTGGCTGGCCTTTGGCGACAACCAGTTGAACGCGCTGATCGACCAGGCCTTGCAGGGCAATCCGAGCCTTCAAGTGGCGCAGGCGCGTCTCGCGCGTGCGCGAGCTTCGGCCGACATCGCCGGTGCTGCCGACAAGCCGCAACTCAATGCCTCGCTCGACATGATGCGGCAGGAGTTCAGCAACAACTACATCTACCCCCCGCCGCTGGGTGGCTCGATCCAGGAAACCGGTACCTTGCAGCTCAACGGAAGCTGGGAGATCGACTTCTTCGGCAAGAACCGTTCGGCCCTGAATGCCGCCATCGGCACGGCCAACGCAGCCGCGGCCGACGCCGACGCCGCCCGCGTGCTGTTGACCACCAACGTGGCGCGCGGCTACCTGCAATGGGCCCGCCTGGACGACCAGCTGACCGTGGCCAGGCGCACACTCGCCCAGCGCGAGGAAACCTTGCGCCTGGTCCGCGACCGCGTGTCGGCCGGCCTGGACACGCGCCTGCAGTTGCGCCAGAGCGAAAGCGGCATTCCCGAGGCGCGGCAGCAGATCGAATCGATCAACGAGCAGATCGCCATTGCGCAACATGCACTCGACGCACTCGTCGGCAAGCCCAATATCACCGCGACGCTCACGTCGCCCGAACTCGGCAACATCAAGAACATCGCCTTGCAACCGGTGCTGCCGGCCGACCTGCTGGGCCGCCGTGCGGACATCGCGGCGGCACGCTGGCGCGTCGAAGCGGCGACGCAGGACGTGAAGAACGCGAAGTCTCAGTTCTATCCGAACGTCAACCTCGTCGCCTTCGCCGGCTTCCAGTCGATCGGTTATGACAAGCTGTTGAGGACGAGCAGCCAGCAGTGGGGCGTTGGACCGGCCATCCGCCTGCCGATCTTCGAAGGCGGCAAGCTGCGCGCCAATTTGCGCGGCAAATCGGCCGACCTCGACGCCGCCATCGAAAGCTACAACACCACCGTGCTGGATGCGGTTCGCGATGTGGCGGACTCCGTGACGTCGGTGCAGTCGGTTGCGCGCCAGCAGACCCAGCAGCGCGAAGCGCAGGACGCCGCCGAAAGTGCCTACGACATCGCGACGCAGCGCTATGGCGCCGGCCTTGGCAACTTCCTCGACGTGCTGTCGGCCGAGACGACTGTGCTGCTGCAACGCAGGCAAGGCGTCGACCTTGCGGCCCGTGCGCTCGACGCGCAGGTCGGGCTGGCCCGAGCCCTCGGCGGCGGCTGGCAGCCGAGCGAAGAGACCAGCACCGCCGCGCTTGCCGCCCCCCCAGATCAAGTGACCCTGTTGCCACCCCTTCAGAGAGCCCGATAACATGACCGATACCGCCAACACCAGCGCCGCAGCCGCAGCCGCAGAGCCTGAAGCCACCCCCGCACCCAACGGCAAGCGTCGTCGTGCACTCACCGCGCTCGCAGCGACGGTGATCCTGGCCGGCGGCAGCTGGGGCCTGTACGAGTGGCTGGTGGCCAGCCACTACGAGGACACGGACAACGCCTACGTTCAGGGCAACGTGATCCAGATCACGCCGCAAATCAGCGGTACCGTGATGGCCATCAGCGCCGACGACACCGACTTCGTCAAGGCCGGCCAACCGCTGGTGCAGCTCGACCCGGCCGATGCCAAGGTCGCGCTCGACCAGGCCGAGGCAGCACTGGCCCAGGCCGTGCGCCAGGTGCGCACCCTCTACGCCAACAATGGTTCGCTCGCTGCGCAAGTCACGCTGCGCCAGGCCGACATCGTTCGCGCCGAAAGCGACATTGCCCGTGCGCAGGAGGACCTGAAGCGCCGCCAGGCGCTCACCGGCAATGGCGCGGTGTCGAAGGAAGAACTGAGCCACTCCGAAACCGCACTGTCGGTTGCCAAGAGCCAATTGGCGGCTGCGCAGGCCAACGTGGCTTCGGCCCGCGAGCAACTGGTAAGCAACCAGTCGCTGACCGAAGGCACCAGCATCGAAAAGCACCCCGCCGTGCTCGCCGCCGCCGCCAAGGTGCGCGAGGCCTACCTCGCCACGCAGCGCGTCGCCATGCCTGCGCCCGTCGACGGGTATGTCGCGAAGCGCACCGTGCAACTCGGCCAGCGGGTGGCTGCCGGCACGCCGATGATGTCGATCGTCCCTTTGAACCAGGTGTGGGTCGATGCCAACTTCAAGGAAGTGCAACTGCGCAACATCCGCCTGGGCCAGCCGGTCAAGCTGACAGCCGACCTGTACGGCAAGAAGGTGGAGTACGACGGCAGCGTCGCCGGGCTCGGCGTCGGTACCGGGGCCGCCTTTGCGCTGCTGCCCGCGCAGAACGCGACCGGCAACTGGATCAAGGTGGTGCAGCGCGTGCCCGTGCGCATCACGCTGCAACCGGAGCAGCTCAAGGCCAACCCGCTGCGCGTTGGCCTGTCGATGGACGCCTCGATCGACGTGTCGAAGAAGGACGGCAAGATGCTGGCCGATGCGCCGCGCGCTGCCGCCCTCAGCGAGACGGCCGTCTACAGCACGCTCAACGACGGCGCGGACGCCGTGGTGAACAGCATCATCGCAGCCAACCTCGGTGGCGTCGCACCCGTTGCCGGCAAGCGCCCCGCGGCGCCTGCTGCGCCGGCCACTGCGCCAGGCGCTTCGGCCACGCCGCCGCAGGCCAGCGGCCCACACTCGGCCGCCGCGATGGCCATGTCGTCGCAACGCGGCTGATCGGCAAGCCAGCGCCTGCATGGCCACCGCCGCGCCCGCCCAAGTGGCCCACGCCCCGCTCGAAGGAGCCGCGCGCGTCTGGGGCACCATCGCACTGTCGGCAGCGACGTTCATGAACGTGCTCGACACGTCGATTGCGAACGTGTCGCTGCCGGCCATCTCGGGTGACCTTGGCGTCAGCTCGACGCAGGGCACCTGGGTCATCACCAGCTTTGCGGTGGCCAATGCCATCGCAGTTCCGTTGACAGGCTTCATGACGCAACGCTTCGGGCAGGTGCGCCTGTTCATGGCCAGCGTCATCCTGTTCATGATCACGTCGTTCATGTGCGGCATTGCGCCCAACATGACGACGCTGATCCTGTTCCGCGCCATGCAGGGCTTTGTTGCCGGGCCGATGATTCCGCTCTCGCAGACCTTGCTGCTGTCGAGCTATCCGCGCGCCAAGGCCGGATTGGCGATGGCGATGTGGTCGATGACCACGCTGGTCGCGCCCGTGATGGGGCCGCTGCTGGGCGGCTGGATCACGGACAACATCTCGTGGCCGTGGATCTTCTACATCAACATTCCCGTCGGCGTCGTGGCCGCGGCCATCACCTGGACGCTCTACCGCAAGCGCGACAGTGCGACGCACAAGGTGCCGATCGACGGCATCGGGCTGGCGCTGCTGGTGCTGTGGGTCGGCTCGCTGCAGCTCATGCTCGACAAGGGCAAGGAACTCGACTGGTTCCACTCCGCCGTGATCGTCACGCTGGCAGTTGTGGCGGTGGTGGCGTTTGCCTTCTTCCTGGTCTGGGAGCTGACCGACAAGCATCCGGTGGTGGACCTCTCGCTGTTCGCGCGCCGCAACTTCTGGTCAGGGGCGTTCGCGACCGCGGTGGCCTATGGCCTGTTCTTCGGCAATGTCGTGATCCTGCCGCTGTGGCTGCAGCAGTACATGGGCTATACGGCGACGCAGGCGGGGATGATCATGGCGCCGGTGGGCTTGCTGGCCATCTTCTTCTCGCCCGTCGTCGGCCTGACGGTGGCGAAGGTGGATCCGCGCCGCTACGCGACCTTTTCTTTCCTGGTGTTTGCGCTGGTGCTGTGGATGCGTTCGCACTTCAACACGCAAGCTGATTTCTGGACCATCATGATCCCGACGATCGTCCAGGGCGTGGCCATGGCGTTCTTCTTCATTCCGCTCGTCACGATCACTCTGTCGGGCCTGACACCCGACCGCATTCCGGCGGCATCGGGCTTGTCGAACTTCCTGCGCATCACCGCGGGCGCCATGGGCACGTCGATTGCGACCACCTTCTGGGAGAACCGCGCGGCGCTGCATCATGCGCAACTGGTGGAATCGGTCAACACCGGCAATGCGGCGGCCGGCAGCGTGATCTCGGGCCTCGGCAGCAGCGGGTTCGGCATGGACCAGGTGCTCGGGCAGATCAACCGGATCGTCGACCAGCAGGCTTCCATGCTCGCGGCCAACGACTTGTTCTTCGGCTCGGCGGTGTTGTTCATCTTGCTGATTCCACTGGTATGGCTTGCACGTCCGCAACGTAGCGGAGCGGGTGCTGGAGACGCGGCGGCGGGCGCACACTGACGCCTCGCTTACATGGGGGCGCGAATGTGCGCGCCCGTTGCACTGCAGCATAGGCATTTGCCCCAGTAGGAAGGGTCTTGGCCCGCGCCTAACATCCGTGCGCGCTCGATAGTGGCGCGCACAGATGGACCGCATGACCGAAACTTCCTGCCAGCAACAGGGCGACCGCGCGAGATGAGCGACATCATTCTCGAAACGCGCCAGCTCACCAAGGAATTCAAGGGCTTCACCGCCGTCAGCAAGGTCGACCTTGCGGTGAAGCGCGGCGCGATCCATGCGCTGATCGGTCCCAACGGCGCGGGCAAGACCACCTGCTTCAACCTGCTCACCAAGTTCCTCGAGCCGACCTCCGGCACCATTCTTTTCAACGGGCAGGACATCACGCAGGAGCGCCCCGCACAGATCGCGCGCCGCGGCATCATCCGTTCGTTCCAGATATCGGCCGTGTTCCCGCACCTCACCTTGCTGGAGAACGTGCGCCTCGGCCTGCAGCGTTCGCTCGGCACGTCGTATCACTTCTGGAAAAGCGAGAAGTCGCTGAAGCCGCTCGAAGCGCGGGCACGCGAACTGCTGGCCGAAGTCGGACTCGAAGACCTGGCTGGCGAGTTGACCGTGAACCTGCCTTATGGCCGCAAGCGCGCACTCGAGATCGCCACCACGCTCGCGATGGAGCCCGAACTGATGCTGCTCGACGAACCCACTCAAGGCATGGGGCACGAAGACGTGCATCGCGTGGCCGATCTCATCAAGCGCGTGTCGGCTGGCCGCACCATCCTGATGGTGGAGCACAACATGAGCGTGGTCTCCACGATTGCCGACACCATCACGGTGCTGCAGCGCGGCGCGGTGCTGGCGGAGGGCCCGTACACCGAGGTCTCGAAGAATCCGCTGGTCATGGAGGCCTATATGGGCACGACCGACGGCCAACTGCAGGGAGCGCACTGATGGCAGTCCCCGCACTCGAGATCAGCGGCCTTCACGCCTGGTACGGCGAGTCGCATGTGCTGCATGGCGTGGACATGGTGGTGCAGCCCGGCGAGGTCGTCACGCTGCTGGGCCGCAATGGGGCAGGGCGCACCACGACGATGCGTGCGGTGCTCGGCCTGACCGGCAGCCGCAAGGGCAGCATCAAGGTGAACGGCACCGAGACCGTGGGTCTCGCAACGCACAAGATCGCGCATCTGGGAATCGGCTATTGCCCGGAAGAGCGCGGCATCTTCGCGAGCCTCTCGGCGGAAGAAAACCTCATGCTGCCGCCGGTGCTCAAGGGCGCCGAAAAGGGCATGCCGGTCGACGAGATCTACGCGATGTTTCCCAACCTGGCCGAACGTCGCAACAGCCAGGGCACGCGGCTGTCAGGCGGCGAGCAGCAGATGCTGGCGGTCGCGCGCATCCTGCGCACTGGCGCGAAGCTGCTGCTGCTCGACGAGATTTCCGAAGGCCTGGCGCCCGTGATCGTGCAGGCGCTGGCCCGCATGATCGTCATGCTGCGCGCCAAGGGCTACACCATCGTCATGGTGGAACAGAACTTCCGTTTTGCCGCACCGCTCGCCGACCGGTTCTATGTGATGGAGCACGGCCGCATGGTGGAAGCCTTCAGCGCGAAGGAACTCGAGGCAAAGATGCCGGTGCTCAACGAACTGCTCGGTGTCTGATGGTTCTTCGAACGTCTTCATCGCCCCAACCGAAACCAATCTCAACGCGCATCCCGGAAACAAGGAACCGATCATGAAAAAAGCTCTCGCACTCTCCGCCGTCTCCGTTGCCATCGCACTTGCCTCCGGCGCCGCGCAGGCGCAGGAAAAGGTCAAGATCGGCTTCATCACCGACATGTCGAGCCTGTACGCCGACGTGGAAGGCAAGAACGGCGCGACCGCCATTCAGATGGCCATCGACGACTTCGGCGGCAAGGTCAATGGCATGCCGATCGAACTGCTGACGGCAGACCACCAGAACAAGGCCGACATCGCCGCGTCGAAATCGCGCGAATGGATCGACACGCAGGGCCTGACGATGCTGTTCGGCGGCACCAGCTCGGGCACGGCACTCGCGATGGCCAAGGTCGCGCAGGAAAAGAAGCGGGTGTTCATCGTGAACGGCGCCGGGAGCTCGGCACTCACCAATGAGCAGTGCACCCCCTACACCGTGCACTACGCCTACGACACCGTCGCTCTGGCCAAGGGCACGGGCACTGCCGTCATTGCGCGTGGCGACAAGAACTGGTTCTTCCTGACGGCTGACTACGCCTTCGGCCAGGCGCTCGAAGCCGACGCCACCAAGGTCGTGAAGGACAAGGGCGGCACGGTGGTGGGCTCGGTCAAGCATCCGCTCAACACCTCGGACTTCTCGTCGTTCCTGTTGCAGGCGCAGAACTCGAAGGCGCAGGTGCTGGCCTTGGCCAACGCCGGCGGCGACACGCAGAACGCCATCAAGGCGGCCAAGGAATTCGGCATCACCAAGACCATGAAGATGGTCGGCCTGCTGGTGTTCGTGACGGACGTGCACAGCCTCGGACTGAAGAACTCCGAAGGCCTTTTGGTCACGACGAGCTGGGACTGGAACCTCGACGACAAGTCGCGCGAGTTCGGCAAGCGCTTCTTCGAGAAGACCAAGCGCATGCCGACCGACATTCAGGCGGCGGACTACTCGGCCACGATGACCTACCTGAAGGCGCTGCAGGCCGCGAAGACGACTGACGCCGACAAGGTGATGGACCAGCTCAAGAAGACGCCGATCGACGATTTTTATGCCAAGGGCACGATCCGCGCCGATGGCCGCTTCGTGCACGACATGTACCTGATGCAGGTCAAGTCGCCAGCCGAGTCGAAGCAGCCGTGGGACTACTACAAGCTGGTGCAGAAGCTCAAGGGCGACGACGTCTTCACGACGAAGGCCGAATCGAAGTGCGCCATCTGGAAGTGACCGTTCTCCGACCGACCTGATCCGCGCGCTCCAAACCACATGAACATATCGATGCCGGCCCTGTTGAGCCAGCTCCTGCTGGGGCTGGTCAACGGCTCGTTCTACGCCATCCTGAGCCTCGGGCTGGCGGTGATCTTCGGGCTGCTCAACGTCATCAATTTCGCGCACGGTGCGCTGTTCATGCTGGGCGCCATCCTCACCTGGATGGCGATGGAGTTCTTGGGCGTCAACTACTGGATCATGCTGCTGGCCGCGCCGATCATCGTCGGCGCTTTCGGCATCCTGATCGAGCGGCTGCTGCTGCGCTGGATCTACAAGCTCGACCATCTCTACGGCCTGCTGCTCACGCTCGGTCTCACGCTGCTGATCGAGGGCGTGTTCCGGTCGGTGTATGGCGTGTCGGGCCTGGCCTATGAGAAGCCCGACTTGCTGGCCGACACGACCGATCTCGGCTTCATGGTGTTGCCCGACTACCGCGCGTGGGTCGTGCTTGCCTCCCTCGTGGTCTGCCTCGCGACCTGGTACGTGATCGAGAAAACAAGGCTGGGTGCCTACCTGCGGGCCGGCACCGAGAACCCGCGTCTCGTCGAGGCGTTCGGCGTCAACGTGCCACTGATGATCACGCTGACCTACGCCTTCGGCTGCGCGCTCGCTGCGTTTGCAGGCGTGCTCGCGGCGCCGGTGATCCAGGTCTCGCCGCTGATGGGGCAGAACCTCATCATCGTGGTGTTCGCAGTGGTGGTGATCGGCGGCATGGGCTCGATCATGGGCGCCATCCTCACCGGCCTCGGCCTCGGGGTGATCGAGGGGCTCACCAAGGTGTTCTATCCGGAAGCCTCGTCCACGGTCGTGTTCGTGATCATGGTGATCGTGCTGCTGATTCGTCCGGCCGGCCTGTTCGGCAAAGAAAAATAAAGCGCGGCATGAAGAAGATCTCTACCGTCGTCTACGCGCTTCTGCTGGTCTCGCTGATCGCTGCGCCGTTCCTCGGCGCCTATCCGGTGTTCGTGATGAAGCTCATGTGCTTCGCGCTGTTCGCCTCGGCTTTCAACCTGCTGCTGGGCTACACCGGGCTGCTGTCGTTCGGGCATGCGGCCTTCTTCGGCGGCTCTGCCTATGTGGCGGGCCATGCGATCAAGGCCTGGGGGCTGACCCCCGAGCTGGCGCTGATTGCCGGCACGCTCACCGGCGCGCTGCTCGGCTGGGTGTTCGGCGTGCTGGCCATTCGACGCCAGGGCATCTATTTCGCGATGATCACGCTGGCACTGGCGCAGATGATGTTCTTCGTTGCGCTGCAGGCCAAGTTCACCGGTGGCGAAGACGGCCTGCAGGGCGTGCCGCGCGGCAAGCTGTTCGGCGTGATCGATCTGCAGAACGACCTGACGATGTACTACGTCGCGTTGATCATCGTGGTGGCGGCTTTCCTGCTGATCGTGCGAACCATCCATTCGCCATTCGGGCAGGTGCTCAAGGGCATCAAGGAAAACGAGCCGCGCGCGTTGTCGCTCGGTTATGACGTGAGCCGGTTCAAGCTGCTGGCGTTCGTGATCTCGGCCGCGCTGTCGGGCCTCGCGGGTTCGCTCAAGACGCTGGTACTGGGCTTCGCGACGCTGAGCGATGTGCACTGGACGGCGTCGGGCCAAGTCATCCTGATGACGCTGGTCGGTGGGCTTGGCACGCTGTCGGGGCCGCTGGTCGGCTCGGCGGTCGTGGAGTTGCTGGAGAACAAGATCGGTGAATTCGGCAACCTGCTTGCACGCGTCACGAGCTTCGAGTGGTTCAATACGCTGGGCGAATCGGTCACGATGGTCACAGGCCTGATCTTCGTGATCTGCGTGCTGGCATTCCGGCGCGGAGTGATGGGCGAGATCATCGCGTTCATCGATCGGCAGCGCGGCCGGGCCAAGTGACCTGGCAGGCGGCCACTCGCTATCCCGATCCGGCGCTGCAGGCACTGGACCCGCGCTTCGGCAAATACCTGATCTTCAATGCCGCCATCGAGCAGCTTGCCACCGGCATGCGCTGGGCGGAAGGGCCGGTGTGGTTCGGCGACCAGCGCTGCCTGCTGTGGAGCGACATTCCCAACAACCGCGTGATGCGATGGGACGAGCCGAGCGGCAAGGTCACGGTGTTCCGGCAACCGTCCAACTTTGCGAACGGCCACACGCGCGACCGGCAAGGGCGCCTGCTGAGTTGCGAGCACGGCAGCCGCAGCGTGACGCGCACCGAATACGACGGCCGCATCACCGTGATCCTCGACCGTTACCAGGGCAAGCGGCTCAATTCGCCGAATGACATCGTGGTGAAGTCCGACGATTCGATCTGGTTCACCGATCCGCCATTCGGCATCCTCGGGCACTACGAAGGCTTCAAGGCAGAGCCCGAATTGCCGACCCACATCTACCGTGTCGACGGCAAGACCGGCCATGCAAGCGTGGTCGGCAGCGCCGTGAACCGGCCCAACGGCCTGTGCTTTTCACCGGACGAGCGAAGGCTCTACGTGGTTGAGTCCGGGGCCTTGCCGCGCCGCATCCGCGTGTTCGATCTCGGCGACGACGGCGAGCAACTCGTCAACGACCGCGTGTTCTACCAGTGCGCGAACGGCGAACAGCCGGACGGCTTTCGCTGCGATGTCGACGGCAACCTGTGGGCCGGCTGGGGTACGGGCGAGGCCTACGACGGCGTGATGGTGTTCGCACCCGACGCAACGCCGATCGGGCGAATCACGCTGCCGGAGCGCTGTGCCAATTTGTGCTTTGGCGGTGTCGCGCGCAACCGCCTGTTCATGGCGGCGAGCCAGTCGATCTACTCGTTGTTCGTGAACACGCAGGGCGCCGCTAGAACTTGAGCGACTGCGCGTAGCCCGTCATCTCCAGGTAGCCGCGGCCCACGGGCTGCCCGCGTTCATCGAGCAGGTCGCTCAAGCCTTCCCAATAGACTGCGCCGGTCGAGCCACGGCTGTCGAGCTCCTGGTTGTCGAGCAAGGCCTTGACCTTGAAGCGGCCCGCCGGCGTTTGCACATTCCACTCGACGGGATAGGTGGCCTGGCTGCCCTCGGACTTCCATTTGCGACCCGCGTCGAAGCTCACTTCATCGCGCGAAAACACACGAAGTACACGGGCGGCGGTGCGGAACGAGCCGCCGGCCCACAGCGCGCTCCCGTCGCGGCGTCGTAATCGAAATGCGGTAAGCGCACTGCCATCGGCGAGGTTCATGCCGATCCAGTCCCAGCCGGTTGCGTCGGGGTGCAGGAGGGCCTCGCTCCATTCGTGGTCCAGCCAGGCCGTGCCGCGCACGTCGAAGGGCTGGCCGTGCAGCGTGAGGCGACCGCTCGTCGCGAGTTGGGGCTCGCTGTAGTAGTAACTGGCCTGGGACTCCTCGGGTCCCTTGCGCGACAGGCCCGCGTCGCCCTGCGGCAGCACCGGTTGTGTCGGCGCGAAGTGCAGGTCGAGCGTGAACCCGCTGGCTGGAGTACGCGTGTGATAGCCATCGGCCTGACGCTCCAGCGACCAGTCGCGCAACTTCACGCGCGTGTCGCTTTCGCTCGCCTCGGCCACGCCCATGCCGGCCCGTGCAATGCGTTGGTCGTGCAGCAGCTTGCCGCCGGCGAGGTCGGTCACGGCGGCGTGCGCGAAGATCAACTGCTTTGCGGCAAATGCCGATTGCATGCCTTGCGTCTCGTCCACGCGCGAGCGAAAGAAGGTGACTTGGTAGCCGAACACGCGTGCGCCCGCCGTTGCATGGCCGGTGATGTACCACCACTCGGTGCGCAGGTCCGGGTGGCTCCCGAAATCGCGCGGAAACTGCAGCGTGCGCGCCGGCAATGCCCAGGCTGGCAGCGGCATCAGCGCCGCCAGCAAGAGGTTGCGACGCGACAGGCGCAACCTCATGTCAGTGCCCCTTGACGCAGCAGCGTCTTGCGCGACGCATGAAACCAGGACGGGCACGGCGAAGTCTTTTCGCGGGCACCCGCGCAACCGGCCTTGACGGGCCGCCGGGTGCGCCCGCTCGAGGAGACGCCGCAGGCGCTTCGGGCGTGTTTCATTTCAGCAGCGATTCGATGCGTCGCTCAGCCGCGCTCACGTCGCCGAAAGCCTCGCGCACCCAGTCGACATCGTGATAGCTGGGCAGATAGCGCTCGCCCGCATCGCAGAGCAGCGAAAGGATTGCCCCTGGTCGGCCGGCATCACGCATCTCGTGCGCCAGCGCGAGCATCGCCACCAGGTTGGTGCCGGTCGACGGTCCGACCTTGCGGCCCAGCAGCGCGGAGAGCGCACGCATCGCCGCCACCGAATCGGCATTGGGCACTTCGATCATCCGGTCGACCAGCGTGCGGATGAAACTGGCCTCCACGCGCGGCCGCCCGATGCCTTCGATACGGGAGCCCGGCGCGGTCAATGATGCGTCGCCGGTGCGCCAGTAGGCGCCGAATACCGAGCCCTCCGGATCGGCCACGCAGACCTCCGTGTCGTGGCAGCGATAGCGCACGTACCGGCCGATGGTTGCGCTGGTGCCACCGGTGCCCGCACCGACGACGATCCATGCCGGGACCGGATGCCGCTCGTGCGCCATCTGCTCGAACATGCTCTGCGCGATGTTGTTGTTGCCGCGCCAGTCGGTCGCGCGCTCGGCGTAGGTGAACTGGTCCATGTAATGGCCGCCGCTGCGCTCGGCCAGCGCACGCGCCTCGTCGTAGACCTGTGAAGCATGGTCGACGAAATGGCACTCCCCGCCATGGAAACCGATCTGCGCGACTTTTTCCGGCGAGGTGAGGCGCGGCATCACCGCCACGAAGGGCAGGCCAAGCAGCCGTGCGAAGTACGCCTCGCTCACTGCGGTCGAACCGCTCGATGCCTCGACGATCGTGGTGCCTTCGCGGATCCAGCCGTTGCACAACGCGTAGAGGAACAGGGAGCGTGCGAGCCGGTGCTTGAGGCTGCCCGTGGGATGCGTCGACTCGTCCTTCAGGTACAGGTCGATGCCGGACGCGGCCAGCATCGGCAGCGGCAAAGGAATGAGGTGCGTGTCGGCGCTGCGCTGGTAGTCGGCTTCGATGCGGCGGATCGCTTCGGTCTGCCAGCTTGCGGCGCGGGCGGGTCGTGCGGCGCGTGTCATTGGGGGATTGTCACCAGTCTTCCTTCACTGCGAGCACCGCGTCGCGACCGGCGGCGGCCCGGCCCGCAAGCCACGCCGTCACCGTGCCGGCGGCGATGACCGCGGCGCACAGGGCGAGCAGGCGACCCCAGGGCACCAGCATGTCCATGGTCCAGTGGAAGCTCTGCGGATTGACCACCTTCACCAGCACCACCGACACCGCGAGCCCGAGCGCGATGCCGGCAAAGGCGCCAATCACCGTCCATGCCGCGCCTTCGCCGGCGACGACCGCGAGCACCTGTTGCCGCGTGAAGCCGAGGTGCGCCAGCAACCCGAACTCCTTGCGCCGCGCCAGCACCTGTGCGCTGAAACTCGCGGCCACGCCGAACAGCCCGATCGCGATCGCCACCGCCTGCAGCCAGTAGGTGACTGCGAAGCTGCGGTCGAAGATGCGCAGCGACATGGCGCGCAATTCGCCGACGGACGCGAACTCCAGCGCGTCGCCCGCGATCTGCCGCTGCGCGGCCAGCGCGCGGATGGCCTGCTGCACCTGCGCATCCGCTGTGCCTGGTGCGAGCCACAGCGACACGTCGTTCACCGTGCGGTCACCGGTCAACCGCTCGAAGTCGCGCGCGTCGAGCACGATGGAGCCGAACTGCCGCACGTAGTCGCGCCACACGCCGACCACGAAGAAATCGACGGGCGTTGTGCCATCGCGCTCGAATGTCTTTGCCAGCGGCGCAAACGAGGTACCGGGCCGCGCGCCGTAAAGGTCGAACATCGCTTCGCTGACATAGACGCCGATGCTTCCCTCGGGGGCCTTGAACGCGTCGCCGACCAGTGGCAAGGCCTGCGTTGCATCGCCTACGAAGCTGCGTGCCAGCAGCGTGACGGGCGGCTGCGTCGGCGTCAGCGAAACCTGCCGCGCGCGCACCGTGCTGACACGCGTCACACCGGGTACATGCGCGATGGCTTCCACCAGGTCGGGGCCGAAAACGCCCGTGTCGCTGGCACTCCCCGCCGAACCCACGTTGGCCGCACGAAGGTAGAGGTCGGCGGGCAGGACCACATCGAGCCAGCGCGTGACCGAATCGCGAAAGCTCGCGACCATCACCGTGAGCGCCACGGCCAGGCTCAGGCTTGCGACCACGCCGCTGACAGCGACCGCCGCGGTGCCGCGCATGCGCCGCGCACGCTCCACCGCGAGCAGCGGCAGCAGGCGCTTCGACATCATCGGTGCCAGCCGGTCATAGATCAGCGCGATGAGGCCCGGCAAGCCGGTGATGCCGCCGACCAGCAACAACCCGACGGACAGGTAGGCCGCAATGGGCATGCCGTACACAGCCGGCGCGAACGCCATCAACGCGCCGCCAATGCACAGCACGATGGCGACCCATTGGCGGCCGGAGCCCGTGGGGGCGGACCCCAGGCCCTTGAGCGTCTGCGCCTCCGGCAGTGCCTGGGCCGCGCGCGCCGGATACCAGCCGCCAACCATCGCCGCCAGCACGCCGAGCGCGCCGTACAACAACGCGGCAGACGTGCTCCAGTGCAACGCAGGCGCCACGCCGGCGAAGTAGCCGCCGCCCAGGTCGCCTCCCAGCACCTTCAATGCAAACGCGGCCAGCGCGGTTCCCAGTCCGATGCCGACGATGCTGCCGACGAAGCCGAGCGCGAGCGATTCGACCAACACCAGGCGCAACCGCTGTTTCGGCGTGAGTCCGAGCACCCCGAGCAGTGCGAACTGCTGCGCCCGCTTGGCCACGCTGAGCGCCAACACCGAGAACACCAGGAACGCGCCGGTGAACAGCGCCACCAGCGCCAGCACCGTGAGGTTCACGCGATAGGCGCGCGACAGGTTGCTGACGCGCTGCGCCGCATCGCCGGGCTCGGCGATCTGCACTGCCACTGGCCAGCCGGGCGATTTCTGCAGTGACTGCACGAATGCGGCACGGTCAACGCCCGGCGCCAGCCGCAAGTCGATGCGCGTGAGTTGCCCACCGCGACCGAACAGGTCTTGCGCCGCGCCGATGTCCATCACCACCAGCGCCTTGCCGCCGGCCGCGACACTGCCGGCAACTTCCACGCGGTGTGTCGCGGCGCCCCTGCGCAACTCGAACGAGGCCAGGTCGCCCAGGGCGGTCCGAGCGGCTGCGTTGAGGAAGACCTTGCCCGGCGCGAACAGCGAGAAGCGGGGGGCGCCGCTGGCCGGCCTTGGCATCAACTCCGGCGCAATGGATGGCAATGCCAGCGCATCCACGCCCATCACGCGAATCGACAATGGCGCCGACGAACCGGGCCTCAGCGCTACCGCGTTGATCTCGACCACCGGGCTCGCCAGCGCCACGCGCGGATCGGCGACGACATGCGCGAAAAGCGACTCGTCGAAGCTGCCTTGCGAAGCGCGCAATTCAAGATCGGGCTGACCGTTGACCGAACGCACCGCGCTCGAGAACTCGTCCAGCGCCGAGGCGTTGATGAGATGAACCGAAAAGGCCAGCGCCACGCCCAGCATCACCGCGATCACGGCTGCCGCATTGCGCCACGGGTGGTGGCGCAACTCCTGCCAGGAAAAGGTGGAGAGCAGGGCGCGCATGAAGGGGATTAAACACCCCTGAAGCGCCTGCGGCGCCTTCCCCTCGAGCGTGCCGGCGTCAGGCTGCTCCCGATGCCACGCGCGCCAGATGCGCTCTCACGGCTGGTTGCACGGTCAGCCCGATCGCGCGCTGAAACGCAGCCTGTGCCTCGACGCCCCGCCCCGCCTCCGCCAATAGATGAGCGCGAGCGGCCCACCATGGCTGGTAGTTCGACACCACGTTCGCGTCGAGCGCGTCGAGCGCGGCGAGCCCCGCCAGCGGACCGTCCGCGCGCGCCACCGCACAGCAACGACTGACCTGCGCGCCCACGCTGGGCCGCAGCGCGAGCAGGCCGTCGTAGAGCGATACCAAGGCAGCAGCAGGGACGTCGGCGCCGAGCCGGCGCTGCGTATGGGCCGACTGGATGGCCGCCTCGAGCTGATAGGGTCCTGGCGCCGACAGGCTTGCTGCGTGTCGCAGTGCGTGTTCGGCTTCTGCAACCATGCCCCGATTCCATTGAGCGATGTCTTGCGCGTCCAGCGGCACATAGGCTCCCGCGCCGTCACGCCGCGCCGCCGTCCGCGATTCGCAGAACAGCATCAGCGCAAGCAACCCGAGCGGCTCGGGCTCGGTCGGCATCAGCCGGCACAGGATGGCGCAAAGCTCCATCGCCTCGTTGCTCAGGCGGCGTGTGAGGTCGGTGCCGTCGATGTCATCCCAGCCCGTGCCGTAGGCCGCATAGATGCCGTCCAGCACATCCTGCAGGCGATCGGGCAGATCGCGCGCCTCGGGGAATTCGAAGGGAATGCCGGCCTGCCGGATGCGTGTCTTGGCGCGCACGAGCCGCTGCCCCAACGTGGCCGGCGCCGTGAGAAACGCGCCGGCCATGCGTTGCACATCGAGCCCGAGCACCGTTTGCAGCATCAGCGGCGTGCGCGCGGCCGCATCGATGGCCGGATGCGCGCACACGAACAACAGCCGCAGGCGCTCGTCGGGCACCGCGCCGGCGGCTTCGCTCTCCGTGAACTCGTCGGCCAGCAGGTGCAGCGTCTGGGCCGCGGCTTCATGCACCTGGTCATGGCGCCACACGTCGAGCGTCTTGCGCCGCGCCGTGGTCACGAGCCAGGCCGCCGGGTTGTCGGGCACGCCGGTGCGCGGCCAGGTCTCGAGGGCGCTTTCAAAGGCGTCGGCGAGCGCGTCTTCGGCCAGTGCAATGTCGCGCGTGCGTGCCGACAGGATCGACAGCAGCCGGCCGTAGGAATCGCGCGCCGCGCGCTCGGCGGCCCGGCGTGCCGCTTCGGGGTTCACATCTCGGATCGCATCATCACCGGACGCACTTCCACGCCGCCGGTCGAGGCGCACGGTGCGCGCGCGGCCCACTCCAGCGCGGCGTCGATGTGCGGTACGTCGAGGATGAAGTAGCCGCCGAGTTGTTCCTTGGTGTCGGCGAAGGGGCCGTCCTGCACCTGGCGCTTGTCGCCGCGCACGCGCAGCGTGGTGGCGGTGGAGGGAGGCAGCAGCCCCTCGCCGCTGAGCACGGTGCCCGATTGGTAGATGGCGCCGACGTAGGCCATCCAGCTTGCCTTGTGGGCTTCGGCCCGCTCGTCGCCGTACTTGGCAAGGTCGTCGGGGGTGACGTAGAACATCAGCATGTATTGCATGGTCGTGGCTCCTGGAAAGGGGTTGTCGAGCAGTATGGCTCGCCTGCATGACGCGCAGGCGCGTGGCGCTTCGACAGCGTGCCGGATTATTTTTCTTCGCCATGGGCTATCTTCGGCCCATGCTTCAACTCCCCACCTATGACGACGTCTTCGCGGCCGCCAAGCGACTCGAAGGCCATGCCCACCGCACGCCCGTGCTCCGCTCGACCACGGCCGACGAGCGATGGGGCGCGCAATTCTTCTTCAAGTGCGAGAACTTCCAACGCATGGGCGCGTTCAAGTTTCGCGGGGCGTTCAACGCCCTGTCGAAGTTCGACGCGGCGCAGCGCAAGGCCGGCGCCATCGCCTTCTCGTCGGGCAACCATGCGCAGGCCATGGCGCTGGCGGCGCGCATTCTCGGCATGCCGGTCGTCATCGTCATGCCCTATGACGCGCCGGCCGCCAAGCTGGCGGCCACGCGCGGCTACGGTGCCGAGGTGGTCCAGTACGACCGCTTCAAGGAAGACCGCGAAGCCCTGACGAGGCGCATCGCCGCCGAGCGCGGAATGACGTTGATCCCGCCCTACGACCATCCCGATGTCATCGCCGGACAGGGCACGGCGGCGATGGAGTTGATCCTGGAGACCGGCCGTCCGCTCGATGCGCTCTACGTGTGCCTGGGCGGCGGCGGCCTGACCAGCGGCTGTGCCTTGGCCGCCCGAGCCTTGATCCCTCAATGCCGCGTCTACGGAGTCGAACCCGAGGCTGGCAATGACGGCCAGCAGTCCTTGCGCAAGGGCGAGATCGTGCATATCGACACGCCGAAGACCATCGCCGACGGTGCGCAGACCCAACACCTCGGCCAGTACACATTCGGCATCATCAAGCGCGACGTGACCGATATCGTCACGGTCAGCGACGCCCAACTCGTAGAAGCGATGCGCTTCTACGCCGAGCGCATGAAGATGGTCGTCGAGCCGACCGGCTGCCTCGCCTTCGCCGCTGCCTGCGCGGCTGGCGATGCCATCCGCGGCAAGCGCGTGGGCGTGATCGTGAGCGGTGGCAACGTCGACATGGCGCGCTACGGCGCTCTGCTGTCGGGAGCGGCCGCGGCATGACCGCTCGCAACGACGGCATGCACTTCTACGAGCCGCGTCTCGGTACCGGCCTGCCGCACGATCCGTTCAATTCGATTGTCGGCCCGCGACCCATCGGCTGGATCTCGTCACGCGGTGCCAACGGCGGCGTGAACCTTGCGCCCTACAGCTTCTTCAACGGCTTCAACTACACGCCGCCAATCGTCGGTTTTGCGAGCATCGGCTACAAGGACACGGTACGCAACATCCAGCAGACGCGCGAGTTCGTCTGGAACCTGGCCACGCGTCCGCTGGCCGAGCGGATGAATGCCAGCTGCGCGACCGTGCCGCCGGAAGTCAACGAATTCGAGTTGGCCGGCCTGACGCAAGTGGCGTCGCGCCTGGTCTCGCCGCCGCGCGTGGGCGAAAGCCCGGTCGCATTCGAATGCAGGCTCACGCAATCGTTTCAGTTGCAGTCGGCCGATGGCAGCGCCATCCAAACCTGGATGACACTCGGGGAGGTTGTCGCGGTGCATATCGACCGCTCGCTCATCAAGGATGGCGTGTACGACACCGCTGCGGCGCGCCCGATCCTGCGAGGCGGCGGGCCTGCTGATTATTTCGAGATCTCGCCCGAATTGCGATTCAGGATGCGGCGCCCGGCCTGAGCTTTCCTTTCAGTGGGCTTGCAGTGGAGCGGCGGCGCGCGTCGCGGCGGTGGACTCGTCGCCCACTTGTGGCACGCGCATGAAGTCGGCCAGGTGCAGGTCATCCGGGACGGTGTCGACGATCTGTTCCATGTAGGCCGGGTAATTGGCGGTGCGCAATCGCAGTTCGATGCCGGCGCGGCCGAGCTTCTGGCGGACCAGGTCGCAGCGCGCACGCAGCATCGCGATGACGTGCTTCTCGGCCTCGAGCAGGGCCAGGCGGGCCTCGAACCAGGGCTTGAATTCTCCTGCCGTGGGCCACGACTGTGGCGGTTGCAGGGCCCAGAAGTCCTTGCTGCGTCGCGGCAGGGCTTCATAGGCGGCTTTGTCGGCTAGATACGCCGCTTCAAGAGCGTCGGTGACTTGGCGGTATTCCTCACGCAAGCTGGGCATAACGAGTGTTTTCTTGCTGATGAGCCTACAGTATGAGTGTGACAAAGCGTTTCAATGTGTCATTTCGGAGAATTCCGGAAAATATTTCTTGACATTTGAAAATGACGTAAACCCTTAGACTTACTTTTTGGCCAATGGCACGTAGGCGTGTATTTTTTTGCGGCCCGGAACGGGCGCAAAAACAAGCCGCGATGCAACGGAAATCAATCAGGAAATTCGTGCGCATCCTCGGCGATGAAGAAGCGCCGGATATTGCGCAGCACCCTCAGGATGTGCTGGAAACGATGCCGTCGGCACGCAGGTGCAGCACCCGGTCGGCGCGTGCCGCAGCCGCTTCCGAATGCGTGACCAGCACCAGCGACGCGCCGTGTTCGCGCGACTGCTCGACCAGCACATCCATCACGCGGGCGGCGGTGGCGGGGTCGAGGTTGCCGGTCGGCTCGTCTGCCAGCAGCAGGCTGGGGCGGTGCACCAGCGCGCGGGCAATCGCCACGCGTTGCAATTGACCGCCGGAAAGTTGCTGCGGTAATCGTTCGCCCAGACCTTCCAGCCCAACGATTGACAACATGTGTTGCACCCGGCCTGCATCCGTGTGGCCCAGCAGCATCAATGGCAGCGCGACGTTCTGGGCCACGTCCAGATGCGGCAGCACATGAAAAGCCTGGAACACGAAACCGACATGCCGCCGGCGCCAGAGCGCACGCGCTTCGTCGTCGAGCGTGGCCAATGCGATGCCGTCGTGGCGTACGCCGCCGGCATCCCAACTGTCCAGGCCGGCCATGCAGTTGAGCAGCGTGGACTTGCCCACGCCGGATTCGCCGACGATGGCGACGAATTCTCCTGCCGCGACTTCGAGCGACACATGCTCGAACACGGTCGCCTCGCCGTAGCGCTTGGCCAGATCGTCGACCTGGAGCGTCATGAGGCTGGTTCGCCCGGGCGGCTCGCCGCGGTGCTCATTCGATTCCCATCGCGGCATCCACCAGTTGCGCCGTGGCGTCGGGGGCCTCGGCGGCAATGACGCGCCGGGCCGGCATGCTGCGCAGCCATGTGATCTGCCGCTTGGCGAGCTGCCGAGTGGCGGCGATGCCGCGTTCGCGCAATGTGCTGATCGGCCAGGGCCGGCCTCCGGATGTCGATGGGTCTTGCGGGTGTTCGTCCAGGAATTCCCACGCCTGGCGATATCCGACGCAGCGCATCGCCGGCATGTCGGATCGCAGGTCGCCGCGGGCCCGGAGCGTTCGCATCTCGTCGAGGAAGCCGTTGGCCAGCATCGCATCGAAGCGGCGGGCGATGCGCTCGTGCAGCCATGCGCGGTCCGCGGGTTCGAGCGAAAAGACGATGCCAGCCGGCGCTTCCGCGGCAGCGAGCCGATCCGTGTTCCTTGCCGAATGAAAGCTCGACAGCGGCCGCCCGCTCGCATGCCATACCTCGAGCGCGCGCTGGATGCGCTGGCTGTCGTTGGGCGACAACCGCGCGGCTGTGATGGCGTCGACCTCGGCGAGTTTGGCGTGCATTGCCGGCCAGCCCAGCGCAGCACCCTCTGCATCGAGGCGCGCACGCACTGCGGGTTCGGCGGCTGGCATCTGGTCGATGCCGTCGATCAGCGCCTTGAAGTAAAGCATCGTGCCGCCAACGAGCAGCGGCAGCCGGCCGCGCCCACGGATTTCCGCGATCAACCGCGTGGCGTCCGCGACGAACGCGGCGGCGTTGTAGCTTTCGCTCGGGTCGCGGATGTCGATGAGGTGGTGCGGCACGGCGGCCAATTCGGCAGCGCTGGGTTTCGCGGTGCCGATGTCCATGCCGCGGTAGACCAATGCCGAATCGACACTGACGATTTCAACCGGGCGTTCGCACGCCAGCGCAAGCGCCGCGGCTGTCTTGCCGCAGGCCGTGGGGCCGGCGATGCCGACCCACGCGGCCGAGGGGGCCGGGCTGGGAACGGCCATGTCGGCAGTGGAAGAGGGCATGCGCCCGAGGTTAACAAACGCACACGCCCTGGAGGCGCGATGGTCAGATCTGGCGGCCGGCGTCGTAGGGGCGCATGGCCGCGGCTCGTGGCGGCGTGGCGCCAGGCGTCGCTTGCTGCTGCGGCGCTGCGGGGTCAGGCGCCTTGACGCTGAACAGTTGTTCCACCGCCGCGCGGTATTCCGTCCCGCCAACCGTGTTGGTGCTGTGATGGGAGCCGCCTTTCACCAGCACGAACATCTTGGGGTCCGTGGCCGCGTCGTACAGCTTGCGGCCGAGTTCGGGGCGGATCAGGTTGTCCAGCGCGCCATGCACCACCAGGAGCGGCGCGCCGATATCCTTGACCTTGGCGAGTGCGTCAAACGGCTGCGTGATGAAAGGCTCGAACGGGAGCCAGCCCCACTTGAAGCTGCTGACCACGTCCGAAATCGATGTGAACGTGCCTTCGACGATGACACCGCTCTCGTCTTTTACGCTCGCCGCCAGATCGATGCCGATGGCGCCGCCCAGCGAGTGCCCGAAGATGTAACGGCGCTGTTGCGGGTGCCTCGCAGCAAGCCAGGTCCAGGCGGCGCGCGCGTCTTCTCGGGCCGTGTCTTCCGAGGGCAAGCCCTTTGTACTCTTGCCGAAGCCGCGATAGTCGATGGCCAGCACCGAAAAACCCAGCTCATGCATCCGCCGGATGCGCGGTGCCGAGCCGTTGACGTTGTAGCGCGCGCCGTGCAGGTACAGGAGAACAGGCGTGTCGGCCGATTCGGGCTTGTTGCCAAGCCAGAGCCCATGCAGGCGGGCCGGCTCACCGGTGAGCGACGAGCGGAAGTCGATCCACACTTGCTCCATGCCGGCAGTCTGGTCGGCGGTATTGCCCCAACTCCTGTCGCTGGGCTGGAAGATCCATTCGCGCTGGTGCTCGTCGAGCGAGGAGCAACCACCCGCGAGAAGCGCGATCACGGCAGTGGTTGAAGCGAAGATGGACCAACGTTTCATGGGTGGCAGAGGGAGAGCCAGCTGGCGCGAAAGTTCCGGCGACCTGCCAGCAATGGCCGCTCGACAAGGCTATGCAACGCTCGTGCCCGGCGATCCGACGACACGTTTCATGATGTTACCGGCCTCGCAGGAAAAGTGCATCCAGTTCTCGCACCGAAAGTTGCCGCCAGGTCGGTCGCCCGTGGTTGCACTGGTCGGATCGTTCGGTGGCTTCCATCTGGCGCAGAAGTCCATTCATTTCGTCCAGCGTCAGGCGCCGATTGGCGCGCACGGCGCCGTGGCAGGCCATGGTCGACAGCAGTTCGTTCTGCGCCCGCTGCACGACTGTGCTCGCGTCGTGCTGACCCAGTTCGGCCAACACACTGCGGGCCAGTTCGACCGGATCGCCATCGGCCAGTGTGCCGGGCACGGCACGAACCGCCAGCGTGCGCGGCGAAAACGGCGTGATCTCCAGTCCCAGCGTGGCCAGCACCGCGACGCAGGCCTCTGCAGTGGCGACCTCCTGCGGCGTGGCGGCGAACGTGGCCGGAATCAGCAATGGCTGGCTGGTGATGGCGGCGTTTTCCAGTTGGGTCTTGAGCCGTTCGTAGACGATGCGCTCATGCGCTGCGTGCATGTCGACAATGACCAGGCCCTGGCTGTTTTCGGCCAGCACGTAGATACCCTGGAGTTGGGCGATGGCGCGGCCCAGCGGCCAGGCATCGGCGTTGGCGTCGCCGGTTGCCGGGAGCGGCGCGACTGGCTGGCGTGCGGACTGGACGGTGGGCTGCAACGTCGGCTCGACTGCAGGGCGATCGAGCCGTTGCTCCGGCCACATCGCGGCTGCGTCGCCCAGACCGCGTTCCGAGGCGAAATGGATGGCCGGCTGCGACCACGGCGGCGATGCGACAGGCGCGGCCTGCCTGAAAAATGGTGCGGCGGGCGCGCCAGCTGCGTCGCCCGCGCGCGGTGCCGCAAGGGCATCCTCGATCGCGTGCCGCACGGCCTGGTGCACTTCGCGGCCATCGCGGAATCGCACTTCGATCTTGGTCGGGTGCACATTCACGTCCACGCGTGACGGGTCGATCTCCAGATACAGCGCGTACACCGGCTGGCGCTGGCCGTGCAACACGTCCTCATAGGCGCTGCGCACCGCGTGGGCCAGCACCTTGTCGCGGACGAAGCGGCCGTTGACGTAGAAGAACTGCTGGTCCGCGCGCGACCTCGCGGCGTCCGGTATGCCGGCGCGGCCCCAGACGCGCACCGTGCCGCCCGGACGGTCGACCGCCACGCTCTGCGCCACGAAATCGTCGCCCAGCACGTCGCCCAACCGTTGCAACTGCGGCTCTGCACCCGTGGCAGTGCGCCATTGCTCCACCAGCTTGCCTTCGTGCCAGATCGAAAAGCCGACGTCCGGGCGCGCCAGTGCGTGCCGGCGCACGGCTTCGACGCAGTGCGCGAGTTCGGTGGCGTCGGTCTTCAGGAATTTGCGACGCGCCGGCGTTGCATAGAACAACTCGCGCACCTCGAGGGTGGTGCCGAGCGCACGTGCCACCGGGCGCAATTCACCGGTGCGACCATCAAGGGCCCACGCATTGTCGGCACCGGTCGCGCGCGAGAGCAGGGAGAGGTCGGCAATCGCGTTGATCGCCGCCAGTGCCTCGCCCCGAAAGCCCATCGTACCGACCGTTTCGAGCTCGCCAAGGCTTGCAATCTTGCTGGTTGCATGGCGTCGCAATGCCACGGTGAGTTCGTCGCGAGGAATGCCGCCGCCGTCGTCCTCGACGGAAATCAGCCGAACGCCACCGGCCGACAGTCGCACCGTGATCTCGCGCGCCCCGGCGTCAAGCGCGTTGTCCAGCAATTCGCGCACCACCGAGGCCGGCCGCTCGACCACTTCGCCTGCTGCGATCTGGCTGATGAGATCGTCCGGGAGTTCGCGTATGGGGCGCCGGGTGGAGGCGGCGGGAAGAGAGGCGTTCACGAGGTGATTCTAGGAGTCGCCGGGCAGCGGGGAGGCGCTTGCCAATGTCGGAGAATCGGGCCATTTTCCGTGGCAATGGCTTGCCAGTCCAACGAGTGGCAAGGTGCCTCCCGAAGGTCCCCGGATAATCCCCCGCCATGGACATCCTCAGTTATCTCATTGACTTCATCCTTCACGTCGACAAACACCTCGAAGCCTTCGTCGTCGCCTATGGCCCCTGGGTCTACGGACTGCTCTTTCTGATCGTTTTTGTCGAAACCGGCGTGGTGGTGATGCCGTTCCTGCCGGGCGATTCACTCATATTCATCGTCGGTGCGTTGTGCGGCGTCGGGCATATGAGCTATGGGCTGGCCTGCGCGGTGCTGATTGCCGCGGCGATTCTGGGTGACCAGTCCAACTTCGCGATCGGAAAATTCTTCGGGCCGAAAGTGTTCCAGTGGGAGAACTCGCGCCTGTTCAATCGCAAGGCCTTTGATCAGGCCCATGCGTTCTATGAGCGCTATGGCGGAATCACGGTGATTCTTGCGCGCTTCATGCCGTTCATCCGCACCTTTGCGCCCTTCGTGGCAGGAGTTGCGGCAATGAATCGCGCCAAGTTCACGCTGTTCAATGTCGTAGGCGCATTGCTCTGGGTGCTAGGCATTGCGACGGCGGGCTTCTTTTTCGGCAACCTGCCGATGGTGCGCGAGCATCTCGACAAGATCATCTGGGCCCTGATTTTCGTGCCGGGACTGGTGGCCATCTTCGGTGCCTGGCGCACCGGCCGCGCAGAACGCCAGCGCGCGGCCTTGCAGAAGTGATTGAAGCAAGTTGTGACTTTGTTATTCTTTCCAGACTCCCTACAGCGTGCGACCGATTGTGAATCCACGATCGCCGCGTAGCATTCAATTCATGCAATCCCCGCAAACCGACACCTCCGAATACGCCGCGCTGCTCGAAAGCATCGGCTCCGCGGTCCGGTTGCCTGCGCCGGTGCTCGAGGAAGACGATCCTGCCCGCCATTCCTGGTCAACTCGCGCGATGGCGATGACGCAGACCTTCCTGGCGATGGCAACCGCGGCGACACGGCCGTCTCGTTGATCTGGCCTCGCGCCAACCCGCAAAAAAAAGGCGTGTCCGATCGACACGCCTTTTTGCTGGGCCGCTCTGCGCGGCTCCATTGACCCGACTCAGTAGCGGGGCCCATTGTTGGGGTAGTAGCTGTTGTTCGGGTAGTAGCCTCTGTTGTAGTTGCGCTGGTCCGCATTGCGGCCCACCTC
This sequence comes from Variovorax humicola, assembly GCF_037889915.1. Taxonomy (NCBI): domain Bacteria; kingdom Pseudomonadati; phylum Pseudomonadota; class Betaproteobacteria; order Burkholderiales; family Comamonadaceae; genus Variovorax; species Variovorax humicola. The sequence goes on along the minus strand of NZ_JBBKZV010000004.1, from coordinate 311,537 downwards.
GTTGCCGATCAGCCCGCCGATCGCCGCGCCGCCGACGGTGGCAGCAGTGTTATGCCCGATAGCCTGTCCCACCAAGGCGCCACCCACTGCACCGCCAGCCGCACCAAGTTGCTGGTTGGGTCCCGTTCCAGCGCAACCCGCCAGCGTCATGACTGACGCAGCCGTGGCGGCCGCGATCCAGAGACGTGTCTTCATGATGTCCACCTTTCGTTTTGAATGGATGGATTCATTGTGCGAACGCGCCTCGGCAGGGCTGTAGGAGCCGGCCTCAGGTGCTTGCGCGACACCGCGCGGGCTCTGTGAGCGCGCATGGCCCGGGCGCGCGCGGGCATTGGGAGGGCCGGCGAGGCCTACAACTGGCGGCTTCGGGCCAGCGGGGGGTTTTGCGCGAAGTAGCGCTGGATACCGCGCATCAGCGCATCTGCCAGGTTTTCCTGGTAGCTGACATTGCGCAGGTTCGCTTCTTCCTCGGGGTTGCTGATGAACGCTGTTTCGACCAGCACGCTCGGGATATCCGGTGCTTTCAGCACTGCAAAGCTGGCCTGCTCGACCTCGCCCTTGTGCAGGCGGCCCACGTTTCGAATCTCTCCGAGCATGGCGCCGCCCAGCTTCAGGCTGTCGTTGATCTGGGCCGTCGTGCTCATGTCGAGCAGCGCACGTTGCACCTGTGCTTCATGCCCGCCCACGTTGATGCCACCGACCTTGTCGGCTTCGTTTTCCTTGTTGGCAAGCCAGCGCGCTGCGCTGCTCGACGCACCGCCCTGGCTCAGCGCAAACACGCTGGCGCCGCGCGCGGCCGGCGTGGTGAAGGCATCGGCATGGATGCTCACGAAAAGATCTGCCTGCACACGGCGCGCCTTCTGGACGCGCACGCCCAGTGGTACGAAGAAGTCGGCATCGCGCGTGAGGTAGGCCCGCATCGGATTGCCGTTCACGCTGGCCGCATTGATGCGATCGCGCAACCTGAAGGCGACCTGCAGCACGATGTCTTTCTCGCGCGTGCCGGCCGGCCCCGTGGCGCCCGGATCCTCGCCGCCATGACCGGGGTCGAGCGCGACGATGATGAGCCGATCGGTGCGGCTGGCCGTGGCCACGCTGGGGGAGGCGGGCGCAGCGGCGGGCGGCGACTTGACCGGGTTGACCGGATTGACGCCCACCACCGGCGGCAGCGGAGGCGGTGCCACCAGCGATGGCGATCCGCTGCGGCCTTGTGGCGCGGGGGCAGGGCGCATCGATTGCTGCGCCATCAGGTCGCCGAGTGCATCCTCGGTGGGCGATGCGGCGCGCGTGGGGCTTTGCGGCTCGCCGACGCGCGGCAATTCGCGCGGTGCAATACCGGCCACCGTGGTGTCGGCATTGCCCTTGGCGGTGGAGGCCGGCGCGTCACGCAGGCGCTCGGCGATCAGCGCTTCCATCGGATCGGTGGCCTGCTGCGGATAGAGATCCAGCACCAGCCGATGCTGGTATGCGGCGACAGGCGCGAGCGAGAACACTTGCGGAATCACGGCCTGCTTCAGGTCGAACACGATGCGTACGACGTTTGGCGAGTTTTGACCCACGCGCAGGCCGTTGATGTACGGGTCGCCGGGCTTGATCTTGCCGACAAGTTCGCGCAGCGCGGGGTTGAGTTCGATGCCTTCGATGTCTATGGCGAGGCGCGGCGGGTTGCCGACCACGAGTTGCTGTGTCTGCAGGCGCCCGTCGGACTCGATGGTCACGCGCGTGTAGTCGGCCGCCGGCCAGACGCGCACGGCCATGATGGTTGCACCGCGTGCGATTTCCTGCACGCCGAGCAGCAACACCAGGCTGCCGGCCTTCAACAGCTTGCGGCGGTCGGGACGTTTGACGGTCATCGCGATCATGTGCTCAATCCGGCCAGCAACTGACGGCCGCGCGCGGTATTCGCACAAAGTCGCACGCTGCGTGATTGATCGGTCATTGCTTCCATTTTAATAGCAAGGTCTGCAGTCGGAGTGCGGCCTGCGGCGTTTCCTGGCCATTCCGCGAGCTTGAGGCCCGGGCCCGCGAAAATGTCGCGGAAGCCGGCGTCTTCCCACTCCTGCGGGTCGTTGAATCGATAGAAGTCGAAGTGATGGATGGCCAGGCCGTCGGGCGCCTCGTGCGGTTCGACCACCGCGTAGGTCGGGCTCTTGATCCGCCCCGCAATGCCCAATGCGCGCAGCAAGTGCCGCACGAACGTGGTCTTGCCGGCGCCGAGGTCGCCGTGCAACTCGATGAATGCATCACGCAATGCGGGCAGGCGGGCCAGCGATTGGGCAAAGTCGGCAGTGTCTTGTTCGGTAAGCCAGATGCGAGGGGCATCTTGCGTTTCTACAATCGGCAGGTGATCGGCAGCCATCCACTCGTGATTCGTATTCAGGCGCTGGCCCGGGAACTCGGATTCTCCCAAATCGGCGTGACGGGCATCGATCTGTCGAGCGCCGAGCCGGGGTTGATGGCCTGGCTGGCCGAGGGCTTCCACGGCGATATGCACTACATGGCCGCCCATGGTGCGCGCCGTGCGCGGCCGGCCGAACTGGTTCCGGGTACGGTAAGCGTGATCACCGCGCGCATGAATTACCTGCCGCGCGATACGCCCGATGACTGGCAAACAGTCGAGTTCGACCGCCTCGCGCGGCCGGGCGAGGCCGTCGTGTCGCTCTATGCGCGAGGGCGCGACTATCACAAGGTGCTGCGTTCGCGCCTGCAGAAACTGGCCGACCGGATCGCCGCGGAAGTGGGGCCGTTCGGACACCGCGTCTTCACCGATTCGGCGCCGGTGCTGGAGGCCGAGCTTGCCTCGCGCAGCGGCCAGGGATGGCGCGGCAAGCACACCCTGGTGCTGGACCGCGAGGCGGGGTCCATGTTCTTTCTCGGCGAGATCTACGTCGACATGGCGTTGCCGGCGAGCGAGCCGGTGACGCCGCACTGCGGCAGTTGCAGTGCCTGTATCGAGGTGTGCCCGACGCAGGCGATCCTGAGCGCTCACAGGCTCGATGCGCGGCGTTGCATTTCTTACCTCACGATCGAGCATGCCGGGTCGATTCCGATCGATTTGCGGCCGCTGATCGGCAACCGCATCTATGGCTGCGACGACTGCCAGTTGATCTGTCCCTGGAACAAGTTCGCGCGCCGCAGCGCGTTGCCTGACTTCGATCCACGGGAAGGGCTGACGGGGCGGCATCTGACGGAGTTGTTTGCGTGGACCGAAGACGAGTTTCTGCGTTTGACGGAAGGCAGTCCGATACGGCGCATCGGGCATGAGCGATGGCTGCGAAATCTGGCCGTAGGGCTCGGCAATGCTCTACGCATAACGCCTTCGGACCAGGGATTGGTTGACGCGTTGAGGGCCCGGCTTGCGCATCCGAGTGCGTTGGTGCGCGAGCATGTCGAGTGGGCGCTGCAGCAGGCCCAGTCCGACTACCTCAGCACCCCCAGCGCGAACGGCAGGCTCAGCACGCCCAGCGTCGTCGACAGCGTCACCAGTCCCGCAACGAACGGCCCGTTGTAGCCCATGCGCGCGGCCAGCACGTAGGCGCTCGAGGCGGTCGGCACCGCGGAGAACGCCAGCAGCACGGTGGCCTGCGTGGCTTCGAGGCGCAGCAATCGAGACAAGCCGAACGCCACCAGCGGCAGGACCATATGCCGGATCGACAGCACGCAGGTCGCCAGGACCTTGGCGCGTGCCAGGGTGGCGAACTGCATGCCGGCGCCCGCGGCCATCAGGCCCAACGCCAGCGATGCGGCGCCGATGCGCGAGAGTGTCGGTTCGAGCCACGGCGGCACCATGAAGCCGAGAACGTTCGCGAGCAGGCCTGTCGCGGTCGCGATGATCAGCGGGTTGCGTATCAACTGCCGCATGAAGCCCGTCCGGGCATGGCGCGCCATCGGCCACACGGCGGCCACGTTGAGAAGCGGCACGCACACGCCGATCAACACCGCGATCAGCAGCAGTCCTTGCGGACCTGCAAGGCGATCGGCCAGCGCGAGGCAAATGAAGGAATTGAAACGGAACGAGACCTGCGCGCTAGCCGCGTGGTCGCCGCGATCGATGTACCGGCTCAGCCACGGAAGATAGGGGAGGGAATACGAGAGCACGATGCCGCACAGGCTCATGGCCACGCCGGCGGCCAGCATGCTCGACGTCGCGCCGAAGTCCAGCGGGCTTCGCACGATCGAATGGAACAGCAGCACGGGGAACAGGAAGTAGTAAACCAGGCTCTCGACCTGGTCCCACACACGCCGGTCGAGCGCGGTGAAGCGGCATAGGAGCCAGCCGCAGGCAATCAGCGAGAAGTCGGGGAAGAGCAGTTGCGCATAGTTCACGTCGCGAGAGCATAAACGGCGATTTCTCGGGGTATGCCAGGGCACGGTCGCGCGGGCCGCGCCGCTAGCATGCGACTCATGTTTGTTTTTTGTGCCGGAGTTGTGTGATGCTGAATCGTCGTCGATGGGTCGCAGGTGCAGGTGCAGGTGCCGCTGCGCTGGTTGTGTTCACTGGCCCGACCTGGGCCCAGGGCTATCCCGGCAGGCCGATCGAACTGAGCGTGCCGTTCGCGCCGGGCGGCACTACCGATATCGTGGCCCGTGTCATCGCCGATCCGCTGGGCAAGGTGCTGGGCCAACCCGTAGTGGTCATCAATCGCGCGGGCGGCGGCGGCATCGTGGGGGCGGCCGAAACGGCGCGGGCTGCCCCAGATGGCTACAAACTCGGCGTGGCCACCGTGTCGAGCACTGCGGCAAACCCGGCCATCAATCCGAAGACGCCCTACGACCCGGTCAATGATTTCACGCCGATCACCAACATCGCCGCCACGCCGAACATCATCGCGGTGAACCCGAGCTTTCCTGCGAAGAACTACGCCGAGTTCGTGGCCGTCCTGAAGAAGAGCCCGGGCAAGTACTCCTACGCATCGTCGGGCACGGGTGGCATCGGCCACTTGCTGATGGAGTTGTACAAGAGCCTCACCGGCACCTTCGTAACCCACATTCCGTACCGCGGCGCGGGGCCGGCGCTGAACGACGTGGTGGCCGGCCAGGTGCCCATCATTTTCGACAACATTCCATCGGCCATGCCGTTCATCAAGGCCGGCAGGCTGGTGCCCATCGTGGTGTCCGCTCCGCAACGCCTGAAAGAACTGCCTGACGTGCCGACCTTCAAGGAAGTCGGGCTGGAGCCGGTCAATCGCATGGCCTATTACGGCATCCTGGGGCCGAAGGGCTTGCCGAAGGAAGTGGTCGACAAGATTGCCGAGGGCGTGAAGAAATCAGTGTCGGATCCGGCGGTCAGGAAGCGCATCGAGGACACCGGTTCGCTCATCGTCGCCAACTCGCCCGAAGAGTTCGCGGCTCAGATCAAGGCCGAGTTCGCGGTCTACAAGGACGTGGTGAAAAAGCAGAATCTCACGCTCGACTAGCGCGCGCCGCCTCCATGAGAGCCGCCGCGGGCGGCTTTTTGTTTTTTGGGTATGGTTGAGTCAATGACTGCCGCCGCGACCACTTCCGACAGCTCCGCCATCACCGACTTCGTCGACGCGTTGTGGCTCGAGCACGGCCTTGCAAACAACACGCTGGAGGCTTATCGGCGCGACCTCGAACTGTTCGAGCGTTGGCTCGCCGATCGCGGTGTCGCACTGGACGCCGCGCAGGAGCATCACCTGCACGCCTACATGGGCGCCAAGCTCGCCGACAAGGGCAAGGCCACATCGGCCAATCGGCGGCTCACCGTGTTCAAGCGCTACTTCCGATGGGCGTTGCGCGAACGCCGTATCGCCGCCGACCCGACCCTGCGCCTGAGCCCCGCGCGGCAGGCGATGCGCGTGCCCAAGACGCTGACCGAGCAGCATGTGGAAGTCCTGCTCGCCGCGCCCGAAGTCGACACGCCGCTCGGGCTGCGCGACCGCGCGATGCTCGAACTCATGTATGCCAGCGGGCTGCGCGTGAGCGAACTGGTCACGCTCAAGGTGCTGAACATGAGCCTCAACGATGGCGTGCTGCGCGTCGTCGGCAAGGGCAGCAAGGAGCGGCTGGTGCCGTTCGGCGGCGAGGCAAGGCGATGGATCGAGCGCTATCTCAAGGAGGCGCGCCCCGACATCCTCGACGGCCAGCAGACCGATGATCTGTTCGTCACTGCGCGCGGCGCGGGCATGACACGCGTGATGTTCTGGATCATCGTGAAGAAGCATGCATTGCGCGCCGGCATTCATGTTCCGCTGTCTCCGCACACGCTGCGCCATGCCTTCGCCACGCATCTGCTGAACCACGGTGCCGACCTGCGCGCGGTGCAGTTGCTGCTGGGCCATGCCGATATCTCGACCACGACGATCTACACCCACGTGGCGCGCGAGCGCTTGAAGCAACTGCATGCGCAGCACCATCCGCGCGGCTGATGCTCGTGAGCACCCCCAGCAATTCATCAGGAGAGTCCCATGGCAGCCAATGCGTTGTACCTCGACGATCTGAAGGTCGGCGACCGTTTCATGAGCGAGGGGCACGAAATCGACGCGGAGCAGATCAAGGCGTTTGCGGCCATGTTCGATCCGCAGCCCTTTCACACGGACGAAGAGGCCGCGAAGAACACGTTTTTCGGAGGTCTGGCAGCCAGCGGATGGCACACCGCCGCGATCACGATGCGACTGCTCGTGACCAGCGGCATTCCGCTGGCCGACGGCATCATCGGCTCCGGCGGCCTGATCAACTGGCCGAACCCGACGCGGCCAGGCGATGTGCTGCGCGTCGAAGCCGAAGTGCTGGAGATCACGCCATCGCGCTCCAAGCCCGATCGCGGCATGGTGCAGATGCGCTGCGAAACGCGCAACCAGCGCGGTGAAGTGCTGCAGCACTTCCTGCCGAAGCTGGTGGTGATGCGTCGGCGGTAGAGCCTGCGCGGAGGCAAGCAGGCTCAGTCCGCTTGCGAGAGCGCGCCCAGTTCTTCGTCGGTAAAGCCGGCGCGCGAGCGGGCGTCGAGGTTGAACGGTGGCCGCAGCCGCGGCGCTTCGTGGCGTCGATACAGCACGCGGTAGTGGGCGATCGGGTCCAGCCCGTCGCGCTCGCACAGCCAGCGATACCAGCGGTTGCCGATGGCCACGTGGCCAATCTCGTCTCGCAGGATGATGTCGAGAATGGCGCTGGCTGCCACCGCATCGGGTGTGCCGATGCGCGTCAGCTTGGCTTGGATCAGCGGCGTTGCATCGAGACCGCGCGCCTCCAGCGTGCGCGGCACCAGCGCCATGCGCGCAACCACATCGTGCTTCGTTTTCTCGCACATGGTCCACAGGCCGTCGTGCGCCGGAAAGTCGCCGTACCGCCAGCCCATGACGCGCAGATGCGTATGCAGCAGCGTGAAGTGCTGCGCCTCTTCGTCGGCCACGCGCCACCAGTCGTGGTAGTAGGCCTCGGGCATGCCGCCGAAGCGCCAGACCGCGTCGAGCGCGAGGTTGATGGCGTTGAACTCGATGTGGCAGATCGCGTGGATGAGCGCCGCGCGGCCCTCGTCGGTGAAAGGTGAGCGTTGCGGAACCGCGGTGGCCGCAACCCGCACCGGCTGCGCCGGCCGCCCCGGCACGCCGGTCTCGTCGATTGCGCCAGGCAGATCGTCCGACGCGATGGGATGCCCGGCCGCCAGCGCCGCCGCCGCTCGGGCCGCAGTCACTTTTTCTTCGGGATCTTCGATGCGCAGCGCGGCGAGGGCGCTCAGGCGGTGGTGCATCCCTACAATTCTAGTTTTGCCCCCTGCTGGAGACCCCTGACGATGGCGATCTATGAACTCGACGGCTTGGTGCCGCAACTTGGCAACGGCGCCTGGGTCGCCGACAGTGCCCAGGTGATAGGCAACGTGAAGCTCGCCGACAACACCAGCGTCTGGTTCGGCGCGGTATTGCGGGGTGACACCGAGCCGCTGACCATCGGCCGCAACTCGAATGTGCAGGACCTGTCGGTGCTGCATGCGGACCACGGGTGCCCACTCAATATCGGCGAGAACGTCACCGTCGGTCATCAGGTGATGCTGCATGGCTGCACCATCGGCGACAACTCGCTGATCGGCATCCAGTCCGTCATCTTGAACAACGCGAAGATCGGCCGCAACTCGATCGTCGGCGCCGGCAGCGTGGTGACCGAGGGCAAGGAGTTTCCGGACAACTCGCTGATCGTCGGCGCGCCCGCCAAGCTGGTCCGCACGCTCGACGATGCGGCCGCCGCCAAGGTGCGGCAAAGCGCCGAGCACTATGTTGAAAACGGCCATCGCTTTGCGAGGGGCCTGAAGAAGATTGCCTGATTGCCCGGGCAACAGAAGGAATGTTTTTGAGCGAGTTGCACAAGTTCTTGTTTGATGGAATGCCCGTGCGCGGGATGATCGTGCGCCTGACACAGCCGTGGACCGAAATCCTGGCGCGGCGGGCATCGAACACCACGACCGGCGCTTATCCGGCGCCCGTCGTGGAACTGCTTGGCGAGATGACGGCCGCGGCGACGCTGATACAGGCCAACATCAAGTTCAATGGCGCGCTGATCCTGCAGGTCTTCGGCGACGGGCCGGTGAAGATCGCGGTTGCCGAAGTGCAGGCCGACCTGAGCCTGCGTGCCACGGCCAAGGTCATGGGCAGCATTCCTGACGGCGCGCATCTGTCGGAGATGGTCAACGTTCACAGCAAGGGCCGCTGCGCGATCACGCTCGACCCGAAGGACAAGGTGCCCGGCCAGCAGCCCTACCAGGGCGTGGTCCCGCTGGTGGGCGACCACAACGACAAGTTCAACAAGCTCAGCGACGTGCTGCAGCACTACATGCTCAAGAGCGAGCAGCTCGACACCACGCTGGTGCTCGCGGCCGACGACAACGTAGCGGCCGGCCTGTTGATCCAGCGCTTGCCGGTGAAGGGGGAGGCCAACTTGCTGCGCAGCGGAATTGCGGAAGCGCACCAGGACCAGATCGGCCTCAACGAGGACTACAACCGCATTTCGATCCTGGCCTCGAGCCTGACCCGCGACGAGCTGCTGACACTCGACGTCGACACCATCCTGCACCGCCTGTTCTGGGAAGAGAAGGTGCTTCGGTTCGAGCCCCAGGCCGGCTTGCTCGGGCCGCACTTCGCGTGCACCTGCAGCCGTGACCGCGTGGCCGGCATGATCCGCGGGCTCGGCATCGCGGAAGCGGAGGAGATCCTCGCCGAGCGTGGCGACATCGAAGTGGGCTGCGACTTCTGCGGCAAGCAATACCGCTTCGACGCGGTCGATGCGGCACAGATCTTCAAGTCGCGAGGCGACCAACCGCCGGGGACGGCGGTCGTTCAGTAGAACGGCCGTCGTTCAGTCACCGACGGCTGCTATTGCCGCTGCTATTGCCGTCCTGCGACAAGGTCGCTGAACAGCCGGTGTTCGCATGAAGGGTCGGAGCACTTGTCGCACGGCCATTGCCATCCTGACTGGCTGCCGCGTCGCGCCGCGGCACCGCTGGGGCGCTCGCGTGACGCGATCGAATTGATTGCGTTCCACGCGTTGGCCAATCGTTCGGCACCAGTGCCGTGAACGACGGCATAGCCGATGCCGGCAGCGGCCAGCGCGCTTCGCAACCGCCCATCGAAGGGCTCGCGGACGTGCGGGCCTTCGCGCTGCAGCCCATCGTCGATCCACGGCAGGTCAAGCGCGGTCAGGAGGGTGAAGCTGTAGCGGCATTGCGCAGCCGCTGCGCCGGGGTAGAGCGACGTGTCGCCGAACAGCATGTCGGCGTACGCGGCAATCGAAAGCGCCGTCGTATCCGCTACCACGACGCCATGTTGCGCGGCCTCGGCAATGCGGCGTGTCTGCTCGTCCGCGATGGCTTGCTGCTCTTCCCGGTAGGGCGCGCGGCCTTCCCGGATGCACCATTCCCTCAGGTATTCCGCCACCACCGTGGTCGCGACGCCACGCTGCTGCAGCCGCGACGCGAGCGCCTGCGCGAGTTCGGTTTTGCCGGTGCTCTCGGCGCCCAGCAACGCAATCACGCTGCCGGCCGGGAGTGGAGGAGTCATATCAGCGTGTGATCTGGACGAAGACTTCGTTCGGCTTCACCATGCCGAGTTCCTGGCGCGCCCGCTCCTCGACCATTTCGAGGCCCTCGCGCAGGTCGCGCACTTCGGAAGCGAGCCGGTCGTTGGTGACGGCAGCCTTCGCGTTCGCCGCCTTCTGCGTCGCGAGCTTGTCCTCGAGTTGGGCCACGTCGCGCACGCTGCCGCGCCCGTTCCACAGCTGCCACTGCAACAGCAACAACAGCAGCGCGAGCACGACGGGGACGACGACGCGGGAGCGCATGAATCAGGATCAGCGAAGGTTATAGAACGCGGCGCGGCCGGGGTAGCTGGCAACGTCACCGAGGTCTTCCTCGATGCGCAGCAACTGGTTGTACTTGGCGATGCGGTCCGAACGCGAGAGCGAGCCGGTCTTGATCTGCCCGGCGTTCGTGCCCACGGCGATGTCGGCAATGGTGCTGTCTTCGGTTTCGCCCGAGCGGTGCGAGATGACGGCGGTGTAGCCCGCGCGCTTGGCCATCTCGATGGCGGCGAAGGTTTCGGTCAGCGTGCCGATCTGGTTGATCTTGATGAGGATCGAGTTGGCGATGCCCTTGTCGATGCCTTCGCGAAGGATCTTGGTGTTGGTGACGAACAGGTCGTCGCCCACCAGTTGCACGCGCTTGCCGAGGCGTTCGGTCAGGTGCTTCCAGCCGTCCCAGTCGCCTTCGTGCATGCCGTCTTCGATGCTGATGATCGGGTACTTGTCGACCCAGCTCGCGAGCATGTCGGTCCAGTTCTCGGCAGAGAGGGTCAGGTTTTCGCCCGCCAGCACGTACTTGCCGTCCTTGTAGAACTCGCTGGCCGCGCAGTCGAGGCCGAGCGCGATCTGTTCGCCGGCCACGTAGCCAGCCTTGTCGATGGCTTCGAGGATCAGCTGGATCGCGGCTTCATGGCTCTCCACGCTGGGCGCGAAACCGCCTTCGTCGCCGACCGCCGTGCTGATGCCGCGATCGTGCAGGATCTTCTTCAGCGCATGGAAGGTCTCGGCGCCATAGCGCACCGCTTCACGGAAGCTCTTGGCGCCCACCGGGATGATCATGAACTCCTGCAGGTCCAGGCTGTTGTTGGCATGGGCGCCGCCGTTGATGACGTTCATCATCGGCACGGGCAATTCCATGCCACCCATTCCGCCGAAGTAGCGGTACAGCGGCAGGCCCGATTCTTCGGCTGCTGCACGCGCCACGGCCATCGACACGGCCAGCGTGGCATTGGCACCCAGGCGCGCCTTGTTGTCGGTGCCGTCCAGGTCGTTCAACGTGCGGTCGAGGAAGGCCTGTTCGCTGGCATCGAGGCCGAGCACGGCTTCGGAGATCTCGGTGTTGATGTTTTCCACGGCTTTGAGCACGCCTTTGCCGAGATAGCGGCTCTTGTCGCCGTCGCGCAGCTCGATGGCTTCGCGTGAACCGGTCGATGCGCCCGACGGCACAGCCGCGCGGCCCATGGTGCCGCTTTCCAGCAGCACGTCGCATTCGACGGTGGGATTGCCTCGGCTGTCGAGAATCTCGCGGCCGACGATGTCAACGATTGCACTCATTGCTTACCCTTTGTTTGAGAACTTGATTCTTACAGACCTTCGACGGCGATCATTCGCATGATTGCCGCGCCGGCACGCGCCCCGCGCGCCTTCACGTATTCAGGCGTGTCGTGAAACGCCTTGGCTTTTTCGAAACTCGGAAATTTCAGCACGACCACGCGCGTGGGCGACCAGTCGCCTTCGAGCACCTGAACCTCGCCGCCACGGACGCACACCTCGGCACCATGCGCCTGCATGGCGACAGTCGACCACTTCTTGTATTCCTCGTACTGCGTCGAATTGGTAACTTCGACGTACGCGATGATGTAGCCGGAGCTCATGGCGCCTTGAAGCTCATGCCTGGAACCTGTCTTCCAGGTACCCGTTTTTCTTGGTGACTGCGTCGAGCGCCACGAGCGTTTCGAGCAGGGCCTTCATGTGCTTGAGCGGCACGGCGTTGGGGCCGTCGCTCAGGGCCTTGGCGGGGTCCGGGTGGGTCTCCATGAACACGCCGGCCACGCCGACAGCGAGGGCTGCGCGCGCAAGCACCGGAACCATCTCCCGCTGCCCACCGGAACTGGTGCCCTGGCCGCCGGGCAACTGCACCGAGTGCGTGGCATCGAACACGACAGGCGCGCCGGTCTCGCGCATGATTGACAGCGAGCGCATGTCCGACACGAGATTGTTGTAGCCGAAGCTGGCACCGCGTTCGCAGGCCAGGAAGTTGTCTTCCTCCAGGCCTTTTTCCTTGGCCGCGGCGCGTGCCTTGTCGATCACGTTCTTCATGTCGTGCGGCGCGAGGAACTGGCCCTTCTTGATATTGACCGGCTTGCCCGACTGCGCGACCGCGCGAATGAAATCGGTCTGGCGGCACAGGAAGGCGGGCGTCTGCAGCACGTCGACCACCTTCGCGGCCTCGGTGATGTCGTCTTCGGTGTGCACGTCGGTGAGCACCGGCACGCCGAGTTCACGCTTCACCTTGGCAAGAATTTCCAGGCCCTTTTCACGGCCGGGGCCGCGGAAGGTGGTGCCCGAGGAACGGTTGGCCTTGTCGAAACTGCTCTTGAAGATGAACGGAATGCCGAGACTGGAGGTGATTTCCTTCAGCGTGCCGGCGGTGTCCATCTGCAATTGATCGGATTCGATGACGCAGGGTCCGGCGATCAGGAAGAACGGCTGATTCAGCCCGATATCGAATCCGCAAAGTTTCATGCCACCACCTTCATGATCGGCTTGCTGCCCTCGCCTTGCGCCTGATGCGCCAGGGCAGCCTTGATGAATGCATTGAACAACGGGTGCCCGCCCCACGGCGTCGACTTGAATTCAGGATGGAACTGCACGCCGATGAACCACGGGTGCACCTCCTTCGGCAACTCGACGATTTCGGTCAGGTGCTCGCGCTGCGTGAGCGCCGAGATCACGAGGCCGGCGCGGCGCAGGTCGTCGAGGTAGTTGACGTTGGCTTCGTAGCGGTGGCGATGGCGTTCGGTCACCACGTCGCCGTAGATGCTGTGGGCCAGCGTGCCGGGTGCCACGTCGGAGCTTTGCGCGCCGAGGCGCATGGTGCCACCGAGGTCGGACTTCTCGGAGCGCGTCTTGACGGTGCCGTCGTTGTCCTTCCACTCGGTGATCAGCGCGATCACGGGGCAGGGGGTGTTGGGGTCGAACTCGGTGCTGTTGGCGTTCTTGAGGCCGGCAACGTTGCGCGCGTATTCGATGGTGGCCACCTGCATGCCGAGGCAGATGCCGAGGTAGGGAACGCCGGATTCGCGCGCGAACCTTGCGGCCGAGATCTTGCCCTCCACGCCGCGCTGGCCGAAGCCGCCGGGCACCAGGATCGCGTCGTACTTGGCCAGGCGGGACACGTCTTGCGGGGTGATGGTCTCGGAGTCGATGTACTCGATCTTCACGTTCGCATGGTTCTTCATGCCTGCGTGGCGCAGTGCTTCGTTGAGCGACTTGTAGCTGTCCGACAACTCGACGTACTTGCCGACCATCGCGATGGTGACTGCGTTCTGCGGGTGCTCGACCTCGTAGACCAGGTCGTCCCAGCGCTGCAGTTTGGCGGGCGGCGTGTTGATGCGCAGCTTGTCGCAGATCAGGCCGTCGAGGCCCTGTTCGTGCAGCATGCGCGGTACCTTGTAGATGGTGTCGACGTCCCACATCGAGATCACGCCCCATTCGGGCACGTTCGAGAACAGCGAGATCTTGCTGCGCTCGTCGTCCGGGATCGGGCGGTCGGCGCGGCAGAGCAGGGCGTCGGCCTGGATGCCGATCTCGCGCAGCTTCTGCGCCGTGTGCTGCGTCGGCTTGGTCTTGAGTTCGCCCGCCGCGGCGATCCACGGTACGTACGACAGGTGCACGAAGGCCGAGTTGTTCGGGCCCATGCGCAGGCTCATCTGGCGCACCGCCTCGAGGAAGGGCAGCGACTCGATGTCGCCCACCGTGCCGCCGATTTCCACGATGGCGACGTCCACCTCGTGCGAGGTGCCGATGCCGGCGCCGCGCTTGACGTAGTCCTGGATCTCGTTGGTGATGTGCGGGATCACCTGCACCGTCTTGCCGAGATAGTCGCCGCGGCGTTCTTTCTCGAGCACCGACTTGTAGATCTGCCCGGTGGTGAAGTTGTTGGCGCGCCGCATGCGCGTGTTGATGAAGCGCTCGTAGTGGCCGAGGTCGAGGTCGGTCTCGGCGCCGTCATCGGTGACGAACACCTCGCCATGCTGGAACGGCGACATCGTGCCGGGATCGACATTGATGTACGGATCGAGCTTGATGAGGGTGACGTTGAGGCCGCGCGATTCGAGCAGCGCGGCGAGCGAGGCGGAGGCGATTCCCTTGCCGAGGGAAGACACCACACCGCCGGTGACGAAGACAAATTTGGTCATGCCATAACCGGACGCTGAAGTCCGGGCAGTGGGAAATTTGGATTGTATCTGCCTCGCCCGCGTGTCCCGCGCGTGCCGGACGCAGGTCATTACACTTCGGCGCATATGCAAGATCTCGCTGGCAAACATATCGTTCTGGGCCTCACCGGCGGCATCGCCTGCTACAAGTCGGCCGAACTGTGCAGATTGCTCGTCAAGGCCGGCGCCACGGTGCAGGTGGTGATGACCGAAGCGGCAGAGCAGTTCATCACGCCGGTGACCATGCAGGCGCTGTCGGGGCGCACGGTCTACGGGTCGCAATGGGACACGCGCGAGCCCAACAACATGCCGCACATCAACCTGAGCCGCGAGGCCGACGCGATCCTGCTGGCGCCCTGCAGTGCGGATTTCATCGCGCGCCTGGTGCAGGGGCGGGCCGATGAGTTGCTGAGCCTGCTGTGCCTGGCGCGCCCGCGCGAACGCGTGCCTCTTCTGCTGGCGCCTGCGATGAACCGGGAGATGTGGTCGCACCCGGCCACGCTGCGCAACCTGGCGCAGGTGCAGGCCGACGGCGCGATCGCGCTTGGTGTGGGAACGGGCGACCAGGCCTGTGGTGAAACAGGTGACGGCCGCATGTTGGAGCCAATCCAGTTGCTCGAGGACGTGGTGGCCTTTTTCCAGCCCAAGGTGCTAAAAGGGCAACGCGTGCTGGTGACGGCCGGGCCGACCTTCGAGGCCCTGGATCCGATTCGCGGTATCACCAACCACTCGTCCGGAAAGATGGGTTTCGCCGTTGCGCGGGCAGCGCGCGAGGCGGGCGCCGAGGTGACGCTGATCGCTGGGCCGGTGAACCAGGCGACCCCGCGCGGGGTGCGGCGCATCGACGTGCTTTCAGCGCAAGGCATGCTCGAAAGTACGATGGGCAACGCGCAGGATGCGACGGTTTTCGTCGCGACGGCGGCGGTGGCCGACTGGCGCCCGGCGTCGCACAGCGACCAGAAAATCAAGAAGGACGGCACCGGCCAGCCACCGGTGCTGCACTTCGTGGAGAACCCGGACATCCTGGCCACCGTGGCCAGGAGCCCGCGCGCGCAAAGCGGCGCGCTTTTCTGCGTCGGCTTTGCGGCCGAGAGCGAAAACCTGGTGGCACATGCCAGCGCCAAGCGCGAGCGAAAGGGTATCCCGCTGCTGGTGGGCAATATCGGCCCACTGACCTTCGGGCAGGACCACAACAGCCTGCTGCTGGTCGATGCGAACGGCGTGCGCGAGCTGCCGCGGGCCACCAAGCTGGCGCTGGCGCGTCAGTTGGTGGCCGAAATCGCCGCGCGCCTGCCGGACAGGAGATCACCATGAACCCGCAATGGAACACGCCGCCCAACGGTGATTTCGCCCGGTTGGTCGAACGGCTTGCGGCGGAAGCCGCGCTACCGAAACGGCCGGCCGCCGAGAACGAGCATGCGCTCGACGTGGGCATGACGCCATCGACGGCGCCGCACGCCGGCACGGCACAACCGCGAACGCCGATGCCTGCCGCGTCGTCGCCTGGCAGTGTTCCACCGCAGACCGCAGCCGAAATGGCCCGGAAGGCCGTCAAGGGCCTTGCCATCGTCTGGCTCGTGGTGCTGCTGGGCCTGATGCTGGCCGGTGCGCCGTTGCCGGCACTGACCCTGGTGTTCGTCGGCGGACTCTGGGCTGCGCACAGCCTGCGCCGCTGGGTGTTGCCGCCCGGCGTGGCCAGCTGGCGGCAATGGCTCGATCAATATGCAAGACAACTACAGGAAAGACGAAAGTAAGTGAAAGTCGACGTCAAGATTCTCGATTCG
Source organism: Variovorax humicola (assembly GCF_037889915.1). Classification (NCBI taxonomy): domain Bacteria; kingdom Pseudomonadati; phylum Pseudomonadota; class Betaproteobacteria; order Burkholderiales; family Comamonadaceae; genus Variovorax; species Variovorax humicola. The sequence goes on along the minus strand of NZ_JBBKZV010000004.1, from coordinate 295,291 downwards.
CGCATGGCGGATCAACTTCCAGCGTACGCAACGCCCGGCAGTGCCGGCCTTGACCTGCGCGCGTGCCTCGACGCGCCGGTCACGCTGGAGCCCAATGGCTGGCAACTGATCGGCACGGGTATTTCGATTCATCTGGCCGACCCGGGTTTCGCCGCGCTGATCCTGCCGCGCTCGGGGCTCGGCCACAAGCACGGCATCGTGCTGGGCAACCTCGTCGGCCTGATCGACAGCGACTACCAGGGCGAACTCAAGGTGAGCGCCTGGAACCGGAGTGATACAGCGTTTGTGCTGCAGCCGATGGAACGGCTGGCGCAACTCATGATCGTGCCGGTGGTGCAGGCGCAGTTCAACGTCGTCAGCGAGTTCACGGCGTCGGAGCGAGGCGAGGGCGGCTATGGGTCCACTGGGAAACACTGAACTTGAAGTGCAGGTAAAGCGCGGAACCGCTGATTGCCGATGCGGTCCTACAAGGGGGAGTCAACTTCTCGTTCAGTGAGTGCGTTGGTTGACGACCCCCAATTGAAGAGCGCTCAAGTTTCCAGGACATTCCATCATGAAAAAAATTCCACGCATCGTCCCGTTGATCGCTTCGGCGCTTGCGGTCGCCTCGTTGGCTGCCTGCGTGGCACCGGCGCCTTACCAAACCACTCGCTATCCCTACCAGCCGCAGGCCGCATACCCGGTGCAGCAGCAGCAGCAGGGCGTCTACACGGAATACGGCCGCGTCGCCAACATCGAAGTTCTTCGCACCGAACGCCCTGGCACGGGCACGGGGGGTGCTGGTGCCGTGGCCGGCGGCGTCATTGGCGGCGTGCTGGGCCACCAGGTCGGCAGTGGCAATGGTCGCACGGCGGCAACGGCGCTGGGTGTCGTGGGCGGTGCGCTGCTGGGCAACAGCATCGAGGCGCAGAACAATGGGCCGCGTGTCTATGAAAGCTATCGCGTCTCGATCCAGACCGACAACGGTGGCTTCCGCGCCTACGACGTGCCCAGTCCGGGTGACCTGCGCATCGGCGATCGCGTTCGCATCGACAACGGGCAGATCTCGCGCTTCTGACGCCCGCGAGCCGCTGGCGTTCTGTCAGTGCAGCAGGTCGTTGCCCGGTGCCATCGAGGGCACCTTGAAAAACCCCGTGCCTGCCGTGCCGCGACCGATTTCCTCCTCGGTCGGTTCACGCACCGACCGCACGGTGATGTCGAGGCGGATCGCAATGCCGGCGAGCGGGTGGTTTCCGTCCAGAACCAGGTGTTCCGGATAGACCTCGCTCACCGTGTAGAGCACGTCGCGCGGCATGTCGGGGTTGGCGCCCGCGGGTAGCGCGGCGCCGTCGAAGGTCATGCCTTCCTCTGTGCCTTCGGGGAACAGCGAGCGCGGTTCCAGGAACAGCAACTGGTCGTTGAAGTCGCCGAAACCCTGTTCGGGCTCCAGTTGCAATTGCACCTTGGCACCGGGCTCGTGGCCTTGCAGCGCGGCCTCGATGGCGGCGAACAGGTCATCGCCACCCACCAGAAATTCCACCGGCTCATCGAGTACGTCCAGCACTTCGCCGAGCGTGTCTTTCAGCGTCCAGGTCAGGCCGACCACGCATTGTTCAGAGATTTCCATCGCGATAATTCTCCCATGGAGATCACAAAACCCCTCGCCCTGCTGGGCGGTTTGAGCGCCGCGCAGTTCATGCAACGGCATTGGCAGAAGAAGCCGCTGCTGGTGCGGCAGGCGGTGCCGGACATGAAGGCGCCGATCTCTCGGGGCGGATTGTTCGAACTGGCCGCGCGGGACGATGTCGAGTCGCGCCTCATCCGTCATGCGGACAAGGGCTGGACCCTGCGGCACGGGCCGTTTGCACGCCGGTCCATTCCGGCGGCGACGCAACCCTCGTGGACGCTGCTGGTGCAGGGCGTCGATACCCACGATGACGCCGTTCACGCGCTGCTGCAGCAGTTCCGCTTCCTGCCCGAGGCGCGGCTCGACGACCTGATGGTCAGCTATGCGAGCGATCAGGGTGGCGTCGGTCCGCATTTCGACAGTTACGACGTGTTCCTGCTGCAAGCCTCGGGCCGGCGCCGCTGGTCCATCGGCCGCCAGCGCGATCTGACGCTGCAGAAGAACGTGCCGCTCAAGATTCTCGAACACTTCGAGCCGGAGCAGACTTTCGTGCTCGACCCCGGCGACATGCTGTACTTGCCGCCCCGCTATGCGCATGACGGCGTCGCGGTGGGGGGCGACTGCATGACGTGCTCGATCGGCTTGCGCACGCCCGCTGCCGACGAGCTTGCCGCCGATCTGCTGGTGCGCATCGCCGAGGCCCAGGCGGACGACCTCGAAGATCCGCATCGGAAGACGCCAACGCGCTACCGCGACCCGCAACAGCCTGCGGTCGAGCGGCCTGCCGAAATGCCGTCGGCCCTGCAGGCCTTCGCGCGCGATGCGGTGCTGGCCGGCCTGCAGCGCGATCCGGATGCGATCGACCGTGCCCTGGGCGAATCGATGACCGAACCGAAGGCCAAGGTCTGGTTCGAAGCCAGCGAGGCAGCCGATGTGACGCGCGGCGTTGCGCTCGACCGGCGCAGCCGCATGCTCTACGACGCGCGCCATCTCTACATCAACGGCGAGAGTTTTCGGGCCGCGGGCCGCGATGCGACCTTGATGCGGCGCCTTGCCGATCATCGCGTGCTCGAGCCCCGCGATCTGGCGCGAGCGAGCGACGATGCTCTTGCCTTGCTGGACGACTGGCGCGAAGCGGGGTGGCTGCATGCCGCCGCCTGAGGACGGCACAGTCGACGCGCTGCCCGACGGTCCGTTCGGGGGACGCGAGTCTTTCCGCGCGCATCTCATGACGGCGATGGCGCAGGCCGCGCAGCAGAACTGGCGCGAGATCGTCTTCAGCGACATCGACTTCGAGGATTGGCCGCTCGGCGAGCGTGCCAGCATCGAGTCGCTGCAGGCCTGGGCCGCGTCAGGTCGCAGCCTGGTCTTGCTGGCCGGGCACTTCAAGGTCTTCGAGCGCGAGCATGCCCGCTTCGTTCGTTGGCGCCAGACGTGGAGCCACATCGTCGATTGCCGGGCTTGCAGGGGCCCGGGGCTGCCGACGGTACCCAGCGCCATCTGGACGCCGTCCTGGTGCCTGCGCCGAATCGACATCGACCACGCCCGCGGCGTGTGCAGTACGCAGCCGGATCGGCGCCGGGCACTGCGCGAAGCCGTCGACGAATGCCTGCGCCACAGCCGGCCGGCGTTTCCGGCATTCCCGCTGGGGCTTTGATGTGAAGTAGTACTTTGGTAAGCATTGGCGTACAAGCCCTTGTCAGCCGAGGCCGCGAGTTGCCGGGCGCCGCAGCATCCGGTCAGGATGTAGGCCTAGAATTTTTTGCTCACCATCATTCAAAGGAGCCTTCATGAAAAAGACCGTCTTGCTCGCCTCGTTGGCCGCTGCGACAGCACTCAGTGCATGCGGCAAGAAGGAGGAAGCGGCTCCGGTAGTCGTCACGCCGCCACCCGTTGTGGTGACCCCCCCTGCGCCCCCTCCAGCAGCACCGGCCGCCGAGGCCCCGCCAGCGCCCGCTCCCGCTCCCGCTCCCGCTCCCGATACATCTGCCGCGCCCGCTGCCGCAGCGCCTGCAGCCGCCGAAGATCCGAACAAGCCCAAGGACGCACCCAAGTAACGCTTCTGCGGCCAATGTAGAAGCCGCCTGCGAGGGCGGCTTTTTTCATGAGCTTGCGAGAACCGACTACACGTCGAGCCAGGGTGAGCCTGATGCCGCATCGGCGGTGAGCATGTCCTGCTGCGCCGCGCCCAGCGCCTGTGCAAGCACCTGTCGCACGATGTCTGGCCGGTTGTTCTGCTCGCTCAGGTGCGCTGCCACGACATGGCGCAATCCGCCATGCAGGACGGCGCGCGCAATGTCGGCCGCGGCAGCGTTCGACAGGTGCCCATAGTTGCCGCCCACCCGATGCTTCAGGAAGGCCGGATAGCTCGATTGCGCGAGCATGTCGGCGTCGTGATTGCATTCGAGCAGCAGTGCGTCGAGCCGGGCCAATTGGGCCAGCACATAGGGCGTTGCGTGGCCCAGGTCGGTCAGCACGCCGAGCCGGCGGGCACCATCGGTGCAGACCAGCTGGAGCGGCTCGCGCGCGTCGTGCGGCACGGTGAAGGGGCGCAACGACAGCTCGCCGATGACGATGTCGGCGCCATCACGGGCCAGGTGCAGCATGCCCTCGAAGTCGCGCCCGCCGGTGGCAAGCCAGGTGCCTTCGCTCATCCACACCGGGATTCGATGGCGACGCGCCAGCATGTGCGCGCAGCCGATGTGGTCGCCATGCTCGTGGGTGACGAAGACCGCGTCGAGCTGGCTGGCCATCAATCCGGCGGTGGCCAGGCGCCTCTCCAGATGCTTGAGTCCGAAGCCGCAGTCCACCAGCAACCGGGTGGTGCGGCCCGCGCTGGTCGCTTCGACCAGCGTGGCATTGCCGGTGCTGCCGCTGCCGAGGCTTCGGAAGCGGAGCATGGCTCGGATTACTTCAGGTCGTCGGCGATGACCTGCACGATGCGCTGCGCATTTGCCGAGGTCTCCGGCGCGCCCGTATCGTTGAGCACGGCCACGGTGGTGGCTTCGCCCTGGCTCTTGACCTGGATACGGAACTTGAGCGGCGGATCGGACTTGCCGGCCTGGCCCAGCGTGAGCATCTTCGCGATGAAGCCGGGTTCCTTGTTCTGGTTTGGCGGCACGTAGCGCACGAAGTAGGTGCCGGCCGCGCGGTCGCGGTCTTCCACGGTGAAGCCGGTGCGGTCCAGCGCCAGGCCGACCCGGCGCCATGCGCGTTCGAAACCTTCGTTGATCTGCACCACGGGCTGGCCGTTCACGGTACTGACCTTGGAGGTCTGGACAACCGGGCCGGCAGCCACCAGCGCCTGCGATTGTTCTTGTGACACGCCGAGCTTGACCATCAGGCGGCGCAGGAATTCAGCCTCGAGCGCGGGGTCGGGCTTGCGTGGCTGCCAGATCGTCTGGTCCTTGCGCGCCGTGCTGTAGACCTCTTCCATGCCGCGGTGCGTGATGTAGATCTCGGTGCCGTTCGGGGTGCGTTCCATGCGCGTGCGGAAGCGGTCGAGTTCGCCCGTCGAGTAGACCGAGTCCACAAGCTTGCCGACCGTGCCGCGGATGATGTCCTGCGGCAGCTTGCCGCGGTTTTCGGCCCAGTCGGTTTCCATGATGCCGAGGTTGCGCTGGTCGGTGGTCAGCAGGAAGCCGCTCTCCTGCCAGAAGTCGCGAACCGGTTCCCACAGCTGATCGGCCGGGCGGTTCACCACGAGCCAGCGCTCGGTGCCGGCACGCTCCATGCGCACATCGCCCACGTTGGACACGGCGGTCGGAAGGGCGGGCGCATTGGCAATGCCGGCCTGGTACGAATTGGCCGAAACCGGCGCGCCGGGGAGGGCGTAGCGGTTGTCGCGCGAGAGTTGGGTCAGGTCGGGCGGGACTTCGAGGGTCGGTGCCTTGCCGGCGCTCTTGTAGTCAATCTTGTCGGGCTCGAAAGCCGAGCAGGCCGCAAGGCTCGTGATGAGTCCGAGCAATGCAAGTCGCGAAATGGTGTTCAACGTCGTCTTCCTTCTGGAATATCGCAATTCAATCGACGCATGCGGCGCCGCGGGTTGTGAGTGGCAGGTCGGCAAAAAGGTTGCATGCCCGAAGGCGCATCGAAGGTAAACGTTCAGTGAAGCAAGCCGGACGCCTTCAGCGCTGCCTTCACGGTGGGCTGGGCAGCTTCGCTGAGTTCGGTGAGGGGCAGCCGCAATGCGCCGCCGCAAAGGCCCATCTGCGCCATCGCCCACTTGACCGGAATCGGGTTGGGCTCGACGAAGAGGTTGCGGTGCAGGGGCATCAGTTCGAACTGGATGCGCATGGCGGTGGCCACGTCGCCGGCCAGAGCGGCCATGCACAGTTCGTGCATCTTGCGTGGCGCCACGTTGGCCGTGACGCTGATGTTGCCCTGGCCTCCGCACAGCATGAGCGCCACGGCGGTCGGGTCGTCGCCGGAATACACGGCAAAGTTCTTCGGCAGTTCGCGAATGAGCCATTGGGCCCGTTCGATATCGCCGGTGGCTTCCTTGATGCCGATGATGCCGGGCACTTGCGCCAAACGCAGCACCGTGTCGTGCGCCATATCGGCGACGCTGCGGCCCGGTACGTTGTAGAGGACGGTGGGCAGGTCGCCAACGGCTTCGGCAATGGCCTTGAAATGCTGGTACTGGCCTTCTTGCGTCGGCTTGTTGTAGTAAGGCACGACCTGGAGCTGCGAGTCGGCGCCAACACCTTTGGCGAACCTGGCAAGCTCGATCGCTTCTTTTGTCGAGTTGGCGCCACAGCCGGCCATCACGGGCACGCGGCCCTTGGCTTGTTCGACGGAAACGCGGATGATTTCACAATGCTCTTCGACGTCGACCGTCGGCGATTCGCCGGTGGTGCCAACGACGCCGAGGCAGTCGGTGCCTTCGGCGATATGCCAGTCGATCAGGCGGCGCAATGCGGGATAGTCGACGCTGCCGTCGTCATGCATCGGCGTGACGAGCGCGACGATGCTGCCAGTCAGTGGATCCAAGGGGGGTCTCTTTGTTCGGGCCGAAAACCTGCCATTCTACTGATTGGGCGGATCGACCTTGAGCGCGTGACGCAGCAATGCGCCCGTCGGCCGGACGGCCGCGATGCGTTGGACGAAACGGGCGGGTTCGTCCAGGTAGCCGTCTTCGTACGCGACCACGTGCAGTTCCTTGCTGGCGCTCAGGAGCTCACCGGGCTGGAGCAGGAAGTCCGGGCGTGAGGGCTTGCCGACGGTTTCGTTACCAACTGCAAAAGTTTCGTAAAGCAGTACGCCGCCCGGGGCGACTGCGGCCACGATGTCGGGCAGCAAAGGGCGCCAGAGGTAGTTGGTGACGACAACTGCATCGAACGCCTGGCCGGCAAACGGCCACGGTCCCGATTCGATGTCGGCCAGCAGCGTCCGGCCGAAGCCCGAGGCGGCGTCGACGGCTTCCGGCGACCGGTCCACACCGGTGACGACGTGGCCGCGGTCGGCGAACCAGCGCATGTGCCGCCCGGCGCCGCACGCGACGTCGAGCACCGAGCCGCCCGCGGGCACCAGGTGCGACCACCGCGCCAGCCACGCCGAGGGCGCGCCCCAACCATGCGGGGCGCTCAAAAGCAGGCCCAGAGCTGGTCGATGAGCGTCACCATGAAGCCGGGCCGGGTGTAGAGCGCGAACACCAGCGCCAGCACCAATGCGATGGCCAGCCAGGTCGCCGTGCGCCGGATGCGGTGGCGGGTCGAGCTTGTCATGGCGTCAGGCCGGTTGCGGCACGGCGCGCGTGATGGCGCTTTCCTTGACCGGCAGGTTGACCAGCGCGGCGAACACGCCCAGCGCGATCGAGATGTACCAGACGATGTCGTAGCTGCCCGTGCGGTCGTACAGGAAGCCGCCCAGCCACGCGCCGATGAACGAGCCAACCTGGTGCGACAGGAAGATGAAACCGCTCAGCATCGACAGGTGAGCCACGCCGAAGATCTGCGCAACGAGCGCGTTGGTCGCCGGCACGGTCGAGAGCCACAGGAAGCCCATGGCGCTGGCGAATACGTAGACCGACAACGGCGAGATCGGCACCAGCAGGAACAGCGCGATGGCAATGGCCCGGCTGAAGTAGATGGCAGCGAGGATCTTGCGCTTGGCGAACTTTTCCCCCAGTGTGCCGGCGGTGTACGAGCCGAAAACATTGAACAGGCCGATCAGCGCCAGCGCATAACTGGCCACCTCGGGCCGCAGGCCCTTGTCGCGCAGGTAGCTCGGCATGTGGATGCCGATGAACACCAACTGGAAGCCGCACACGAAATAGCCCGCCATCAGCAGGCTGAAGCTCGGCGTCTTGAAGGCTTCGGCCAGGGCCTGGGCGATGGTCTGATCACGCCTCGCGAAGCCCGTGGCGGAAGCCGGCTCGCGCAATCCGAAGGCAAGCGGCACCGCCAGAAGCACCATGGCCGCGAGCGCGAACAGGGCGGTTTGCCAACCCAGGCTGCTGATCAGTTGCCCTTCGATCGGCACCATGAGGAATTGCCCGAACGAGCCGGCCGCAGCTGCGACGCCCATCGCCCAGGAGCGCCGTTCGGCGGGTATCTGCCGGCCGATAACGCCGTAGATCACGGCATAGGTGGTGCCCGCCTGCGCCGCGCCGATCAACACGCCGGCCGTGAGCGCAAACAAGGTCGGCGTGGGCGAGAGCGCCATGCCGAGCAGGCCCAATGCGTAGCAGGCGGCGCCAATCAGCAGCACGCGGAATGCGCCCAGCTTGTCGGCCAGCATGCCCGCGAAAACGCCCACCACGCCCCATGACAGGTTCTGGATCGCGATGGCAAACGAGAAAGTCTGGCGCGACCAGTCCTGCGCTTGCGTGATTGGCTGCAGCCAGAGCCCGAAGCCGTGGCGGATGCCCATCGAGAGGGTGACGATCATCGCGCCGCAAAGCAGCACCTGCTTCAGGCTGAGGGGCTGGGAGGAGGGAGGACTCATCCCGGTCAATGTACCCAAAAGCAATGTCTGTCGTTGCTCGCGCCCATTCCGGATTGTTGATATTTGGCCGTGTCTTTGATGCGGTTGGCGCATTACTCAATCCGGGCACACTACCCGCCAGCCCGTCACGCCAGTTCGCCAGGCATGGCGGGGTCAGGCGCCGCACCCCGGCTGGCAGAGCCATACACCGGCGCATTCACGTCGCGCCAGGCGAGCATCGCGCCCAATTGGCGATCGGCCGGTGCCTCGAAGCCGCACTCGCCCCGGAATTCACGCGGATTGCGGAAGCTGCCGGAAAGGATGTCCCATAGCGGGAAGTCGCTGTAGTTCCAGGCGTGGACGCCTTGCCGATGGTGAACGCAATGCGACTCCGGGCGCTGGATGAAGTAGCCAAGCCATTGCGGCGTGTGCACGTTCCAGTGCTGGAACATGCCGTGGAAGGCTGCGATATAGCCGACCAGCGCGGCCGCGATCGGATCGAGGCCCAGCACGATCACCGTCACGAAGAGCTGGATGAGCACCTGCACCACCATCTCGGTCGGGTGGAACAGCGTCGAGCCCGAAATGTCGATGCGCTGTGGCCCGTGATGCACCTGGTGGCCGAAGCGCCAGAGCGGCGAGAAGGCGTGCGATGCGCGATGCCAGACGAAGCCCAGGCCGGAGAGCACGAACCATCCCATCAGCGCGCCACCGGCCACGCCCAGCGGCGTGCCGTCGATCCAGCGATGCGCCGCCATCCAGTCGAGCGGCAACAGCATTGGAACGACGGCTCCGGCGGTGCCGATCAGTACCAGGAAGCCGATGCCCAGCCAGCGCCAGCCGCGCCGCGGCGGGAATTGCCGTGCCGGCCGCAGCCACTCGACTGCCAGCATCACCAGGTAGGTCAGCGGCACCAGAAGGCCGATCAGATCGACGGTTTCCATGACGGGACTCCATTCTTACGGTGTAAGGCTTGACGCAAGGTTAATCCTTACACTGTAAGATTGCAAGCATGGCAACCCGAAAATCAAATGGAGACGCGGCGGCCGGTCCGCTGTCCACGCAGCGAATCGTTCAGGCCGCGCTGGAGGAGGTTGCGGCGGATGGACTGGCGGCGCTGAGCATGCGCAAGGTCGGCCAGCGGCTGGGCCGCGAGGCGATGAGCCTGTATCACCACTTTCCGAGCAAGCAGCATCTGCTCGATGCGATGGTGGACCACGCGCTTGCGTCGGTCGAGGAGCCGCCCGCCGACCTGACGCCGATGGAGCGGCTGCTGCACAGCGTCCATTCGTACCGCCGCATGGCGCATCGCTTCCCGGCGCTGTACCCGCTCGTCGCGGTGCACCGACTCAATACGCCGACGGGCGTGCGCTTCATCGAATCGATCCTGGCGCTGATCCAGGCCGTGGTGCCCGACCCCGAGTTGTCGGCGCGCTACTTTCGTGCGATCGGTTATTACCTGACCGGCGCAGGGCTCGATGAAACCTCGGGCTATGCCAAGGGGCCGTCTGCGGCGGAACCGGCGAGCGATGACTTCGTGGTTCGCGAGTGTCCCCGGCTCGTCGGCGTGGCGCAGTATTTCCAGCCGGCGCAATGGGATGCGACCTTTGCGATCGGGGTGGATGCGCTGATGTCCGCCATGGAGCGCGACGCAGCGCGTGTCGGGAGGGTTAATTTGCAAAAAGGCTGACAGTTGCCTGTATGGGCATCCAGCTTTTGGTGGGCTGGCTGACTACAATCCGCCCCCATGGCAACCCCCAGCAAGACAATTCCCCAAGCGTATTCCGAAGGCTCGATCCGCGTCCTCAAGGGACTCGAGCCCGTCAAGCAGCGGCCGGGCATGTACACCCGCACCGACAACCCGCTGCACATCATCCAGGAAGTGCTCGACAACGCGGCTGACGAGGCGCTCGCGGGCTACGGCAAGAAGATCAAGGTCACGATGCACGTCGACGGGTCGGTGAGCGTCGAGGACGACGGGCGCGGCATCCCGTTCGGGCTGCATCCCGAAGAGCAGGCGCCGGTCGTCGAACTGGTGTTCACACGGCTGCATGCGGGCGGCAAGTTCGACAAGGGCTCGGGCGGGGCGTACAGCTTCTCCGGCGGCCTGCATGGCGTGGGCGTGTCGGTGACCAACGCGCTGTCGAAGCGGCTCGAAGTGGTGTCGTACCGAGAAGGCTCGGTGGCGCAACTGGCGTTTTCGGCCGGCGATGTGATCGAGCCGCTGCAGCTCCGCGCGCAGGAAAGCGGCAACGGGGACCGCAAGCAGGGCACGACGGTGCGCGCCTGGCCCGATGCGAAATACTTCGAATCGGCCGTGCTGCCGATCAACGAGCTGACGCACCTGCTGCGCAGCAAGGCCGTGCTGATGCCGGGCGTGACGGTGACGCTCTTCGTCGAGAAGACGAAGGAGACGCAGCAATGGCTCTACAAGGGCGGCCTGCGCGACTACCTGATGCAGACGCTCAACGGCGAGCCGGTGATCCCGCTGTTCGAGGGCGCTGGCCACGCCGACAAGAACGCCGACAACTTCGCCGAAGGCGAGGGCGCCGACTGGTGCGTGGCCTTCACCGAGGAAGGCCAGCCGGTGCGCGAGAGCTACGTCAACCTGATTCCGACCAGCGCCGGCGGCACGCACGAGAGCGGCTTGCGCGATGGGCTGTTCAACGCGGTCAAGGGCTTCGTCGAACTGCATTCGCTGCTGCCCAAGGGCGTGAAGCTGCTGCCGGAAGACGTGTTCGCGCGCGCTTCGTACGTACTGAGTGCGAAGGTGCTGGACCCGCAGTTCCAGGGGCAGATCAAGGAACGGCTGAACTCGCGCGATGCGGTACGGCTGGTGTCGAGCTTCGTTCGGCCGGCGCTGGAGTTGTGGCTGAACCAGCATGTCGACTACGGCAGGAAGCTCGCCGAGCTGGCCATCAAGGCGGCGCAGACGCGCCAGCGGGCGGGCCAGAAGGTCGAGAAGCGCAAGGGCTCCGGCGTCGCCGTGCTGCCCGGCAAGCTGACCGACTGCGAGAGCAAGGACACGGCGCACAACGAGGTCTTCCTGGTCGAGGGCGACTCGGCCGGCGGCAGCGCGAAGATGGGCCGCGACAAGGAGTCGCAGGCGATCCTGCCGTTGCGTGGCAAGGTGCTCAACACCTGGGAGGTCGAGCGCGACCGGCTCTTTGCCAACAACGAAATCCATGACATCTCGGTCGCGATCGGCGTCGACCCGCACGGGCCGACCGACACGCCCGACATGGGCGGGCTGCGCTACGGGAAGATCTGCATCCTCAGCGATGCCGACGTGGACGGCTCGCACATCCAGGTGCTGCTGCTGACTCTGTTCTTCCGGCACTTTCCGAAACTCATCGAGGCCGGCCACGTGTTCGTGGCCAAGCCGCCGCTGTTCCGTATCGACGCGCCGGCGCGTGGCAAGAAACCGGCGTCGAAGGTGTATGCGCTGGACGAAGGCGAACTCACGGCCACGCTCGACAAGCTGCGCAAGGACGGCGTACGCGAAGGCGCGTGGAGCATCAGCCGCTTCAAGGGCCTGGGCGAGATGAGCGCGGAACAGTTGTGGGAAACCACGTTGAACCCCGACACTCGCCGCCTGCTGCAGGTCCAACTCGGCCGCCTCGACTTCACGCAGACGCAGGGAGAAATCACCAAGCTCATGGGCAAAGGGGAAGCCGCCGCCCGCCGCGACCTGATGGAGTTGCGTGGGGATGATGTGGAAATCGATGTCTAGTTTTCGCGCGCTGTTCGTTGCCTTGCTGTGGGTGGTCTTTCAGCAAGGCGCGTCCGCGGCTGACATCTATGGCTATATCGACGACAAGGGCGTGGCGCATTTCGCCTCCGGGAAACTCGACGAGCGCTACCAATTGTTCTTCAAGGGCGGGCGAAGCTTCGACACGGCGGATGGTGTCTTGCCGCCGGGGCGCCGGGGCAATGGCAAGGTCTCGCCGGTGTCGCAGACGCTGGTTGCCATGTTCGAGAAGTCGCCCAACTACCGGACAGCCAAGGCCGCGATGCAGGATGCATCGAAGCGCCATGCGATCGACTATGAACTGCTGCAGGCATTGGTCGCGACCGAGTCGGGCTTCGATGCGCAGGCCCTGTCGCCCAAGGGCGCGATGGGACTGATGCAGGTGATGCCGGCCACGGCCGAACGCTATGGCGTGCAGGCCGACAAGCGCCGCTCGCTGGAAGACAAGCTCTACGACCCGCGCATCAACATCGCCACGGGCTCGCGATATCTGCGCGACCTGATCGCGATGTTTCCGGGGCAGGTGGAACTCGCATTGGCCGCGTACAACGCAGGCGAGGGCGCAGTGCAGCGCGCCGGAAACAAGATCCCCAACTACCGCGAGACGCAGGACTACGTGCAGACTGTGCTGCAGCTCTACGCCTATCTGAAGCCCGGTGCGCGTTTCGGTGTGGGCCGTGGCGGCAAGACGCCGGGGCGCATCCACATGGAACTCGACGTGCCGAAGGGCGGCGCGCTGGGCCGCGGCAACATGCCGCCGTCCGACGGTTCGCGCATGCCCGGCATGCCGGGCCTGCCGGGCCTGTCGGACACGCCGACCGAATGAACCGAACCTTATTGAAGAACTGACCGACCATGGACGATTCCTCCCAACCGATGCTGGATCTTCCGCCGCCCGACGACGGCAGCGGCATCACGCTGGCCGACTACGCACAGCAGGCCTACCTCGAATACGCGCTGAGCGTGGTCAAGGGCCGTGCGCTGCCCGACGTGTGCGACGGCCAGAAGCCGGTGCAGCGGCGCATTCTCTATTCGATGTCGCGCATGGGGCTCGGCTTCGGCGGCGCCAACGGCACCGTCGGCGCCAAGCCGGTGAAAAGTGCACGCGTGGTCGGCGACGTGCTGGGCCGCTTTCATCCGCACAGCGACCAGGCTGCGTACGACGCGCTGGTGCGCATGGCGCAGGACTTTTCGCAGCGCTATCCGCTGGTCGACGGCCAGGGCAACTTCGGCAGCCGCGACGGCGACGGCGCCGCGGCGATGCGCTACACGGAAGCGCGGCTGGCGCGGATCACGAGCCTGCTGCTCGACGAGATCGACGAAGGCACGGTCGACTTCGTGCCCAATTACGACGGCTCGACCCAGGAGCCGCGGCTGTTGCCGGCGCGGCTGCCGTTCACGCTGCTCAATGGCGCGAGCGGCATCGCGGTGGGCCTGGCCACGGAAATCCCGAGCCACAACCTGCGCGAGATTGCCGATGCCTGCGTGGCATTGATCAAGACCAACGGCAAGCTCAGCGAGGAAGAGCTGTTTGCGATCGTGCCCGGACCGGACTATCCGGGCGGCGCGCAGATCATCAGCAGCCCGATCGACATTGCCGACGCGTATCGCACCGGCCGCGGTTCGCTCAAGGTGCGCGCGCGCTGGAAGATCGAGGACCTGGCACGCGGCCAGTGGCAACTCGTGGTCAACGAGCTCCCGCCCGGCGTCAGCACGCAGAAGGTGCTGGAGGAGATCGAGGAGATCACCAATCCGAAGATCAAGGCCGGCAAGAAGGCCTTGAGCACGGAGCAGACGCAGCTCAAGGCCGCGATGCTGTCCGTGCTGGACGTGGTGCGCGACGAGTCGAGCAAGGACGCGGCGGTGCGCCTGGTGTTCGAGCCGAAGACCTCGCGCATCAGCCAGGAAGAGTTCATCACGACCTTGCTTGCGCAGACCTCGCTGGAAACCTCGTCGCCGATCAACCTCACGATGGTCGGCATCGACGGCAAGCCTACGCAGAAGTCGCTGAGGCAGATGCTCAACGAGTGGATCGCGTTCCGCGAGATCACCGTCGAGAAGCGCTCGCGGCATCGGCTCGACAAGGTGCTGGACCGCATCCACATCCTCGAAGGCCGGCAGCTTGTGCTGCTCAACATCGACGAGGTAATCGCGATCATCCGCGCGGCCGACGACCCGAAGGCGGCGTTGATCGCGCGCTTCGACCTCAGCGAGCGGCAGGCCGAGGACATTCTTGAAATTCGCCTGCGCCAGTTGGCGCGGCTCGAAGCCATCAAGATCGAGCAGGAACTCAAGGGCCTGCGCGAAGAGCAGAAGAAACTCGAGGACATCCTTGGCAGCCCGGCCGCGTTGCGCCGCCTGCTGGTAAAGGAAATCGAACAGGACGCCAAGACTTTCGAAGACCCGCGACGTACGCTGATCCAGGCCGAGAAGCGCGCCGTGGCCGAGGTCCGGGTGGTCGACGAACCGGTGACGGTGATCGTCTCGCAAAAGGGCTGGGTTCGTGCGCAGAAGGGCTGGGCCAGCGAGAAGGCTGCTGGCGCCAACGGAACGCCGGCCGAGTACAGCTTCAAGTCGGGGGACGCACTGTATGGCGCGTTCGAATGCCGTTCGGTCGACACGCTGCTGGTGTTCGGCACCGCCAAGGACAAGGCTGTGCGTGTCTACACCGTGCCGGTCGCTTCGCTGCCGGGGGCCCGCGGGGACGGGCAACCCGTGACGACGCTGCTCGATCTCGAAAGCGGCACGCACGTCGCGCACTACTTCGCCGGCCCGCTCGGCGCGAGCCTGTTGCTCTCGAACACCGGCGGCTACGGCTTCATCGCGACGGTCGAGAACATGACGTCGCGCCAGCGCGGTGGCAAGGCCTTCGTCGACGTGGGTGAGGGCGAGCAACTGTGCCGGCCTTCGCTGGTGGGCGGCGCCAGCGGCGCCGAGCCGATGCCGGCCGCGACGCATGTGGCCTGCGCGTCGACGGGCGGGCGCATCCTCACGTTCGAGATCGGTGAACTGAAGGTGCTGCCCAAGGGCGGCCGCGGGCTCACGCTGATCGACCTCGACGCCAAGGACACGCTCGCGGGCGCCGCGGCCTACACGCGCAGCGTCAGGATCGACGGCATCGGCCGCGGCGGCAAGGAGCGCGACGAAACGCTCGAGATCCGCACGCTGAACAATGCACGCGGGACGCGGGCGCGCAAGGGCAAGGCGGCCGATCTCGGCTTCAAGCCGGCCAGCATCGTGCGCGTGCAGTAGTCGCGCACTCCACGAAAATGACTGGAGACACAATCATGGAAGTCGGAGCCATCGCCATCGGAATTGCC
Source organism: Variovorax humicola (assembly GCF_037889915.1). Taxonomy (NCBI): domain Bacteria; kingdom Pseudomonadati; phylum Pseudomonadota; class Betaproteobacteria; order Burkholderiales; family Comamonadaceae; genus Variovorax; species Variovorax humicola. The sequence continues at coordinate 279,687 of NZ_JBBKZV010000004.1, read as the reverse complement.
GTTGTCAGCGGCACGGCAAGCTTCTTGATCGGCCGCAAGCTCTCGCGCAATCGGCGCGAGAAGAAGACGCAGCGGGAAGTGGCCGCTGTGCAGGCGAATGAGAGTCGACAGGTGCGCCGCGCGCGCGAGCGGCGGGCAAAGGACTAGATCAACTACCCCCGAAGCGCCTGCGGCGCCTCGCCTTCAAGGGGGCGATACCAGCGGCCCGTCGAAGCCGGTTCCGCAGTATCCCTGGCATCTGACGGTGCCGGTTTCATGCGTCGCGAAACACGCCCCCGCGTCATGGAGCCGATATGAGGCAACCTATTTCAGTCCGGCCCACCAGCGTACATTGGTTCGCGGCTGGCCCACGGTGATCACTTCGCCGATTTCCGGCGTCGCCAGTTCGATCTGCTTCGCTGCCGCCAGGTCGGCGATGCGGTCCATCGGCGCGTGCCAGGTGTGGAAGGCGAGGTCGAAAGTGCTGTTGTGCACCGGCAGCAGCACCTTGGCGCGCAGGTCTTCGAAGGCCTGGATGTCTTGTTCCGGCGTCATGTGCACCGATGGCCACCACTCGTCGTACTGACCGTTTTCGAGCATCGCCAGGTCGAAGCCGCCGAAGCGATCTCCGATTTTCCGGAAACCGTCGGAGTAGCCCGAGTCGCCGCTGTAGTAGATGCGTTGCGGCCCGCTCTGGATCACCCAGGACGCCCACAGCGTCTCGCTGCGGTCGGTCAGGGTGCGGCCCGAGAAATGCTGCGACGGCGTGGCAGTGAGTTGCACATCGCCGCGCGTCGCGGACTGCCACCAGTCGAGCTCGGTGATGCGCTCGGCAGGCACGCCCATCGACCGCAGCCGCCTGCCCACGGCGAGCGGCACGAAGAAGTGAGCCACGCGTTGCGCGAGGTATTCGATGGTCGGGGCGTCGAGGTGGTCGTAATGGTCGTGCGAGATGACCAGGCCGTCGATGGCGGGCAACTGCTGCAACGCGATGGGCGGCGCATGAAAGCGCTTTGGTCCCATGAAGGCGAAGGGCGATGCGCGCTCGCTGAACATCGGGTCGATCAACCAGAACTTGCCGCGCAGCTTGAGCAATGTCGACGAGTGGCCCAGGCGCACGACGTGGTTGGCTTGCCGGTCGAGCGCCTCGAGCTGCGCGGTGGTCAGCGGCCGCACGGGGATGGCATCGACCGGTTCGGTGTCGGTCTTGGTGCCGGCCAGGAAGCGCCACCAGATCCTTGCCGCGTTCGCCGTGGGCTGCGCGTCCGGGTTCGGCGCGTTCACGAAGCCGCAGCCTTTGAACTCGGGCGACGCGGAATACGGGGATTCGCACGCGCCGGTGTTGTCGGAAGCGGTGACGAGGACGAAAGCGGCGGCGAGCAGCAGGCGGGTGGCGATCATCCGCGCGAGCATAGTTCACCCGCCCACCGGCCAATCGTCCCAGTTCCACCACGCTACCGCGTGACCCGCGACGCATGAAACCAGGACGAGCACGGCGAAGTCTGTTCGTGGGCACCCGCGGAACCGGCTTTGCCGGGCCGCCGGGTGCGCCCCCTTGAGGGGCTCCGGCGACGCATGAAACCGGTGCAAGCGTTGCGAGGTCTGTTCGTGGGCACCCGCGGAACCGGCTTCGCCGGGCCGCTGGGTGCGCCCCCTGAGGGGGAGGCGCCGCAGGCGCATCGGGGGGGAGTCATCTACCCGCGGAACCGGCTTTGCCGGGCCGCCGGGTGCGCCCCCTTGAGGGGCTTCGGCGACGCAAAACCGGCGCAAGCACAGCGAGGTCTGTTCGTGGGCACCCGCGGAACCGGCTTTGCCGGGCCGCTGGGTGCGCCCCCTGAGGGGGAGGCGCCGCAGGCGCTTCGGGGGGGAGTCATCTCACATGAACATCACTTCGAAGGGCCATGCCGCGCGGGTGACGGCGCTGTTGCACAGGTTGGGGTCGCCGAGGATCGATGGGACGGACTGCAGTTGGGTCTCGAAGGCTTCCAGCGCGTTGCGCTTGCGGTCCAGCGCCTGGGTATCGAGCGGCAGCCTGCGCGCGCGGCGCCAGGGCAGGCGCACGTCGCCCGGCACGGCCCAGTGCCAGGCGCGCACGGGCGTCTCCACCAGCCGGGCGCCGGAGCGGGCGGCGGCGAACGCGCAGGCATGGCCGGTGGCCTCGTGGTCGGGCGGGCCGTCCATGCGCCAGGTGGTGAACACCACGTCGGTCGGGCGCAGAAGCGGCAGCAGCCGTTCGGCCAGCATGCGGCGCAGGATGTGCAGGCTGCCGTCCGGGAATCCGAGGCGCACCGGCTCGGCCGCCACGCCCAGCCGATGCAGTGCGCGGCGGCTTTCGATGGGGCGCATGCGGGTGCGGTTGTCGAGCGCCGGCGGCCAATGCGGCGAGTCGACCGGGGTGGCGATGCCGTCGGTCACGGCGACGACGCAGATCTCGCGCTCCTGTGCGGCCAGTTGCGCCAGCAGCCCGCCCACCGCCAGTACTTCGTCGTCCGGATGCGGCGCGACCACCACGGCGCGTGCGCCATCGGGCAGGAGTTCGTTGACCGTGGTCGAGGCAATGGCGGCGAGGCCGGGCCAGGCGAGCCAGTCGGTCGCGGCCGTTCCTTCGGCCGGATGGTTCTCGGGCATGGCGGCAGTCAGCATGGATCTCCTCTCGGCCGGTCAGCCGTTTGCGCGCTGCGACCGCCGGGACGGCCATGGTATGCGCGATACCCCGGGCACGGTAGGCGCGAAAGCTGGCCGCTTGCCCTACGCCATGTGCGCTATGGCGGCTGCCGGGTGGCGGCGGCACAGTCGGGCTCGGCCGTGAATGCACGCGGCGCGGTCGCGCCGCGGCGCGCAACACGGAGGTTTCGCCATGACCGACAAGCGCTATCCGATCATCTACGTGCGCGGCTACGCGATGACTGCGACGGAGCGCGACGAGACCACCGCTGACCCGTTCTGCGGCTTCAACGTGGGCTCGACGGTGTACCGGGCCACGGTCGACAAGAAGGCGGCGGCGCAGAAGTTCGTGTTCGAGTCGCCCGTGGTGCGGCTGCTGGCCGACTTCCAGTACATGAGCGTCTACCAGAACGGGCTCGACATCCTCGACGAGGACTGGAAGCCGCCGCCGGACGAGACCGGTGCGGATGTCGAAGGCATTCCATCGGCCTCGGTCATCATCTACCGCTACTACGAGACCGGTTCGGACCTGCTCGGCGACGGGAAGTCGCGCGACATCACCGCCTACGCGAAGGGATTGAACGACCTCATCCTGCGCATAAGGGATCTTGTCGCAAAACGCGAGGGGCCGCCCGGGCCGGAGGGCTTCCGCTGCTACCTGGTCGCGCATTCGATGGGCGGGCTGGTGGTGCGGGCCTTCCTGCAGAACCCGGCGCTCGGCGACGCCGTGGCGCGCCAGTGCGTCGACAAGTTCTTCACCTATGCCACGCCGCACAACGGCATCGACATCGGCGGCGTCAACGTGCCGAGCTGGCTGACGGTGAACGAGATCAACACCTTCAACCGCGACAAGATCGCCGAGTTCCTGGCCACGCCGAAGATCAACGGCCGCGTGGACTACCTGCCCGCCACGGCACTGGCACCCGAGCGCGTGTTCTGCATGGTCGGGTCGAACCGCGGCGACTATGAAGTGGCGATGGGCGCATCGCGCATGTTCGCGGGCCACGGCAGCGACGGACTGGTGCGCGTGGAGAACGCCACGCTGTGCTCGTTCGACAAGGACGGCAAGGAGCGGCCCGTGGCCACGGCCTACACCTACCGCTCGCACTCGGGCTACTTCGGCATCGTCAACTCCGAGGAAGCATTCCAGAACCTGGTGCGCTTCCTGTTCGGCGACGTGCGGGTTGACTTGTGGTTCGACGTCGAGAGCGTGACCTTGCCGCCGGACCTCCCGAAGGATGCGGATGTCGATGCGCTCTACCAGGTCGAGCTGCTGGCCGCGCCGCGCGGCAAGCGCTGGTACCTGAGCCGGCGCGTGGCCGAGGAAGACTCGCCCGCCTGCCGCACGCACAAGGAGCTGACCAACCCTGCAACGCCGGAGAAGCGGTCGATCTATCTGTCGACCGTGTTTCTCTCCAACAAGGCGCGCGTGAAGCAGGACCGGCCCACGCTGGCGTATGCAATGACGCTTGGCGTGCGCGTGCCCGACTACCAGGTCAACAGGAAGTTCTGGGTCGACGGGCACTACGAAGGCAGCTCGCTGTTTCGCGACACGCTGATCATCGAACTCTCGCCGCCCGCCGATGCCGCCTCCGCCGAGTGGAAGGTGAACTACGGCTGGCAAACCGACACCGCCGGCCGCGCCACCTTGCCGACGACGTACAAGGACGTGATCGACGGCAAACTGCAGTTCATCGTGCCCTTGTCGTCGAAGGGCGCAGCGCTTGCCGCGCCCAGCATCACGGGCAAGGTACGGCTCGCGGTGAGCGCCTGGAACTGAGACCGCGCGGCGGGCGCTTCAGCCCGGCGACCGCTGAAGCCGCATCGACACCGAGAACCGGTCGGCCGGATGCACGGTGACCGATGCCTCGAACATTTCGCCGTCCGCGTCGAAGTAGCGGCGAACGATCTTCAGCGCCGGCTCTCCTGGCTCGACCTGCAGCGCGGCCGCCATGTCGCGGTCTTGAAGGGTGAAGGCGCGGACGTCCTGCTGAATCTCCGCGATGTGCCGGTCGTAGCGCTCCTCGATCAATGAGCTGATCAAGGTGTCGGGAGACGCCTTGGCGAGTTCCGCGATGTCGGTGTAGGCGGGGTCGATGTAGACGTCGGTCCAGCCCACCGGCGCGGCGCTTTCGTCGCCGATCAGGCGCAGGCTCGAGACGCGCAACCACGGCGCTCCGTCGGTGCAACCCAGCTCGCTTGCCAGGTTGCCGGTCGCCGTCGTGCGGCCGACGGATTGCACCACCCGCAAATGCTCCGCGCCGAACTGCACGAGGTCATCCACCGATGCGAGCGACGGCCGGAAGCTGGCGCGAGGCTTGGCGGATACGACACGCGTGCCGACATTCTTGCGCCGCGACACCAGGCCGACTTGCTGCAACTCGGTGAGCGCGGCCCGCACGGTGTGCCGGCTGGTGCCGTAGTGCTTGCACAGCTCCAGCTCGGTGGGCAGCAAGGTGCCAACGGCGAAATGGCCGGAGGTGATCGCCTCTGTCAGATGGCGGGCGATGTTCGCGAAGGTGGCCTTCTGCGGTGTGGATTCGAGTGATGCGTCCATGGCCAGGGTAAACCCCAAATTGAAGTTATGTCCGGACATATTAAAGTTTCATATGTCCGGACATATTATCGTCCATCTTCCTCCGACTTCAAGAGGTTCCATGTCAACTCCTTCGCTCCCCATGGCCAGTACGGTCGTCGATTCCATCCTGTTTCGCGATGCCTTCGGCACGCAGAAGATGCGGAAACTGTTCTCCGATGGCGCGCTGATCCAGCGTTACATCGATGCCGAAGTCGCCTTGGCAAAGGCCGAGGCGCGCTGCGGCGTGATCCCTGCGGATGCCGCCGAAGTCATCGCACGCGAATCGAAGATCGAGCGCATCGACTTCGACCACATGCGCGAGGAGACCGACATCGTGGGCTACCCGATCCTTCCGCTCGTGCATCAACTGGTGGCGATGTGCGGCGAAGCGGGCCGGTACGTGCATTGGGGCGCGACCACGCAGGACATCATGGACACCGCCGTGGCACTGCAGGTGCGCGATGCGCTCGACAGCATCGATGGCGACATCCGCGAGCTGCGCGGCATCCTGGCCGCGTTGGCGAAGAAGCATCGCGACACGCCGATGGCCGGCCGCACCCACCTGCAGCAGGCGCTGCCCGTGACCTTCGGCTACAAGGTCGCGATCTGGCTGGCCATGTTCGACCGGCATCAGCAGCGCATTGCCGAACTGCGCCCGCGCGTGGCGGTGGTCGAATTCGCCGGCGCCGCGGGCACGCTGGCTTCGTTGGGTGACAAGGGCTTCGAGGTGCAGAAGGCGATGGCCGAGGAGCTCGGGCTCGGCGTGCCGGCCACGACGTGGCATGTGGCGCGCGACGGATTCGCGGAGGCGGTGAACCTGCTGGCGCTCATCACGGGCTCGCTCGGCAAGATCGCGCTCGACATCATGATCATGGCGTCGACGGAATTTGCCGAGGTGTACGAGCCCTTCGTCAAGGGCCGCGGCGCATCGAGCACGATGCCGCAAAAGCGCAACCCGATCTCCAGCGAGCTGATGCTTGCCGCGTCGAAAGCGGTGCGGCAGCACGCCGGCCTGATGGTGGATGCGATGGTGCAGGACTTCGAGCGCGCGACCGGCCCGTGGCACGCGGAATGGATCGCGATTCCGGAGAGCTTCATCCTCGCGTCGGGTGCACTGCACCAGGCCAAGTTTGCGCTCGGCGGCCTGATCGTCGACGAGGCGCGCATGGCGCACAACCTGGGTATCACGAAGGGGCTGATCGTGGCCGAGGCCGTGATGATGGGCATGGCCCCGCACATCGGCCGGCAGCAGGCGCATGACGTGGTCTACGACGCCTGCCGCACGGTGAACGAGAAGGGCGGCACGCTGGCCGAGGCACTCGCCGCGTTGCCCGACGTCACGCAGCATTTCGACCGCGCCACCATCGACCGCCTTACCGACCCGGCCAACTACCTCGGCCTTGCGCCGCAAATGGTCGATCGCGCGTTGGCGCTGTCCGCCGCAGCCAGCGCCTGAAGCGCGAGGAGACAGAACATGACGAACCCCTCCACCCTCGCACCGGCCGCGCCGGCACCGCTGAAGAAGCTCCCCTGGTACCGCAAGCTGGGCATGCAAGTGCTGGTGTCGCTGGTGCTCGGCATCCTGGTCGGCTTTGCCTTTCCGAAGTTCGCATCGCAACTCAAGCTGCTGGGCGACATGTTCCTGTCGCTCATCAAGGCCGGCGTCGCGCCGCTCGTCTTCCTCACCATCGTGCACGGCATTGCGTCGGCCGGCGACGTGAAGAGTGCGGGGCGCGTGGGATGGCGCTCCATCATCTACTTCGAGGTGATCTCGACGATTGCCCTGTGCGTCGGCATGCTGGCCGGCAACCTGCTGGGGATCGGCAAGGGCATGACCACGGTGGCCGGCGGTGCGGCGGCACCGGTCGTCAAGGCCGCGGCTCCCCAGGGTTTCCTCGAATTCATGATGCACATCGTGCCGGACAACTTCGTCGGCGCGTTCGCCAAGGGCGAGTTGCTGCAAGTCGTGGTGCTCGCCGTGATGGTCGGCATCGGCATCCTGGCGATTCCGGAAGGGCGCCGCGAGAAGATCAACGGTGGGCTCGACTACATCTCCGAAGTGCTGTTCTCGTTCATCAACCTGGTGATGAAGCTGGCACCCATCGGCACCTTCGGCGCGGTGGCTTATTCGGTGGGCAGCAACGGCACGGCCGTGCTGGTGGCACTGGCGCAACTGGTGCTGAGCTTCTATGCCGTCATCGCGATCTTCATCGCCGTGGCGCTCGGCCTCATCGCGAAGATCGCGGGCTTCAGCCTCTGGCGCTTCCTGCGCTACATCAAGGACGAGATCCTGATCGTGCTCGGCACGGCGTCATCCGAAAGCGCATTGCCGCGCCTCCTGATCAAGCTGGAGCGCCTCGGCTGCGCCAAGCAGACGGTCGGCCTGGTCCTGCCCACCGGCTACGCGTTCAACCTCGACGGCACCTCGATCTTCATGGCAATGGGCGTGATGTTCATCTCGCATGCCTACGGCGTGCCGCTGTCGATCGACCAGCAGATCGGCATCCTGCTGCTGATGCTGCTGACCTCCAAGGGCGCGGCCACGGTGTCCAGCGGATCGTTCGTGGTGTTCGCGGCCACCGTGACCTCGACCGGCATCCTTCCGGTCGAGGGACTGGCGGTGATCTTCGGCGTCTATCGCTTCCTGTCGATGGCCATCTCGACCTGCAACACGATCGGCAACAGCGTCGCGGTGGTGGTCGTCGCGAAATGGTCGGGTACCTTCGATTCGAAGGTCGCCGAGCGGCATCTGTATCCGGAGCGCTACCCCGCCACGGCAGTGGCCGACGCGCAGCTCGACGATGGCAACCTGCTGCCCGAAGACATGAAGGACACCAACCCGCATCCGACCGGCATCGACATGCACGCGCCGGCCCCCGCTCGTTGACTCACTTGGGGAACAGGAAGGTCACGACAAACCGAAAGCCCAGGTCCTTCGGCCCCGTGTCGGGGCTTTCGGCCCAGTAGCGCAGGCCGCCGGTCAGGCTGATCGGCCGGTTGCCCACCTTGATGAGCTTGCCCACCGTGACGTTGATGGGCACCGACCATTGCTTGTTCTTCCAGTCGTAGGCGATTCGGTGTTGATGCCATAGGTCCAGGCGTCCTTCGTGGTGTACGAGAGGAAGGGCTGGATGAAGGTGTTGCTGACGTTGGGCCTGGTGGAGTCGCCGCCGCCGGTCCAGATGTGATTGGCCAGCATGCCGACGGTCCATGGGCCGTCCTGCTTCAGCAGCACGGCGGTCGGGCGGCACCCCACTTGCGTGCGCTGAGGGCAGGGTCGGTGCCTGTGGGCAGGAACAGCACCGGGCCCACACCCCAGATCAGGTTGCCCGCACCGGGCTTCCTGGGCGAGAAGAAAAAGCTCTGCGTGATGTCGCCCAGGCCGGACTGGCTGGTGCCCGGCTGGACGTTGGTCTGGCTGATGACTGGCACGATGGTGCGGCTGATGACGTTCCAGTCGGCGTTGAGTTCGATCGGCACGACCGGCTGCACGTTCAGGACGTTCTTGTGGCCCGCATTGTCGGTGCCGTAGCGATGGTCGTAGTTGTATTGCAGCGGGACGCTGATGAGCGCGGAAACCGGGTTCGACAGCTTCTTGGCCAGATCTTCCGAATCCTGGGCTTGCGCCGCGCCGGCGATTGCAAGAAGCGACGCGGCCGTGAGCAAGGCACTGCAAGAAGGAATTGCAGGGCGTGAAAGCATCATTCGTCATCTTCCTCGGGAAAACGGAGCCGGAGAGTCTCGCAGGGCGGCGCGGCTTTGACCAGTCTCTTCAAGGTAGCCTGGGCCGGGTGTCCGTGCTACGGTGATGCTCCTCCAGACAGCCGGGGATCACCATGAAGCGACGCGATGTGTTGGTGCGGCAGAACATTCCGCGCGGCGGCGAGAGCCGCGTGATCGACTTGCGCGGCATGGGCAAACGCAGCATTCGCAGGATCGACTTCTGGTATGACACCAAGGCGTTGGGGGGCGGCAGGGCCGGATGTGACGGTGTTCGGGATGGCTTGAGGCCGATGGCCGAGGACGTCGACATGATCTTTCGCAGCCCCTGGCCCGACATCGAGATTCCCGAGCGGTCCGTCAGCGAATTCGCTTTCGAGCAGACGGCGCAGCGCGCGGGCGCCGTCGCGTTCATCGACGGGCCGAGCGGCCGCATGCTCACCCACGGCCAGGTCCTCGAGATGGCGCGGCGAATGGCCAGCGCGCTCCTGCGCCGCGGCATGCGCAAGGGCGATGTGTTCGCCATCTTCAGCCCGAACCTGCCGGAGTATGTTGTCGCGTTCCACGGGGTCGCCATGGCCGGGGGCGTGGTAACGACAGCAAGCCCGTTGTGCACGGCGGAGACGCTCGCCGAGCAACTCGGCGACAGCCGCGCGCGCTACCTGCTGACGATTCCAGCATTCCTCGGCGTCGCGCTCGAAGCGGCGAAAGCGTCGGGCGTGGAAGAGGTCTTCGTGTTCGGGGAGTCCGAGGGCGCGACCCCGTTTGCGGCGCTGCTGGCCAACGAGGCCGGGCCCATCCGTGTCGACATCGACCCGGCGCGCGACCTGGCCGCGCTCCCGTACTCGAGCGGCACCACTGGCCGCGCCAAAGGCGTGATGCTGACGCACCGGAACATGGTGGCGATGATGTCGCAACTGGAATCCCTCTCGGGCGCTCCCTCCGAAGACATTTCGCTGGCGGTGCTGCCGTTCTTTCACTGCTACGGGCTGCTGGCATTCGTCAGCATGACGGTCCGCCGCGGCCACGCATGCGTAACGATGCCGCGCTTCGACTTCGAGCAGTTCCTGCAACTCATCGAGCGTCATCGCATCACGTCGCTCATGGTCGTCCCGCCGATCGTCCTCGCGCTGGCAAAGCATCCGCTGGTGACGAAGTACGACCTGTCATCCGTGACGTTCATCAACAGCGGGGCCGCGCCGCTGGGCGATGCGTTGCAGATGGAGGCCGGCCAGCGCATGGGTGTCGAGGTTCGGCAGGGCTATGGCATGTCGGAATGCACCCTGGCCGCCACCAGCCGCAAGCGCGACAACGACCCTGCCAAGCCGGGAGCGGTCGGCCGGCTGCTGCCGAACATGGAGGCACGCGTCCTCGACGTGGCCACCGGTGTCGACCTCGGGCCGAACGAGCGCGGCGAACTGCTGGTACGCGGGCCGACCGTCATGCGCGGCTATCTCGGCAATGTGCAGGCGACCGATGCCGCGGTCGATGCGGACGGATGGCTGCACACCGGCGACGTCGTGGTCATCGATGACGACGGCGAGTTCTTCATCGTCGATCGCCTCAAGGAACTGATCAAGGTCAATGCGCATCAGGTCGCGCCGGCGCTTCTCGAATCGTTGCTGCTCACCCATCCGGCCGTGGCCGATGCGGCCGTGATCGGTATTGCGAACGAGGAGACCGGCGAAGCGCCCAAGGCCTTCGTGGTGAAGCGCGGCGACATCAGCGAGGCCGAGGTCATGGCCCATGTGGCGGGCCATGTCGAGCCTTATGCCCGGCTGCGCGCAGTCGAGTTCGTGGACGCGATCCCCAAGTCGCCTGCCGGGAAGATCCTGCGGCGCGAACTGAGGCAGCGGCCGTAGCAGCTTGTTGACCAGGCTCGCTACCGCATTCGGGTGCGAGCGTCGATCTGCTGGCGACGGTCCCGTAGCGACGACTCGGTGTGCGGGAACATCGGCTTTGCGGCGGTCGTATGAATCGGAGCCGCCGTCGCCGCGAGTTTCTCCGCACCTTTCGCCTTGCCGGCGCCCGCGGCAATGCGCCTGAAGGTGGACATCACGGTCTTCCTGTCGTCGTCGAAGTCGCCGTGATGCATGGCCTCCGATGCGCTCAGCGAACCGTCGGGTTCGGTGTTGGGCGTGAGCACGAGTTCGGCGCCGTGCGTGTTGAAGATCTTCCGCAACTCGGTGTCGAAGGCTTTCTCCATGCCCAGGATCGGCACGCCGTCGCGGAACAGCGGAATGCGCACCTTGTCCTCGAAGGCGTTGGAGACGAGGTAGAGCAAGGACTTGTTGTAGATCCTTGCGCAGTCGTCGTCACGCTCGGTCTTGTCCTTGAGCGCATACACCGCCAGCTTGCGCAGCATCTTCGATTCCATCGCCGGCACATAGAACTGCTTGAACAGATCGACCGTGCAGGCCGGCGCCCAGAGGGTGCAGGTCTCGATCGGCAGCCCGCGCGCTGCCAGAAGCTTGACGACCGGGGCGTGCAGGATCGAGCCGGCGCTGTGACCCACGAGATGGATCTCGAAGGCCTGGCCATTCTTCTCGGCGGTCTTCGCCAGTTTCTTCAGGTGGTCGGCGACCATGACCGAAGCGCGTCCTGCATCGGCGGCGCGCAAGGCGTTCTCCTTCATCTCGCTCCAGGCGGCCTTGCCGCTGAGGGCGCGCGCCAGCGGCTCGAGCGCATCGTCGAGCCGGTCCAGCATGAAGTCCTTGGTGGCGTCCAGGGCGCCCTCGGGCCTTCGACGGCTCACCGCATCCTTGAGGATGTTGGAGAAGGTGGTCCAGTAGTCGGTGCGCCAGATGAAGGCCAGCGGGTACACCTCGGCCTTCAGCAGTTCCGGCCGGTATTCCGCGAGACGCTGCACCGCGGATTGCTCGTTCACGAGCCCGCCATGCGCATAGAGAAGGACGCGCAGTTTTTTCCATCGCCCGGTTGCCGCGGGAATGTCCTGCTCGAAGACATGGCGGAGTTCGTCGGGCGTGGCGCCGTAGTCGCCACCCGGCTTCAACACGCCGTCGTTGCCGACGCTCACGATATGGGGCCGCAAGTCCGCGAAGGAATACGCCACGCTCTGGTCGGCGGTCGCCGAGTGCGCCGTTGCGGTGGATTGCTTTGCGCGCAGCGTGACCGGGGCGCCGAGACGCGCGACCCACACGTCGGTGCCGTTGGCGAGCCAGTCGTCGTAGGTGATGCGTGCGAAGCCGCGCCTGCCCCATGTTTCACCCCAGGAGTTCTGCAGCCAGAAGCCCTGGTCGTCATAGGCGACGATCGCGAAGGCATGGCCGCCGGTGATCGCTTCGGACTGCACGATCAGACCGTCGCTGCCGACGTTGTTCCATCCTTCGTGGACCGTGGCGGTTGCGTACAGCGCACCGACCTCGGCGATGGCCGCGTGCATGGCGACCAGGTCCTTGTGGTTGACACGGAAATAAGCGCCGAGCGGCCGACGCACGCTGTCGGCCACGCGCGCATTGGTCATTCCCTTGCGGTCGGCCTTGCCGGGCTTGAAGGGGTAGAGCGCCTCGGCGCAGATGCCGTGCTTGTGCCAGCCCTTCATTGCGCCGCGCGCGCTCGAACCGCTGTAGTCCTCGCCGGGCCATTCGTCGTAGCGGCGCGCGAGGTCGTACAGCATGCGTGGGCTGACCGGCACCTTGTCGGGTACGACCCGCCTGCGCTTCAGCAGGTAGTTCGCGACGGTCGCCAGGCCGAAGCCCGTGCATGCCCCTTCACTGCCCTGGTTCAGGATCGGCACTTCATGTTCCAGGTAGTCGCCCAGCGGGATATGGGTCGGCACTTCGATGAGCGAGGGCGTGTACATGAGGTCGCGGAAGTCGAGCGTGTCGGGCCGCACCGCCAGCGACTCGGGAGGCGGCGGCACGAAGGCCGGTGACGGTGGCTCGAGCCGGATCGCTTCGTCGCCGCGCAGCAATTCGTCCGCTGGTTCCGCGAACTTCGCGGCGGCCTTGGCCTTTGAAGGCGCGGCGCTCGCGGTCGGAAAGTCCGGGGCCAGCACGAGCTTGGCCCTTTCGTAGAAGCGGACGCGCTCGGCGGCGCCGTTCTGGCCGCCATTGATCCTGCGCGTGATCTCGGTGAAGTTGTCCGCGTCGGCGAGTTCGTTGAGACCTTTGCGCTTCCAGTAGAGCCCCGCCGTCTTGAATGCGACCTCCGGTGCGGCCGCCAGCTCCGGATGGTCGACGAGATCGATGCCGAGCAGGTCGCCGAACTTCTGGTAGTTGGCACGGCCGGTCAACTGGATCGGACCTCGGCCCTTGAAGCGCCTGCCATCGCCGGGCTGCGTGTTGCCGAGCGTCCGGGCCAGATCGCTCGGCGGCTCGTATCGCTTCTGCGCGGCCGTCGGGCCCCATATCTCCTCCATGAAATTGAACTCGCCCGACTCATGCGCCAGCTGCGCGATGAAGGCGGCCGATCGTCGCAGGGTGTTGATCTCGAACTCCTGCATCGCCGCGTTCAGCGGATCGAGATACAGGAGACGCTTCTGCTGCGAAGCGTGAAGCATGATCTGCGCGAGTTGAAGATCGGTCAGCATGGGATGCTCCTTTCTTGTGAACTCCCCGGGAGTTGTCTCGTCGCGGATATTGCATCTTGCGCAGGGGGAGGCGAAGAGGGCCTTATACGGTTTCGCATTCAAAGGTACAAGAGGTTGCGCTTGGACTCTGGGTGGGGCCGGGGTTTGGATCGTCGGGATTGTTTTTTTTGCTTGGGCGCGTGCCGCGGCAGAATGGCTACGGCTGAGACCGACGCGCCGGGCTGCCGGCACTCGGCCAAGACCCTTGCCTTGAACTCGGCACTGTGGACCGCTGGACGCTCACAGTACGCCAGCCATGATTTCAGGAGTGTGCTTGGCGAGTACGGCATCACCAGTTCGATGAGTCGCCAGGGCAACTGCTGGGACAACGCCTGCAGGGAGACTCTGTTCGGGTCACTGAAAGTCGAGCGGCTGCACGGACAAGGCTTCAAGACTAGACGCGAGGCCAAGGACGAAACAGTCGCCTGGCTGCTCTGGTACAACCGCACTCGACTTCACTCGACGCTGGCCGACGTCAGCCCGATGCAGTTGGAGCAAAACTGGTTTGCCAATCAACCACGGCAAGTCAACTCATGAGTTCGGCTATGGGATACGGATTCCAGGGGCAAGATCAACCGATGGTTGGCAAGCTCAAGGATCGCGCACGAGCCGAACGCTACAGCGCTCTTGGTGACGCCCTCGAACGCAACCCAGACCTTCTCCTCCCCAACCTCGACAAGGTACTTCCTTTGCCGCCAGCGCAACTGCCCAAGTGGGACGGCAACGAGCAGGCCCTGATCGATGCCGCCAAGGGCCTCGTGCCCGCGACCATCATCCAGCCCACCCCAGGCACCAACCGTACCGGCCGCGCCCACATCCCGGACGGCTACGTACTGCCGAGCAAACCCGTGCCCCTGCCGGAGGAGGACGCCGGCAGGCCCCTGGCGTATCTCGACGTGCCCGCCCAGGCTGAAACGACCGCCGCCCGCTTCACCGGCTACTGGCTCGCGCAACTGCTCGAACCGCGCGAATTCGAGAATGACGGATGGGATCGGGCGCAGGTGCCGCAACGCTACGCCCGGGGCGAAGCCTTCGCGCGCGACCGCGCCGCCATGGGCCTGAGCCCTTCGCACGGACGCATCATGTGGCACTACCTGGGCCTGCCCGAAAAGCGCCCGGCGCCCGGCATCCACCCGCGCATCGCCCAGGGCGTCGCACGCGCCAGCCGCATCCCCGAGCCCTGGGTGACCTGCACGGGCAACGTCCCATGCCCCAAGACCGGCATCTGGCGCGCCGACGTGGGCAAGGACCACCCGCATGCGCGTGTCTACAACCACTGGGCGCAGCAGGCCTATGTGGAGAAGGGCCAGCCCTTCCCCTCTCCGCGGGACCGGCACCTGGACATTTGCAGCGCATCGCGATCAGCGGCTGTACCTTCATCAACTGCACCTTCAACACCGGGCAGTTCAAGTCCAGCAAGCTCAGCGGCTGCACGTTCACCCGGTGCAACTGGATGGCACTGAATTTCGACGCGAGTCACTGGTCGGGCGTGCGCCTGCTCGAATGCACAGGCAGGGGTCTGAGTGCGGTCGATCTGCGCGGCGAGCAGGTGGATTCACCGGAAGCCAATTCGAAGACATGCGGTTCGTCAATGCCAGAATCAACTGATACCTTCAGCGACATGCCTGCCGCGAGAGGCAAAACGGCTCTGCGCGGTGCGAATGGCGCATCCCGCAGCGCAAAACGCACGTTGCCGACCGAACAGAACCAGCACGAGCACGAGCACGAGCACGAGCAGCCCAAGGTCATCCGACTCGCCTCCGAGCCCCCGCGGGATGCGCGCTTCGCCACCATCGAGGCCGCACAGAACCCGCTGCTCGAAGCCGCACAGCCCTTGCTTCAGGCACTGCACATGCCCAAGGAACTCAGCGCCGAGGCCATCGATGTCCTCCACCGCCTTCTGGTGCGCGAAGTCAGCACCTTCCAGATCCTGTGCGCCGAAGCCCAGGTCAGGCACGAGCACATCGTCGCGGCCAGCTATGCGCTGTGCACCGCCATCGACGAAGCGGCCAACCGAACCCCTTGGGGCGGCGGAGAGGGCGGCAACACCGGCATCTGGGCCGGACAGCAGCTCGCCCAGCACTTTCACGAAGACCCCTATGGGGGTGAGAAGGTCTTTCTGCTCATCGGGCGTCTGGCCGCCTCGCAGCAAGAGCATATCGACCTGATCGAACTCATGTTCTTCATCCTGGCCGTGGGCTTCGAAGGCCGCTACCGATCGGAGACCCATGGCCGGCGCCAGCTTGAGATCATCCGGCACCGTCTGTACGACATCGTCACGGCCGCGCGCGGCGAGGTGCCGCGCGACCTCTCCCCACACTGGAAGGGCGTGGGCGCGGGCAAGTTCCGGCTGCTGCGCACCGTGCCGGTGTGGGTCACGGTCTCGTTGCTGTCCCTGGTCCTGCTGGCGCAGTACTCCTGGTCCAAGTACCAGCTCATCCAGGCCAGCGACGAGGTCGAAGCGAGCTTCCGTGAACCTGCTGGGGTCAAAACGTGTCGCGGGCGGTCACTCTGGCGACGATGCGCAAGTCCGGGCCGAGCATCTCGACGGAGCGGAATTCCAATGGGAGCGCGCCTGCGAGTTCGGTCAAGGGGCCGGCTGCGTGAATGTGGCTGGCCATTCCCATGCCGCTGCCGATGAATTTCGGCGCCAGATAGACCAGCAGTTCGTCGACCAGGCCTTCGCGCACCAACGAGCCGTTGAGCTTGTGGCCGGCTTCGACATGCAGTTCGTTGATCTCACGTCGCGCAAGATTGGCCAGCATCGCGGCCAGGTCGACCTTGCCCTGGGTGTTGGGCAGGTGCGTCACCGTGGCGCCACGTGACTTGAGCGCTTCTTCTTTTTCGGGATTCGAGCGTGCGCCGGCATAGATCCAGACGGATCGACCGGGCACGAAAAGACGCGCATCAGGGGGCGTCTGGAGTTGGCTGTCCACGATCACCAGATGGGGCTGGCGCCCGGTTTCGACCAGGCGTACGTCGAGCAAGGGGTTGTCTTCGAGCACCGTACCCACGCCTGTCAGCACCGCGCTGGCGCGTGCGCGCCACGCGTGTCCGTCGGTGCGTGCGGCCTCGCCGGTGATCCATTGGCTGACGCCGTTGTCGAGCGCGGTCTTTCCGTCGAGCGAGGCCGCGACCTTGAGGCGAACCCAGGGCGTCTTGCGGATCATGCGGCTGAAGAAGCCGATGTTCAGTTCGCGCGATTCGGCGGCGCCGAGCCCGACTTCGACGTCAACGCCCGCCGCGCGCAACCGGTCGAATCCCTGGCCTGCGACGAGCGGATTGGGGTCTGCAATCGATGCAACCACCTTCTTGATCCCTGCCGCGATCAACGCATCGCAACAAGGCCCCGTCCGCCCATGATGGGAGCAGGGCTCCAGCGTGACGTACGCGGTAGCGCCGACGACCGAATGTCCGCGCGCCTCCGCATCGCGTAGCGCCATGATTTCGGCGTGTGGGCCACCGACGACCTGTGTGTGGCCCTGGCCGATGATTTCGCCGGCTCGGGTGGCGATGACGCAACCCACTGCAGGGTTCGGCGAGACCCTGGTTTGCGCTGCACGCGCCAGCGCAAGGGCCAGATCCATGGAGTGCTCAGAAAGGGGCATTGGCGAAAGATCGGGATGTGGAGAGGAGGCGGGCAGTTTGCGCTTTCAACGATTCCAGCACTCCGCCGTCAACTCGGCGGCAGCGCTCGGCGAAGACAGCGCGCGCACGCCGGTTTGCGTCAACGTGAACTCGCCACATTCGTCGCCCGCCTGGCCATTCTGCGGAATTGCCTTCAAAGTGTAGCCAGCTCCCGATTCGTCCGTGCCCTCGAGGCTGAGCGCGTAGGTGCGCGAGGGAACGTTCCTGAGCGCCGCGGGGAACGACGTGTCGACCTCGGAGGTCTTCAGGTAGCTGCCTCGCGCAGTGGCTACGCGCTCCAGCCAATGCGCTGCCTGAAGCAAGCCGGTGCGGGCTTCGGCGCGGTTGCCGCGCCGGATGTATTGCTGGTAGGTCGGCAGCGAGATGGCCGCCAGCACCCCGATTACCGCGACGACGAACATGACTTCGATCAGCGTGAAGCCCAGCCGCTGCCGCGTGCCGGGCGCGATGCGAGGACGAGTCATTGCAGTTGCCTCCACGCCGGACGCAGGCCGATATTCCCAAGGCGCTGCCTGTCGTCGCAAGACTGGCCAGACGCGCAAACGCCGATGACATCCCTGTCGGTCTTCAGGCCATGGCGCAATGACGATTCGATGCGGGACGCCGTCTTGCGACTGCCGATGGTGTCGATGATGGCGGAGTACCCGTAAATCTGCGACGTGGGCGCGCTTCCGGTGATGGCGTTCAGCGTGGTGACGTAGCCACGGCCGTTGACCGGAACAGGGCCGCAGGTTTCCGCCGTCGTGTTGCCGTCCGTGGCGGGCACCATGCTCGCCACGTCGACCAACTGTCCGTCGAACCACTCGAGGTTCCCGACGACGCGCTCGCCGGCCACCGGCAAGTCGAAGTACCAACCCTTCCTGGCAGATTTGCCGGTGAATTCGACGCTGTTGGAACTGAGTTTCCAGAGCCGATGGCCCGTTGCATTCGCGGCACCGGCTTCCGTGCCGGCTGTCTGCGCCACCAGCGCGTCGCGCCCGTCCGTGATAGGTGCGCCACCTGAGAATGTGACCTTGTTGAACGCATCGCGAAGAATGACCGTGCTGTCGTGGATGCCGTAGATGCTCTGCGCGGCAGTGTCGCTGCGATCCGCATTGGTCAGGTTGCGACCCGTGCCGAACACCACCATCCTGCCGCCGTTCGGGTGCGGCAGCCAGACTGGCGCCGCGGTGATGGGCTGCGGCTTGCGGGTCGTATCGCGCGCGACGTAGAGCGGCGCTCCATCGAAGGCGACTTTCCAGCCCTCGGGCGTGAGGCTGGTGAGGTCGAACGCCCAGAGATTGCCTTGCAGGTCGCCGGCATAAGCGATGTCGGGCTTCCGGTCTCCATTGAGATCGACGAGCCGCGGCGCGCCGAGGCCGTTGCCGCCGCGCGCGCCCGCGCCGATCTTCACCATGGCCTTGTCGCCATCGAGATACTGGATGACCAGCACCGCCCGCTCATTCGCGCTGTTGTAGCCGTTGCCCGCGATCAAGGCCCAACGACCGTTGTTGAGTAGCGTGATCTGTTGCGTGATTGCGGAATTGGCCCGGTCCATCACCGGCTGGCTGAAGATATGGCCGACATCCGGATCGATCTCCGGGCCGGTCTTGTCCATGACGACCAGGTTGGCGGGCGCGGCCACCGCAAATGCAGTCGGATCCGTGACGTCCAGTACGAAGAAGCCGCGCCCGCCCGCGCCGAGGAAGCCGACCAGGTAGGTCTTCCAGATATCGGCACCGGCCTTGAGATCGCCGGTGAACGGCGACCCGTCCACGTAGTAACGGTGCTCGTAGTTGACGGACGTCAGTTGCGGTAGCGCGGCATGCAGTCCGTTGGGAACATAGGCGATCTTCTCGGTGCCGTCGGCCGCGGCAAAGCCATGCAGCATGCCGTCGTTGGCGCCGACATAGAGCATCGACGGCCTGCCCGAATGGGTGCTTCTGAAGGCTTGGTACGTCGTGTCGACATGGCCGCTGGCCGGCTTGCCCGGCGCGACCCACAGGCTCGAATTCACGATGTCGCCATGGCGAGACTTGCGGTTGCGAAAAGTGCCGCCGTTCACCGCTTCCTTGCCGCGATCGCCTCGCAGGAACGCAAGGCGGTCCTCACCCTTGTGGTCGACGGTCGAGCCGAACGCATGGAGGGCCGACCTCTGCGCGTTCGAGAGATTCGCCCAGGTCCACGCGATGCCGGCCGTGCCGTCATGCGATAGCACGAGACGGTCGGCGGGCATGAAGGGTTCGGCGTCCAGTCGCGCGGCGGTGGAGACCGGTCTGGAAAGCGGGTTGCCGACCGCGGGCGTCGTGGTGCCCCACGCGCCGGCCCTTGAAACTGCACCGGTGGCGGCGGCCACGTTGTAAGCGGTCACGGCCCCTCGCCAACCATCTGCGGAATAGTCCGCCTCGAACGACATGGACGCGGCTCGCGTCGAATTCGAACTCCCCGCGATCGATGTGGGCACGCTGCCCTTCTCTGCGTCGATGGTGTTCAACACGTCCTTGACTGCCACGGCAAGCGAGGTGCCCGTCGGCGCGGGGATGAACTTGCCGCGCGCGTTGAGCGCCGCATGCCACAACTCTGGCATGCGCAATCTGTCGTCGTTGATCGCCCGTGCTTCCAGCGGGTTCGGCCAGTTGGCCGTGCCGAGCAGGAGGCGCTTGTAGTCGTCGCCGCTCCAGGTGTCGCCTGCGAATGCGGACGACGCGAATCGGCCCCCGTCCGCGGCGTCGTTGAAGCCCAGCGTGTACAGCGTCATGTGCTGCCAGGTGGCCGGGTCGTTGCGAGGATTCCAGAACTCGGGGACGGCCCTCGCGAGGGTGCCGTCCGTGATGGTCGCGTCGCCCTCCTGCACGATGTGCGTCGGCACGTTGTTGGGCAACTCCGGCTGAAGGTCGGTCGCCCAGTAGTGGAAGGCCAGGTCCGAGAACGTCGGCAACACGCCCGAGCCACGGCTGTCGGTGTAGAGGTCCGCCCCGAATTTGTCGCGGTAGATTTGCGTGTGCGGCAGCGTGACGTCATACGGGGTCATGCCGTCGCCCAGCAGCCTGGACGTGCCGTCGGCGTTGAGAATCGATGCTCCCGCGGACGGGTTGCTGGCGTTCCAGCGGACGCGGTCGTTCACGTCGCCGGCCTGGTTGCCCAACCGGCTGTTCCATCCGCCGTCCGTCACGAACAGGTTGTACGACCTGCGACAGCCCAGCATGGGCTCCTGTGCCGTGCCCGGCGCGCTGGCCCACGGACTGTTGACCCCAGGCGGCATGCGCAGGTATTCGCCCGCGTTGAACAGCATGCGATGCGAGGGCGTACCCGACCTGGCGTCGAGTGTCGCCACCCATGCCATGAAGTGGCTGCGATGAACGATATCGAGCACGCGCATCCCGTTGTGACCGTTGCAGTCGCCGCCGCTGGGGATCGTGTGGCAGCGCGCCATGGACTGCCACGCCAGGCGGATGGCACCGTCCGGCACATTGGCTTCGGAGAATGTGTCGACCAGCGCATTGCGCAAAGTCCGCATGCCGGTGGGGCCCATGCTGCCTGAATCGTCCACCGAGACGATGAGGTTCGGTGCCGGCTTGCGATAGCCGGTGCCGGCGGGCGCGCTACTGAATGCCAGCGGCGCTGCCAGCGCTTGCGAGAGCGGCAGCATCAGCGCGCCTAGAAGCGCGCTACCCAAGACCCCTCTCATCACGACGCAACCCGTTTCCGGACAAACAGGGCCTGGACAACTGCCAGGCTGTTGGCCTTGAGGCCTTGCGCAACGGCGGTGATCCGGTACACGTGGGGGTTGTCGCCATCGGGCGCGAATTGCTGCGCCGGACCCGCAGTGGTGTTCGCGCCCAGGTTGTAGGGCAGTACTTCGACCCAGTACCACGCCTGCGGCGCCTGGCCTGCTCCCGAGATCAGCAATGGGTTGCTCGCCGCCGTCGCCCTGGCACCGGTGTACGCACCGTAGGTGGCAGCCACGCCGATGCCCGTCATCGCCTTCAGCGTTGCCTTCGACTCCCAGAACTTGTTGTTGCCCACACCGCCAAGCCCGATGCAGATGCCTTGCACGCACGTGCGGGAGGCGCGGCGCAACGCATCGGCAAGATTCTGGAAATCAGTCTCATCGTTCGGAAAGAATATCGCCCCGGCCAACTCCCGGCATCCGACGTATCCGGCATTGGACTTGCAGGCGGTCTTCCCGTCCGCGCGCGTGCCCATGATGTCGAACTCGGCATCGCGCACCATGGCGTGCGCGGCCTCGAACGCGCGCTGGTAGTCGCTGTCAGTGCCCGTCAACATCTCGCTGAAAAGTGCCGTGCGCGAGGCCCAGACCACCAGCAGGCACGAGAGCATCACCATCACCAGCACGACGAAGAGCGATACGCCACGTTGGCGCCGGGCCCGGGTTGCCGCCCTCATGGCATGACGTGTGCTTCGCACCGCGGTGCGAGCGCCTTCGGGAGGCCGGGCGGCGCTCACGTCCCCTGGGTCCGAAGATCGAACACGTTGCGAAACAGTACGCGCGGAAGGCCCTTGCGCGGAACCACCTTGCCGTCGCAGTCGACGTGGGTCGACCGGCCATGGTCGCCCGTTTCGGTGCCTTGCAGGTCGAGGCAGATCTCGACCGACCGCACTGCGTTCCAGAGCTTCGCGTCGTCCACCTCTTCCGCCGTCATTCGTCGAATCGAACTGGGTGAGGTCTTGACCCGATACCAGACCTGGAAATCCGCGACGTTCTCGACGAGCGGCTGCGGGAGGCCGCTGGCACCCTGGCATCTCAGGTTGCCTTTGACGACTGAAAAGGTGCTATCCATTCGCGCGCCCGCGATATTGCCAAGGCAGTCGCGCGCCAGGGCAGTGGAGGGTTGGTTGCTGAAGGACACCGTGTCGGGCGCGCCCCCGATGCCTTCGGTGCCCGACACGGCGACACCCGTGCCGTTGAACCCGGTGAATGTCGAATCGAACGACACGGCACCCAGATCGTTCTCGCCAGTCAGTTCGACGGACCCCGCCTGTCGCGCCTGTGTCCCGAACATGCGCAGCGCAAACGAGCCTTGTTGCTGGAGTTGCGTCATGTCACTGACCGCGGCTGCGGTCGTTCGCGACAGGAGCATGGTCGTGATGGCCGCCGTGACGACCAGCAAGCCGATGACGAGACCGACCAGCAATTCGACAAGCGTGACGCCGTGTTGCCGCCGGCGCGCAGCGATATCACGGTTGCACATAGACGAGGTGGCAGATGAGCCCTGTCGGGCAAGTGGCGCCACCGGTGCCGGTCGACGAGAGCTTGGTCAGTGGCGCGGTGAAGGCTACGTCGTCTGTCCGCTCGTTGGAGCGCCATCCCACCATCACGCCCAACTGGCGTTGGTTGTCGGCTTCTTCATCGGACGAGAGGAACACCTTGGCTTTGCCGAGCGGCAGCCGCTGCGCCACTTCCAGTTGCCATTCGTGGACGTCGCGTGCCGCCAACTGCGCGGCCGTGCAAGCGGCCGCCTTGCAGTCCTGGGCCGGGAGCCCGCTGGATTCCCAGTCGGTGACATAGAGGCCCAACTGCGAGAACCCGCCCGGGTTCGACTTGATGCGCTCGCCCAGATCCTCGATGGCGCGCACGGCCTGTGCGCGGCGAACCGCTGTCTGTGTTTCTGCCAGGGTTCGCACCTGAACCCACAGAATCGCCAGTACTCCGACGACAAGAACAACCATGGAGACAAGGGACTCCAGCAGCGTCACGCCCCGCTGCAGGCTGGCGCTTCGCGTCAGCACGACGCAGCACCGGTAGCCGTGCGGAGCCTGCCGCCCGCGCTGATGCACAGGACCGTGCTCAGCGCGGCATCGGCGCTGTCGGCAGGTACGACCTTGAATCCGAACGCGCCGATGCCGTTGAATTCACCCCAGCGGGTCGTAGTCATGAATTCCACGCCCTTGCTGCTGTTGAAGACGCGGGTTCCCATAGGCACGCGCGATGCCTGCAGGGGCTCTTCGCCTTGATCGAGCCTTCCGTTGCCGTTGTCGTCCGAGAAGACGATCCACCCGCAGCTCCAGTTTTCATCCGCGGGAGCGGCGCAGTTGGCAGCCGAGGCCTTGCGAAGCGTGACCCGGCCGCCGCGTCTGAAGGCCTCTGACCGAGTGAAATAGAGCGTCGCCTTCAGGTCTTCGACAGTCGTGCGCACCCGGTACCGGGCGATGACGGACTTGTAGCTCGGGAGTGCAAGCGCAGCGAGCACGGCCACGACGCTGATGGCAACCAACAGTTCAATTGCTGTGTAACCGGTGGCCCGGCGCCGAGGAGTGAAGTACGCGGGCACTCGCCGGATGCTACAAGCGGTCAGCTCTGGCGGAGGTCCATACGTGCCGGGCGGCGAAGCTGCGCCGACAAACGGCAAAGAAGTGTGCAGTTATGACAATTTAGGATCTTTGTGCGTGCAATTTCACAAAGATGCAGTCGAGTTAACCGAAGTCAACGAGTTAAATGTCCCGGAGCAACTGCCTGAACTCGTCCACGTCCTCGAAGCTCCGGTAGACCGACGCGAAGCGCACATAGGCCACCTTGTCGAGCTTTTTCAGTTCGCGCATCACCAGTTCGCCCACCTTGTTCGATTCGATTTCGCGCAAGCCGGTGGCAAGTAGTTCCTGTTCGATGCGCAAAAGGGCAGCATCGATCTGCTCGATGCCGACAGGCCGCTTGCGCAGCGCCAGCATCATCGACGCGCGGACCTTTGCTGCGTCGAAGTCGGCCCGGCTTCCGTCTTTCTTGACGACGGCAGGGAAATTGACGTCCGGCCGCTCATAAGTGGTGAAGCGCTTTTCGCAAGCGCCGCACTGGCGTCGGCGGCGCACGAAGTCGCCGTCCTCCGAAACGCGGGTCTCGACGACCTGGGTTTCGAGATGGCCGCAGAACGGGCATTTCATGCTGCGGCCCCCAGGTCGTTCCGGTCAGCGATAGACCGGGAAGCGAGTGGTCAGCGCTTCCACCTTGGCACGCACGGCCGCCAGGTTCGCCTCGTCGCGCGGGTTGTCCAGCACGTCGGCGATCAGGTGCGCCGTGGCGCGGGCTTCCTCGTCCTTGAAGCCGCGCGTGGTCATGGCTGGCGTGCCGATACGCACGCCGCTGGTCACCATCGGCTTTTCCGGATCGTTCGGGATCGCGTTCTTGTTGATGGTCATGTGCGCACTGCCGAGCACCGCTTCGGCTTCCTTGCCGGTAATGCCCTTGGGTCGCAGGTCGACCAGCATGACGTGGCTCTCGGTGCGGCCGCTGACGATGCGCAGGCCGCGCTGGGTGAGGGTGTCGGCGACGATCTGGGCGTTCTTGATGACCTGCTGCTGGTAGGTCTTGAACTCCGGCGTCAGCGCTTCCTTGAAGGCGACGGCCTTTGCCGCGATGACGTGCATCAACGGTCCGCCTTGAAGGCCGGGGAAGATGGCGCTGTTGATCGCTTTTTCGTGCTGCGACTTCATCAGGATGATGCCGCCGCGCGGTCCGCGCAGGCTCTTGTGCGTGGTCGACGTGACGACGTCGGCATGTGGCACGGGATTCGGATAGCAGCCTGCGACCACCAGGCCGGCATAGTGGGCGATGTCGACCATGAAGATCGCGCCAACGTCCTTGGCCACCTTGGCGAAGCGTTCGAAGTCGATGTGCAGCGAGTAGGCCGACGCTCCGGCGATGATGAGCTTGGGCATGTGCTCGTGCGCCTTGCGTTCCATCGCGTCGTAGTCGATGGCTTCATTGGCGTCGAGGCCGTAGCTCACCACGTTGAACCATTTGCCGCTCATGTTGAGCGGCATGCCGTGAGTCAGGTGGCCGCCTTCGGCCAGGCTCATGCCCATGATGGTGTCACCAGGCTTCAGGAAGGCCAGCATCACGGCCTCGTTGGCCGAAGCGCCGCAGTGCGGCTGCACATTGGCGGCGTCGGCGCCGAACAATTGCTTGACGCGGTTGATGGCGAGTTGCTCGGCCACGTCCACATGCTCGCAGCCACCGTAGTAGCGCTTGCCGGGATACCCCTCGGCGTATTTGTTGGTGAGTTGCGAACCCTGCGCCGCCATGACGGCGGGCGACGCGTAGTTTTCGCTCGCGATGAGTTCGATGTGCTGTTCCTGGCGTGCGTTTTCGGCCTGGATGGCAGCCCACACTTCGGGATCGGTCTGTTCGACCAGAGTATTGCGTTGGTACATGGCAGTCCTGTGAAGACAAATTTCCTTGTTCATGCAAACAAGGGCTGCCCAGGCGAACGGCGGAACACCCGGTGAACCGGGCGGTACGCTTCCAAGTGGTATCCCACGTCAGCGCATGGTCCCTGCAGGAGGGTTGCGCCTATCGCCAGTCGCGTACCGCGTCAGTGTAGCCGAGGCGGCGCTTGGCTCAGGAGTTGCTGTCCAGCAATGCGACCTTTTGTCCTGCAGCGGACTCGTTCGACTTGTTGCGCTCGACCACCGGCAGCCCTTGGCTGCGGTTCGGGGTCACGGACGGCGTCCTGCCTTGGGCGACCTGCCGAAGTCGTTCGTGCTCGGCCAGGACCTTGCCTGCATATCCGCCGTCGTCCTCCAGGTTGGCAGCGCCGACGTAGTAGCGCAAGCCGCCTTCGAGGGAACCGGCGCGCGAAATGCATTCCTGCAGCACCTTGACGCCGACGCGCATGTTGGTGACGGGGTCGAAGGCCGTCAAAGTGCCGCCGGCGCGTTCGTATTTGTCGCCATGCACGCGGGTCATGACTTGCATCAGGCCCTGGGCGCCCACGTTGCTCTGCGCAAACGGGTTGAAGCTGGATTCCACGGCCATGATGGCCAGGATCAGGGTCGGGTCCAACTTGGTGCGCTTGCCGATGTCATAGGCTTCGGCGACCAGCACGGTCAGTGGTTCCGCTGCAACACGGTACTTCTTGCTGAGCCAGTAGGCCACTGCGGCCTGCTGCTTGGGCAATTCGCTCGGGCTCGCCGCCGTGGTGCGGTCAATCGCATTCGGTTGGAGGTCGGTTGGCTCCGGGACCGGCGCAGGGTTGCGCGACTGGAGCCATCCCATGAGTTGGGCTTCCCCGGTCTCGCGCAGGTCGGGTCGGGCCACGAGCGCCAATGCGGCGAACACGATGGACAGACCGATCAACGCAAAGCCGTTGTGGGTGATTTCGAAGAAGCCGTCTGCCACGTCGGACCAGAAGGTCCGTAGCCCGCGGGCTGTGGCGGCCAAGGCCTGTTTCATCGCTTTTCCTTTCGTCGTCGGCACCGGAGACTCAAGCCACGCATGAAACGGGCCGAGGTCGACGGTGACGTCGCTGGGGTGGTTATCAGGTCCGCGCGAGTTGGTGTTGGAGCGCGGCCGCCTGATAGGGCCGGTGGCAATAGTGCGCGCGGCGGCGGAGTCAGAAGACTTCATGCTGCAAGCGGGCAGCAAGATTGACCGAATTCTAGGGACCGCCAAATAACCGGTCAAGAATAACGATTAGTAGCTTTATTCTAAATATGAACTGTGTAACTTTGCCCACTATGTGGCCATGTAGCGCAAAAGGATGCACTGAAAGCGATTGAAACACCCATTTGCAAAGTCACGTGCACCGTCGTAAAGTGGCTTTGCCTGAACCGTCAGGCGTCACGCCTAAGGCCGAGAACAGAGGGATTTCTCCCCAGTTCGACGTTGGAAGCACCCCCCGGTAGCAATCTCTTGCTGCCAGCAAGGTCGGAACCATTCAACTTCCGGTCAAGCGAAAAGATGGCATGGGTTTTGAACTCGCCATCGAGCCCGGTGACAAGACTTAGCGTCGACTCACCGGGCTTTCTTGTTTCTGGGAACGCACTTAGCTTTGCGGCACACTCCGTCACGATGAATGCAGCTGCGCTGAAACAAAACAAATGGGTGCGACGCGCGGTCGCAGTGGTTCTCACTGTTCTGGTGATCTGGCTGGTGGCCTGGCTGGTGGTCCCGCCGTTGCTCAAGAGCCAGTTGCAATCCATTGCAAGCGCCAAGCTGGGGCGCCAGGTCACTGTCGGCAAGATCGATTTCAAGCCATGGACGCTCGAGCTGGTGCTGAACGACCTGCGTATTGCCACAGCCGACGGCAAGGGTGCCCAACTGCAAATCGCACGCATCTACGTCGATGCGGAGATGGAGTCGATCGTGCGCCTGGCGCCCATCGTGGACGCAGTGACGATCGATCAGCCGACGATCGCCCTGACCCATCTTGGCGATGGCCACTACGACATCGACGACATCGTTGCCAAGCTGGCCGCGCCGACCGACAAGCCGTCCGGGGAGCCGATGCGCTTTGCCATCTACAACATTGCGGTGAATGGCGGTTCGGTCGATTTCGACGACCAGACCGTCCAGCGCAAGCATACGTTGCGCGACTTCGCACTGAATGTGCCTTTCATCAGCAACCTGGCCTCCCAGCGCGAGGTCAAGGTCGAGCCCAAGCTCGCATTCACGTTGAACGGCAGCAAGTTCGACTCTGCCGCCGCCGCCCTGCCGTTCGCGGAGAGCCGCAAGACCGACGCGCAAATCAAGTTCACGGGGCTCGACCTGGTGCCGTACCTTGGCTACGTGCCGAGCGGCATGCCGGTGCAGTTGAAGGCCGGTTCGCTCGATGCCGACGTCAAGATCGATTTCGAACGGGCCGCCACCGCCGGCCTGAAGATTTCCGGCACGGTGGCGACCCACGGCATTCGCGTGGCGGATGGCGAGGGGCGCGAATTGCTCGGCTTCGACAGCCTGACGATCGGCCTGGCCGACATTCGGCCCCTGGAGCGGGTGATTCATCTGGGCGAGATCGCCCTGGTTGCACCCAACCTGGTGGTGGCGCGCGATGCGGCCGGCAAGCTGAACCTCCTGGCGAAGAACCCCGCCACGGGTGCCGTGGAAAAGCCGGCCCAGCAACCCGAGAAGGAGGATGCAGCCGCCGCCCCCAAGGCACCCGATGCATCGCCCTGGAAGATCGCAGTCGACAAGTTTTCGATGAGCGACGGCAAGGTCGGCTGGCACGATGGAACCGTCAAGCCGGTTGCTGTCGTCGACGTGACGGGGCTTGGCGTGCAGGCAAGCGAAATCCAGTGGCCCATGGAAAAACCGGCCACCTTCAGCGGCGGCCTGGCCATTGGCGGGGCAGGACTCAAGTTCGAGGGGCAGGGCACCGACAAGGAAGCGACCGTCAAGGCGCAGGTCGAAGCCTTGCCGCTGTCGCTGGCCGCACCCTATCTGGCGCAAAGCCTCGAACCCACGCTCGACGGCAAGCTCGGCGGTGAAGTCGAGATCGCCTGGGCGAAGCCGGATCTCAAGTTGAAGGCGAACAAGGCCTCGATCGATGGCCTGGCGCTGTCGCAAGGCAAGACGGCGCTGGCCAGCGTTGGCCGGTTCGAGCTGACCGACGCCGTGGTGGACATGACGCAGCACACGCTGGCGATCGGCACCTTCAGCGTCAACCAGCCCAAGTTCCGGGTCGAGCGGGACAAGGACAAGCACTGGATGTACGAGCGCTGGCTCAAGACGCCCGGCGGCAACGGGCAGTCCGACGGGGAACTGGCCAAGGTTGCCGCGCCCAAGCCGCCGGATGCCGGATCGGCGAAGGCAAACCCGAACACCAAGCCCTGGGACCTGACGATCGGCAACTTGCTGGTCGATGGCGGCGCGGTCACATATGCGGACAATGCCACCCTCGCGCCGGTGGCCGTGGAGATCACCGCCCTCAAGGTCAACGCCCAGAAACTGGCACCCAATACCGCCGCGGTGTCGCCGCTGGAGGTGTCGGGCCGCATCGCCGCGGGACGCTCGGACCCCGGCAAGTTCGGCTACAAGGGCAATGTGGTCTTGAAGCCGATGTCGGCGGAAGGCCGGCTGGAAGTCGGAAGCTTCCCCGTACACGCCTTCAAGGCTTATTACTCGGAGGCACTCAACGTCGACGTGCGCCGGGCTTTTGCCAGCTATCGCGGTACGGTGCGGTATGCCCAGATGCCGGCCGGCGTGAGCGCGAAATTGGCTGGCGACCTGGCTGTGGACGACCTTCGTGTCAACAGCGTCGAATTGACCCAGTCTCCCGGATTCGACCGTTCGAACAACCAGCTGCTGAGCTGGAAGACGCTTGGCCTGCGCGGGTTGCAGGTCGTGATGGCGCCTGCCGCGCCGCTGGCGGTCGACGTGCGCGAAACCACGCTGACGGACTTCTTTGCGCGAGTGATCGTCGACCCGACCGGGCGCCTCAATCTGCAGAACCTGACGAAGAAGGGCGAGCAGGAGGGAATTGCGAAGGCGGAGGCCGCCCCGTCACCGCCGACAACGACCAATCGCAAGTTCGGCGGCGTCCGGATCACGTCGAAAGCGGCGCCGGGCGGCCCGGCGGGCGAGGCGCCACCGGCCGAGTTGATGGTCGGCGACGGCGCGCCGGCGCCCGCACAGGCTGCCTCGGCCCCGGTTGCGGCGGCGCAGCCGCAAGACAGCGGCCTGAAGCCGGTCATCAATTTCGGGCCGATGAGCCTGGTCAACGGCAAGATCGACTTCACCGATCTGTTCGTCAAGCCAAACTATTCGGCGGACCTGAGCGAACTCACCGGCAAGCTCAGCGCGTTTTCGTCCAATCCGCCGAAGGGCAGCAGCGGATCGCCCGAACTGGCCGATCTGGAACTGCGGGGCAAGGCCCAGCAGACCGCGTCGCTGGAGATCACGGGCAAGCTCAACCCGCTCGCCAAGCCACTGGAACTCGACATTACTGCAAAGATGCGCGAGCTGGACCTGGCGCCGCTTTCGCCGTACTCGGCCAAATATGCAGGCCATGACATCGAGCGCGGCAAGATGAGCATGGACGTCAACTACAAGGTGGCGCCCGACGGCCAGTTGACCGCAACCAACAAGCTGGTGCTCAACCAACTCCAGTTCGGCGAGGAGATCGCCGGCGCGCCGCGTACCTTGCCGGTCCGCCTCGCCGTGGCCCTGCTGGCCGATCGCAACGGCGTGATCGACGTGGACCTGCCCTTGCGGGGTTCGCTCAACGACCCGCAGTTCAGCATCGGCCCGCTGATCTGGAAGGCCATCGTCAACCTGATCGTGAAAGCTGCGACAGCGCCGTTCAGCCTGATCACGGGCGGTGCCGGGGGCGGCGGCGATTCCAGCGCCATCGTGTTCGATCCAGGCAGTGCGGCATTGAATGCCACCGCGAAGGAGAACCTCGACAAGATCGCGAAGGCGCTGATCGACAAGCCGAGCTTGCGCCTCACGGTGAGCGGATCGGCCAGCCTGGAGCAGGAGCGCATTCCCTATCAGAAGCAGCGCCTGCGCCAGTTGACGCAAGCCGAGAAGCGCCGCGTCGCAGTGCGCGCAGGCAAGGACGCCGCCGAAGCGGAGCCGGTAACTGACGCGGAGTATCCCGACTTGCTCGCGGCCCTCTACAAGCGGGCGGACATCGCCAAGCCGCGCAACATGGTCGGGCTGGCCAAGGACCTTCCCGTGGCCGACATGGAAAACCTGCTCATCACCAATATCCCCGTCGATGAGGAGGTGATCCGCCAGCTCGCCGTGGAGCGCGGCGGCGTGGTTCGGGACTACCTGCTCGCGCAAAAGGTGCCGACCGAGCGTCTTTTCCTGGGCGCAGTGCGCGTCCAGGCCGGCGCGGGCGGTGAGCAGAAGCCGGGCGCCGAACTCAAACTCGACATGCGGTAGGCGCGCGCAAACAGTTGCTCGCAGACAGGCCCCCGCCGGTCGGTGAAAATGCGGGGTTCGCCGGAAATCATTCGACCCGTTGCCGGGTCCGTTTCCGCGCTCCTTTCTTTTAGACAAAGACATCCGTTCCCGTGACCTCAAGCTCCACCAAACCCCTCGACCTCCAGGCCCTCGATACGCTCACCGGTGGCGCCTTTACTGCGCCGACTTCGGGCGAGCGCGCCCAGCGAATTCGCGATTGGCTTGCAGGCCAGCCCACGACCGAGCAATTGCAGGATGTGTTCAAGGAACTCAGCGGGCGCGACAAGGGCGCCGCGCGCCCCGTGCGCGAAAAGCTCGACGAGATCCGTCGCGCCAAGGGGCAGGAGGTCATCGCGGCCGAATGGGCGCACAAGGCCGAAGCGCTTCTGGCCCAGCCCAAGCTCAACATCGCCGATGCACTCGCCTGGCAGCGCGATGCGGCCAAGGCCGGCGCGCCGTTGTCGCGCGAGCCGCTGGCCGGGTTCAAGGCCCGTCTAGCCGACCGAGTGAAGGGTATCGAAGACCTGCAGCACCGTGCGCAGGTGCATCGCGAGGCCGCCGTGTTGCTGGCCCAGCGCTTCGAGGTGCTGTCGACCAAGGGCTGGAAGGACGCACAATCTGCTGAAGAATCGCTGCGCGGCGACGTTTCCCACTGGCAGCAACAGGCCGACGAAATCGCTGCGGACGCCAACTGGACCAGCCTGGACAGCAAGTTTGCGCCGCAACTCGACGCCTCGCGCGCGCAGTTGCTGAGCGTGTCCGATGCCTTCCATGCCGCGCTGGCCCAGGCCATCGCCGCCGCCAGCGATGCCGCCGCGGCCCTGCCGCCGGTGCCTGTCTGGGCCGACGAACTCCGCGCCGCGCGTGGCGAAGTGGTTGTACCGAAGGCAGCAGCGCCCGCCAAGCCGGCCCGTCCGCCGGTCGATCCGGCCGTGCGTGCCACTGCGCAAGAAGCGGTGCAGGCCGCGCTCGCCAAGCTCGAGCAAGAAACCGCCGAAGGCCATGGCAAGGCCAGCGCCGGCGCCGCCACGGCATTGCGTGCGGTGCTCAAGGAGCACGGCAAGCTGGTCGAGTCCGAATTGGAGTCGCGCGTGCATGCGGCGCTTGTCGCTGCAGGCGAACTCGAAGGCTGGCAGCGTTGGAGCGCCGACAAGGTGCGCGAAGACCTCGTGGCCAAGGCCGAAGCCCTGCTCAAGCGCCCCGAAGGCCAGGCCCTCGGCGGACGCAAGATGCAGGAGACCCTGCGCGCCCTGCGCGACCAGTGGAAGCAGTCCGACCAGGGCGGCGTGCCCAACCACGCCCTGTGGAAGCGCTTCGACGAAGCCTGCAACGAAGCGCACAAGGTGGTGGAAGCGTGGCTCGAGAAGGTCCGCGCCGATGCGGCCGAGCACCGCGCCCAGCGCCTCGCGCTGATCGAGGAAGTCAAGAGCTGGGCGGCTGCCCATGCGGATGCGGCGGACCTCAAGGGGCACAACCGCGCCCTGCACCAGTTTGCCGACCGCTGGCGCGATGCCGGCCATGTGGGCGAGAAGGTGTTCGCCGAATTGCAGCCGCAATGGAACGAAGCCTTCGGCGCCGCCCGGGCGCCGTTCGAGGCAGCCCAGAAGGCCAGTGTCGAGCGCCGCCAGGCCATGATCGCCGAGGCCGTGGAGCTCGGGGCCGCGCCGATGCTGCGCATCGACGCCGTCAAGGCGCTGCAACAGCGTTGGCAGGCGGAGGCCCAGAGCGTGCCGCTCGACCGTCGCCAGGAGCAGAAGATGTGGGACGCCTTCCGCGCCCCGATCGACGAGGCCTTCAACCGCAAGACCGCCGAGCGCGAAAAGGTGTCGTCGGCGATGAGCGAGCACGACCGCAATGTGCTGTTGGCATCGAAGGCGCTGGAGGCTGCCAATGCCACCGGCGACGCCCAGAAGATTCGCGCGGCCATGAACCAGCTGGAAGCCGCGATGCGTGGCGAGAAGGTCCAACTCGCGGAACCTGTGGCCAAGGCGGCGCCTTCGGCCACGTCGCATGTGAACACGGCAGAAGATGCATCGCCGGTGCAAGCCGCACAGGCTGCCGAAGCCGAATTCTCCGAAAGCGCGAGCCTGGCCGAATCGTCGGGTGAGGCCGACGAGGCCGCCGCACCCGCAGCCGCCCAGGCACTTGATCTGGTCGCTCCGGCCGGCAGCGCCGATACCGCGGCGAGCGGCGACAGCGATGGTGATGCAGCGCCGGCGCCGGTAGCGCCGCCCGCGGCGGCGCCGAAGCCCGTGGTCGCGATGCGCCGCGCCGACGACCGCCCCGGCATGCGCAAACCCGAGCCGGCAATGGCGGGGCGGGGTGGCCGTCCTGGCGATCGGGGTGACCGCGGTGGCGACCGGCGTGACAGCAGAGGGGCGGGTGGCCCGGGAGGCCGTCCGGACCGCGGCGGCGCGCCGGGCGGTGATCGCGGCGGTCGTTTCGGCGACCGTGGTGCGCCGCGCTTCGAAGACCGTGGACCTCGCCTCGGCGATGCGGCTTTCCGCGCGCAGCGCGACGCGGTCGAGCACGCACAGGCGGCCTTGCGCAAGCTCGCCGCGCAGGCCCACGGCGAGGCATTGACCCAGTTGCTCGGCGCCTGGGAAAAGCGCGACCCCGCAGCCTTGCCCAGCGTGCAGGAACTCGGCCGCGCCGTCTCGCCGGCGGTGCGCGGTGCATGGTCGCAGGCCGTCGGGCAGACGCCGGCCGGCAATCCGCAAGATGCATTGCTACGGCTTGAAATTGCAGCCGAAGTGCCGACGCCCGCCGAACACGTGGATGCTCGTCGTGCCATGCAACTCCAGTTGCTGACCAGGCGTAACGACCCCACGCCCGCGCAGACCTGGGGGCAAGACGCCGCGAAGGTGCTGGCCGGCAGCCATGACGCGGCCACGGCGCGTCGCCTGCAAAACGTGCTCAAGGCGTTGCTCAAGGGATAGCCATGCAACGCAGGCGCTTCGGCCTTTGGCTTCCCATCATCGTGCTGGCAGCGGGGCTGGTTGGCTGTGACCTGTTGAAGCCGAAGCAGGCTGGCGAGGCAGGTGCGCCTCCGCTGACGCCCGAGCAGGAGGCTGCGAAGGCCGCATTGCCCGCGCCGGTGCGCAAGATCACGCCCCAGACGCCAGATGTGCGGGCCTATCGCAAGATCGGTGCGCGGCACATCTACGCCGTCTACAAGACGCGGATCTACAAGGGCAAGATACCGCCGCTGGTCTATGCGGTGGCCACGGTCGAGACGCGCCTCGACGCGAATGGCGAAGTGGAGGCCGTGACCTTCATGCGGGCACCCGAGCACGCGCCCGAGGTCAGCCTGGAGATAGTGGAACTGATCAAGAAAGCCTCGCCGTTGCCAGCGCCGCCCGCAAAGGTCGGTGCGCACACGTACGTCGAAACATGGCTCTGGGACAAGAGCGGGAATTTCCAGCTCGACACGCTGACGCAAGGGCAGCGCAGTCGCTGAGCGTGTTCAGCCCCGCCTGGGCTTGAAGAACTTGTCGAACAGCGCGAGCAAGGGCGCAAAGTCCGCGCCGAAGCGTTGGCGATTCACGAAGTACGCCTCGCATGCCACCGCGAAGAATTCGCCGATCGAGACTGCGCCGTAGTCATCGAGCCACGGCGCCTCGGCGCCGAAGCGGTCGGCAAGGATGGTCTGCTCGCGGAAGTCGTCGTAGGCGGGCTTCAACACCGCGAGCCATGCGGCACGCGCAGCGTTAGCGGATGGCGCGCCGGCAAAGCCGGCGGGCAGGGGCGGGCAGCCGTCCACCGCGCCGTCGCGCATGTCGATCTTGTGAGCGAATTCGTGGATGACGACGTTGTACCCTGTGCCGGCGGTACTGCCGCTGTCCAGCACGGCCTTCCAGCTCAGTGTTACCGGACCGTTCTCCATGGCCTCGCCGGCGATCACCTCGTCGTACTCATGCACCACCTGCGCGGGATCGGTGACGCGCCGGCGCGCGACGACTTCCTCGGCGTGCACCACGATGCCAACGAAATCGTCATACCAGGTCAATCCGCCTCTCAGGTGGAGCACCGGCAGCACGGCCTGCGCGGCAATCGCCAGCGCGACCTCGTCGGTGATCACGAAGCCCTTGGCGCCGTAGAAGCGCTTGTCGCGCAGGAACAGCGCGGTGAGTTCGCGCAGGCGCGCCGCCTCGGGCGCCGGCAGTTCCGCCAGGAAGCGATAGCGCTCGAGTGTGGCTTGCCAGGCCGCATCGGGAATCCGCGGGCCGGCGCGCAAGCTGCGCAGCCAACTGAACATGGCTAGCGCAGGTCGACGCGCTGCGCGCCGGCGACGGACAGGCACAGCACCTGGGCGCGCGGCGGATGCGCGGAGACATCCCAGTCGCTCAGCACGATGCGCCGCAGGCCGTTGCCCAGGTCGTGCGCGGCCGGGCGATGCGTGTGGCCGTGGATCAGCGTGGCGGCATTCGCGCGGCGCAGCCAGTCGCGCGCCGCGTCGGGGTCCACGTCGGCCCACACCATGCCGGGGCTGCGCTTGCGGTCTTCGCTCTGCTCGCGCACCGACCTGGCCAGCGCGCGCCGTTCCTCGAGCGGCCGCGCGAGCACGGCCCGTTGCCACTCGGGGGATCGCACCTGCGCGCGGAACTCGAGGTACTCATGGTCATCGAGGCAAAGTTCGTCGCCGTGGCTCAGCAGCCAGCGCTCCCCATGCAGCACGAGCACGGTGGGGTCGTCCAGCATCGTGACGCCGCTGCGGGCGGCAAAGTCCGCGCCCAGCAGGAAGTCGCGATTGCCGCGCATCACGAAGATCGGCCGGCGCTGCGTGGCCTGGCGCAACACCTCGACGCACTGCGCCTCGAAGCCGGGCAGGTCGGCCACGTCGTCGCCGGGCCACACCTCCAGCAAGTCGCCAAGGATGAAGATGGCGTCGGCGGGCGTGGTCTCGAAGTAGCCGCACCAGGTTGCGAAGGTGGCCGGCTCGTCGGCATGCAGATGCACATCGGAAATCAGGTCGACGGTGCGCCACTCGGGCGGCGCAACGCATTCGGCAAAAGCCGCGTCATGTGTCGTCATGCGGGCCTTGCAACGTCGCTCACTCGGCCGTGACGACGGCCTTTTCGATCACCACGTCTTCGAGCGGCACGTCGTCATGAAAACCCTTGCGGCCGGTCTTCACGCCCTCGATCTTGTCGACCACGTCGCTGCCCGACACCACCTTGCCGAACACCGCGTAACCCCAGCCTTGGGCCGAGGGCGCCGTGTGGTTCAGGAAGCTGTTGTTCGATGCATTGATGAAGAACTGCGCGGTGGCCGAGTGCGGCGCGTTGGTGCGCGCCATGGCGACCGTGTACTTGTCGTTCTTCAGCCCGTTGTTGGCTTCGTTCTCGATCTCGGCGGCGGTCGGCTTTTGCTTCATGCCGGGCTCGAAGCCGCCGCCCTGGACCATGAAGCCGGGGATGACGCGGTGGAACACGGTGTTGTCGTAGTGGCCCTTCTTGACATAGGCCAGGAAGTTCTCGACCGACTTGGGTGCCTTGGCACTGTCGAGTTCGAGCGTGACGACGCCCAGGTTCTTGATGTGGAGTTCGACTTGCGGGTTGCTCATGATGCGGTCCTTGGGTTACTTCGCCACGACGGTGGCGGACTGGATGGTGATGGGTTCGACCGGCACGTCGGACATGCCGCCCTTGGAGCCCGTGCGAGCGGCACGGATCTTGTCGACCACGTCGGCGCCCGATACGACCTTGCCGAACACCGTGTAGCCGAAGCCGTCGGGGCTGGGCGCGTTCAGCATCGCGTTGTCCTTCACGTTGATGAAGAACTGCGAGGTGGCCGAATTCGGGTCGCCGGTGCGGGCCATGGCGATGGTGTACTTGTCGTTCTTCAGGCCGTTGGCGGCTTCGAGCGGAATGGGTGCGCGCGTCTGCTTCTGTTTCATGTCGGTCGTGAAGCCGCCACCCTGGATCATGAAGCCGTCGATCACGCGATGGAACACCGTGCCGTCGTAGTGCTTGTCGTTGACGTACTGCAGGAAGTTGGCCACCGTCTTCGGTGCCTTGGCCGGGTCGAGTTGCACCACGATGTCGCCCATGGATGTGGCGATCTTCACGCGGGGCGCCGCTTCTTGCGCCCAAGCGGCGCCACTCAGCAACGCGACAGTGCCCAGAGCCAATGCGGCGCGGCGGGTCAGGAAGGAAATGTTCAAGGGAGACTCGCTTTCAATGGCGGTGCCGCCGGCACCGCCGGAGCAGCGCCAGTCGGCGAGGTTACTTGCGAATGCCGGGCTTGGTAAGGGCCGGCGCGGCTGGCGGCAATGTACCTGCGGCGCGCTCGCTGGCCGGCGTGAAGATCTGCCGGATCAGCGTGAGCTTGGGTGCGATGCCCGCGTTGGCAGGTTCGAGTTGCTGTGCGCGGGTGTAGGACTGTGCGGCGAGCCTGGCATACACGTCGCCCAGGTTTTCATGCGCGGTGCCGTACGACGGGTTCAGCTTGATCGCCATTTCGAGCGCGGTGCGTGCCTTGTCGAACTGGCTTAGCGACGCATACAGCGCGGCGAGGTTGTTGTACGGCTCGGGCAACTCGGGGAAGTCTTGCGTGAGCTGGGTGAAGGCAACGGTCGCCTCCGGCAGCCTGCCTTGCTCGCTGAGGATCACGCCGCGCAGGAAGCGCATTTGCGGATCGCGCGGCTTGCCGACGATATAGGTCTCGGCCTTGTTGAGGGCTTCGGCCTGCTTGCCTTGGCGCAGCAGCAGGTTGACGTCGGCATACTCGTCCGCATGGGCCGCGCCCAGCAACAGCGTGAAGGCCAGGGCAGAAACAATGCGGGGGAAGATGTGCATGGAAGATGCGGCGTGCTTCATGAAGCCTCTGGAAGAAGAGCGGATGCGGGCACGGACAAACACCCGGAAATGCCCGCCGGCGGCCGTTTATACTTGAAATGAATTGTAGCTGAGGGCCCGCTTTGGAGCCCTTGCCGCTACAACCCCAACACCCCTGAAATCCGCGGCCATTTGTCGGCATTGCATCGGCGATGCTCGAGCGCCAAATGGCGGCCTTCCGAATTCCATGAGTCTGCGCATCTACAACACGCTCTCGCGTGAACTGGAGAATTTTTCTCCGCTGCAACCCGGCCGCGTGCGAATGTACGTTTGCGGCATGACCGTGTATGACCTGTGCCACATCGGCCATGCCC
The DNA here is from genome assembly GCF_037889915.1 of Variovorax humicola. NCBI lineage: Bacteria > Pseudomonadati > Pseudomonadota > Betaproteobacteria > Burkholderiales > Comamonadaceae > Variovorax > Variovorax humicola. Next base: position 241,730 of record NZ_JBBKZV010000004.1, on the reverse strand, counting down.
GCATGATGATGGCCTTCGACGTGGTGCAGCGCTGGCTGCGTGCCAGCGGGTTCGACGTGACCTACGTGCGCAACATCACCGACATCGACGACAAGATCATTGCCCGCGCATTGGCGCGCGGGATCACGATCCGCGCGCTCACCGAGGAAGTGGTCGCGGCCATGCACCAGGACATCGGCGCGCTCGGCATCGAGTCGCCCACCATCGAGCCGCGCGCCACCGAGTACGTGCCGCAGATGCTCGGCATCATCGAGACGCTGGAACAGAAGGGCCTGGCCTATCGCTCGAGCAACGGCGATGTGAACTACGCGGTTCGCAAGTTCCCGGGCTACGGCAAACTCTCGGGCAAGTCGCTCGACGAACTGCATGCGGGCGAACGCGTGGCGGTGCTCGACGGCAAGGAAGACCCGCTGGATTTCGTGCTGTGGAAATCCGCGAAGCCGACGGAGCCGGATGACGCGAAGTGGGAAAGCCCGTTTGGCGTCGGCAGGCCAGGCTGGCACATCGAGTGCTCGGCGATGAGCTGTGCGACGCTCGGCGAGACCTTCGACATCCATGGCGGTGGCGCCGACCTTCAATTCCCGCATCACGAGAACGAAATCGCGCAGAGCGAAGGTGCGACCGGCAAGCCGCTTGCGCGCTACTGGGTACACAACGGTTTTGTGCGCGTGGACAACGAGAAGATGTCCAAGAGCCTGGGCAATTTCTTCACCATTCGCGAAGTGCTGCAGAAGTACGACGCGGAGAGCCTGCGGTTCTTCCTGGTGCGCACGCACTATCGCAGTGCGCTGAACTACAGCGACACGCATCTGGACGACGCGCGCAACTCGCTCAAGCGCTTGTACACCGCGTTGGATGGCGTCGCGCCGGCGGACGTCGCGATCGACTGGTCGCAGCCGCATGCGGCTCGCTTCAAGGGCGCGATGGACGAAGACTTCGGCACGCCGGAAGCGATTGCGGTGCTGTTCGACCTGGCAGGCGAAGTCAATCGGACGCGCTCGCCCGAACTGGCCGGACTGCTCAAGGCGCTCGGCGGCACGCTAGGTGTTCTGCAAGGCGACCCGCGGGCCTTCCTGCAGGCCGGCAGCGCACTCGACGACTCGGCCATCCAGTTGCTGATCGCCGAACGCGCCGCGGCCAAGGCCGCGAAGAATTTTGCGGAGGCCGACCGGATCCGCCAGCAACTCCTGGAGCAGGGCATCGTGCTGAAAGATTCACCCACCGGAACAACTTGGGCTTCGGCGCAGTGAATTGAGGATCAGCGTGGCGCCCGTCAAGAAACCAAGCATCGAGATTTTCACGCCCGACTACTGGGAGGAAGCGTGCAAGCACCTGGCCAGGAAAGACCGGGTGATGAAGCGGCTCATTCCGCAGTTCGGCGATGTGCGCCTTGAATCGCGTGGCGATGCGTTCATCACGCTGGCGCGCAGCATCGTGGGCCAGCAGATTTCGGTGAAGGCCGCGCAATCTGTCTGGGACCAGTTCGAAATGCTGCAGCGCAAGATGACGCCGGCCAACGTGCTGAAGCTCAAGGTCGACGACATGCGTGCCTGCGGGCTGTCGGCGCGCAAGGTCGAGTACCTGGTGGATCTCGCGATCCATTTCGATACGCAGGCCGTGCACGTCAATGCCTGGAAAGACATGGCGGACGAACTCATCATCGAGGAACTCGTCGCCATCCGCGGCATCGGTCGCTGGACCGCGGAGATGTTCCTGATTTTCCACCTGATGCGGCCCAATGTGCTGCCGTTGGACGACCCTGGCCTCATTACCGGCATCAGCCAGAACTATTTTTCCGGTGACCCGGTGAGCCGCAGCGATGCGCGTGAAGTCGCCGTCGCGTGGGCACCGTATTGCAGCGTCGCAACTTGGTATATTTGGCGCTCACTCGACCCCGCACCGGTCGTGTACTGAACAAGAAAAGGAGAAGACGTTGGCGAAACGAACCTTCCTCGATTTCGAGCAGCCGATTGCGGAACTCGAAAGCAAGATTGAAGAGCTGCGCTATGTGCAGACCGAATCGGCAGTCGACATCTCTGAAGAGATCGACCAGCTCGGCAAGAAGAGCCAGCAGCTCACAAAGGACATCTACAGCAACCTGACGCCGTGGCAGATCACCAAGATCGCCCGGCATCCTGAACGACCGTACACGCTTGACTACGTCAACGAAATCTTCACGGATTTCGTCGAGCTGCATGGCGACCGCCATTTCTCGGATGACCTCTCGATCGTCGGTGGACTGGCGCGCTTCAACGGCACGCCATGCATGGTGATCGGCCATCAGAAAGGCCGCGACACCAAGGAGCGCACCGCGCGCAACTTCGGCATGAGCAAGCCCGAGGGTTATCGCAAGGCGCTGCGCCTGATGAAGACGGCCGAGAAGTTCAAGCTGCCGGTCTTCACCTTCGTCGACACGCCCGGCGCGTATCCGGGTATCGACGCCGAAGAACGCGGCCAGTCGGAGGCCATCGGCCGCAACATCTTCGAGATGGCGCAGTTGGAGGTGCCGATCATCGTCACCATCATCGGCGAAGGCGGCTCGGGCGGCGCGCTGGCGATTTCGGTGGGCGACCAATTGCTGATGCTGCAGTACTCGATTTATTCGGTGATCAGCCCTGAGGGCTGCGCCTCGATTCTCTGGAAGACCTCCGAGAAGGCGCAGGAAGCCGCGGACGCGCTGGGCATTACGGCGCATCGCCTGAAGGCCCTGGGCCTGGTCGACAAGATCGTGAGCGAGCCGGTGGGCGGTTCGCACCGCGACCACCGCCAGATGGCCGCCTTCCTGAAGCGCGCCCTTGGCGACGCCTTCCGGCAGGTCAGTGACATGAAGGTCAAGGAACTGCTCGACCGACGCTACGAGCGGCTGCAAGGCTACGGCCGGTTCAACGACACCAAGGCTGACAAGTAGTCGGCGCGACTCGCCGCGAGTCGCCATGGTGCCCGCCAAGGGCGCTGCCGCGGCCCGCTCGCGCGGGGCGCGGGCGTCGCACAATCGCCCGATGAATTTCGATCAGGCCATCGCGGCTTTCGAGCCGGCGTTTCCCTTGGCCGTGGCCTACAGCGGCGGCGCCGACTCGACGGCGCTGCTGATGGCGTGCGCCGCGCGCTGGCCGGGGCAGGTCGAAGCTTTTCACGTGCATCACGGGCTGCAGGCTGCGGCCGATGATTTCGAGCAGCATTGCGCCTCGGCTTGCAAGCGGCTGGGCGTGCCGCTGAGAGTGCACCGTGTCGATGCACGGCATGCAGCGGGCGAGAGCCCGGAAGATGCGGCGCGGCGGGCGCGCTACGCATCGTTTGCCGCGCTGGCAGCGGCCGGAGGCACTCGGCCTGCAATTCGATCTATCGCGCTCGCTCAACACGCTGACGACCAGGCGGAGACCGTGCTGCTGGCGCTGTCGCGCGGTGCAGGACTTGCCGGACTGGCTGCGATGCCCGAGGTGGCGCAGCGCGATGGGCTTCAGTACCACCGGCCCTTGCTCGGCGTGCCGGCTGCGGAGATCCGCGCCTGGCTGAAGGCGCGCGAAGTGGCGTGGATCGATGATCCGAGCAACGCCGACGCGCGCTTCACGCGCAATCGCATTCGCGCCGAACTGCTGCCGGCGCTCGATCGTGCATTCCCTCAATTTCGTTCGACCTTTGCCCGCAGCGCGCGGCATGCGGCGCAAGCGCAGGGGCTGCTCGTCGAACTGGCGCAGCAAGACCTCGCCGCCATCGGCACACCGCCCGTTATCGGCGCGCTGCGACAACTTTCGCGCGCCCGCCAGGCCAATGTCTTGCGGCACTGGTTGCTCCAAGCCCATGCCTGCACGCCCAATACGGCACAACTCGATGAACTGCTCGACCAGGTCGAAGCCTGCGCCACGCGGGGCCACAACCTGCACATCAAGATCGGCACCGGCTTCGCCGAACGGAGGGGTGAGCTCCTCCATTGGTACAATCCCTCGCCCCCGACAGAGGCTTCGCGCTGAACGTCAAGGGTGTACCGCCGCTTCAGGGCAATCCCGGGGCCGGTTTCATTTCTTTCCCAAATTTCACCCATGGCATTGATCGTTCACAAATACGGCGGCACGTCGATGGGCTCGACCGAGCGCATCCGCAATGTCGCCAAGCGCGTTGCCAAGTGGGCACGCGCCGGCCACCAGATGGTGGTGGTTCCGAGCGCGATGAGCGGCGAGACCAACCGCCTGCTCGGCCTCGCCAAGGAACTCGCTCCCGGCCGCGCCTCCGACGACTACAACCGCGAACTCGACATGCTCGCGTCGACCGGCGAACAGGCATCTTCGGCATTGCTGGCGATTGCGCTGCAAGCCGAGGGCATGCCTTCGGTCAGCTATGCGGGCTGGCAGGTGTCGGTGCGCACCGACAGCGCCTTCACCAAGGCCCGCATCGAGAGCATCGAGGACGAGCGCGTGCGTGCGGACCTCGACGCCGGCAAGGTGGTGGTCATCACCGGCTTCCAGGGCGTGGACGACTCGGGCAACATCACGACGCTCGGCCGCGGCGGCAGCGACACTTCCGCGGTGGCGATTGCCGCGGCGATGAAGGCGCATGAATGCCTGATCTACACCGACGTCGACGGCGTCTACACGACCGATCCGCGCGTCGAGCCCGATGCACGCCGGCTGACGACGGTGAGCTTCGAGGAAATGCTCGAGATGGCGAGCCTCGGCTCCAAGGTGCTGCAGATTCGCTCGGTGGAATTTGCGGGCAAGTACAAGGTGCCGCTGCGTGTGCTGTCGAGCTTCACGCCGTGGGACATCGACATCAACGAAGAAGCCAAGTCCGGCACGCTGATCACTTTCGAGGAAGACGAAAACATGGAACAAGCCGTCGTATCCGGCATCGCGTTCAACCGTGACGAGGCCAAGGTCTCGGTGCTGGGCGTGCCCGACAAGCCAGGCATCGCATATCACATCCTTGGCGCCGTGGCCGATGCCAACGTCGAGGTCGACGTGATCATCCAGAACCTGAGCAAGGAAGGCAAGACCGACTTCAGCTTCACGGTGCACCGCAACGACTTTGCCAAGTGCATGGACCTGCTGAAGGAAAAAGTCTTGCCGACGCTGGGCGCCGCCGAAGTGGTGGGCGACAGCAAGATCTGCAAGGTCAGCATCGTGGGCATCGGCATGCGCAGCCACGTCGGCGTGGCCAGCAAGATGTTCCGCGTGCTGAGCGAAGAAGGCATCAACATCCAGATGATCTCGACCAGCGAGATCAAGACCTCCGTCGTGATCGACGAGAAGTACATGGAGCTGGCCGTGCGCGCATTGCACAAGGCGTTTGACCTGGACCAGCCACCGGCGTAAAACGCGCCGACAAAGCTGGCATAATTGCGGGTTCCGGAACTGTGACCGAGTGGCCGAAGGTGCTCCCCTGCTAAGGGAGTATGGGGTGTAGAGCCTCATCGAGGGTTCGAATCCCTCCGGTTCCGCCAATACAGGTTTTTGGTCAATCCAAAGCCTTCCGAAAATGCCCCGTAAGTCATTGATTTACGGGGCTTTTTCTTTGGCCGTCTACGACGTTCCGACGTTTTCCAGCGGTTTCCAGTCCAAGCCCGACTCGGGGCGTGTACAGGGCGGGGTAGAGCGCACGCCCTAAGGCTGCGTCGAACCCCCAGTGGTAAAACCCGCGCCAATGGCTCGATACACACTCACGGCACTGGCGCTGAAGGCGCGGCCGACCGAGGCCGCCAAGGTGGCCGCAGAAAACAAGAAGCGCCAGCGCATTGGCGACTGCGTCGGCCGCGAAACCAGGCCGACGGCACCGCGGGAAATCGCGCGGTTGCGCGGCACCCGTCCGCTGATTTCGCGGCGACGCGGCGCGCGCTGCTGGCTGCAATGCCGCCGCCGCAGCAGCAAATGCTCACCGGCTAACCTACCGCGTAGTTCCCGCTGCTGATGTTGCCCGCGCTGAACTCGTTGTACAGCGCATCTTCGAGGTCGGAAGCAAAGTTGTCGACGCCCACGCCGGCCTTTGCCCATTCGATGTGGATGTGCGTGACGTGCCGGTTCACGGCATCGCCGCTGCGCGGAAATTCGAGGCCGGCGCGGTTCCATTCGCGCCCGTTGTAAATGACGGCAATCCAGCCCATCGCCACCCGTTGTGCCAGGAAAACCTGCACGATCCGGTCGGCGAAATCCCTTTCGGTCGGGTCGTTCGCGAAGAGGATGATGTCCAGCGCGCGGCCGGCAGCATGCGGGTCTGTGGACTTGTCCTTGTGCGGCCCGGCGGCTGCCTGCAGCCGGGGCAGCCAGCCGCCTTTTCCCTTGTTGGCAGCCTTGTCCCAGTAGTTCTGTGTGAGCAGGCCGGGCCCGAAGTTGTAGAGGGCCTTTTCAGTTGCGTCGACAGCGCGTCCAGCCATGGCGTTCTCCCTGTAGGGCACCTGTCGCCGGGCTCGATGCCCCTGCGTCAAGCAGCGCCTCCGTTTGCGATAGATCGATGTGTGAACGCCTTGATCTTGCGCACTGCTCGTGCGCTTGTCGTCCCTCATCGGGAGGATCGGTAGCCAGAAGCGGACACTTCCCCGGGCTTCCGCAAAGCGCCAGAATTGCGCTCGGTTCACGAGGCTGCCCATGTCGCTCAAGCATGAATACTGCAAAGCGATATGGCTGGGGATGGGGCGCGCCTTCGTGCTGGCAAGGATGGGCAGTGCTGTCCGCGTACTTCTTTCTGCTGGGATGGATTGCGGTGCTTGTCAGCCCGAGTCGGGAGCCTTTCACTTTTGTCGCGCTTGTCTCGGTCCTGAGCCTCTTCCTCGTCGCCGTCTGCTGGCTGAAGGGAGAGCCCCCGCGGTGGCGATGGGGCAGGGACTGAACGAGACGATCTTCGTGCCGCCCCCACGACCATCACACTGTCCGTCGCCTGCACCAGGCTCTGGTAGCGGTCGTCATCGGCATTGCGCAGATGCCCGACGACCGTGCCCTTGAGAACGCCATACGTGAACAGCGACTTGAAGGTGGGGATCGCAGCCTTGAACTGGAATACCTCGAGCGCGTACCATCGTCCACAAGCGCTGCGGCACTTTGATCACCGGCGATTCAACGGTCCACTTGCACGCCAGGACAATCAGATTTCGATTGGATCGAACAGGCAGCTAACAGGCAGCTAACAGGCAGCTTCGTGCGCCGCCGTTCGCATCTCTTGCTACAGGCTGACATGCAAAGATTCCCGCCGTTGGACCCACCTCACAGCATGGCATTCGGACTCCCGGCGCGCGGGACGGAGGTCCGACCACCATGGATCTGAAGCAACTCCAGCTCCTGGTCGACCTCGTGAAAGCTGGCAGCCTGAGCAAGGTGTGCGCCGCGCGTGGCATCGCCCAATCGGCACTGAGCAAGCAGATTGCCGGGCTGGAGCGCGACTTCGACGCCAAGCTCTTCCATCGCACGGGGCGCGGGCTCGTGTTGACCGAATTCGGGCAGGCGATCATGCCGCGCGTCGGCACCATCCTGTCCGAGGTCGACGCGCTCCGGGACGACATCCGCGCGCATGCCGGGGTGCCCAGCGGACCCGTCCGTCTGGCAATGCAGACGTCGATCACGCAATTCGTGGTCGGTGCGCTGTTCCAGCGCGTGCTCAGGGACTTTCCGCAGGTCGAGCTGCGCCTGATGGAAGGCTTCTCGGGAAGCATCGAGGAGTGGCTGGCCAACGGCCGGGCCGATGTGGGCGTGCTCGCGCGCTATGAAGGCGTCCATGCCGCCCGCACCGACGAAGCGCTGAACACGGCCGGTCTCTACCTGGTCGCGCCGGCAGGTGACCAGCTCACTGCGCAGCCGCAGATACGTTTCGCCGAACTGGCACACCTGCCCCTCGTGCTGCCCGGCATCCCCGACGGACTGCGCTTGATGCTCGCGGAGACGGCCAGGAGGCTCGAAGTCCCGATCAACGTGGCCGTGGAAGTCGACTCCCTCACGGCGATGAAGGAGATCGTGGCCGGCGGATCCGGATACACGATCCTGACGCGGCAGGCCGTCCACTTCGAGTTGGCGCAAAAGCGCTTGCAGGTCTCCCCGATCGTGGAGCCGACCCTCACGCGCACCTTGGTGCTCTCGACGAGCGTGCATCGGCCGATGACGCTGGCAGGCAGGGCAGTGGCCTCGCTCATTCGCGAAATCGGCCGCGAACTGGGACAGGACTGACCCTGGGCTGACGACGCGTGCGGGCTTCAGGCCGCTTCGCTCATCTCTGGCTGCGCGTGGATGCGCGCGTGCTCCGAGCGCTTGAGCAGGTCGAGTGCGACGTCCACGATCATGTCCTCCTGCCCACCGACCATCTTGCGCGCGCCGAGCTCCACCAGGATGTCCACCGTCTTCAGCCGGTACTTTTTCGCGGCCGCTTCGGCATGGCGCAGGAAGCTCGAATACACGCCCGCATAGCCGAGCGCCAGGGTCTCGCGGTCGACCCGCACCGGGCGATCCTGCAGCGGCCGCACCAGGTCGTCCGCCGCGTCCATCAGGCGGTAGAGGTCCGTTCCGTGATGCCAGCCCTGGCGCTCGGCTGCAGCGATGAACACCTCCAGCGGCGCGTTGCCCGCTCCGGCGCCCATGCCTGCCAGGCTCGCGTCGATGCGGTCGCAGCCTTCCTCGACCGCCACGATGGAATTCGCGACGCCAAGGCTCAGGTTGTGGTGCGCATGGATGCCCGTCTGCGTCTGCGGCTTCAGCACCTCCTTGAAGGCACGGAAGCGGTCGCGCACGTCGCTCATGCCCAGCGCACCGCCCGAATCGACCACGTACACGCAGGTCGCGCCGTAGCTTTCCATCAGCAGCGCCTGCTCGGCCAGCTTCCGGGGCGTGGTCATGTGGCTCATCATCAGGAAGCCGACCGGGTCCATGCCGAGTTCGCGCGCGTATTCCAGGTGCTGGCGCGAGACGTCCGCCTCGGTGCAGTGCGTGGCAACGCGCACGATCCGCGCGCCCGCGTCGTAGGCATTGCGCAGGTCGTGCGTGGTGCCGATGCCCGGCAGCAGCAGTGTCGCCACCTTCGCGGTCTTGACCGTCTCGGCGACCGCCGCGATCCACTCGACGTCGGTATGCGCGCCGAAGCCGTAGTTGAAGCTCGAACCCTCGAGCCCGTCGCCGTGCGCGACCTCGATGCTGTCGACACCGGCGGCATCGAGCGCCGCCGAGATCGCCTTCACCTGCGCGATGCTGTACTGGTGGCGGACCGCGTGGCTGCCGTCGCGCAGCGTCACGTCGCTGATGTAGAGCTTGTTCTTTCCCGGATTCATGTCGTCTCCTTCAGGCCGCGGGCGATGCCGCTGGCAATGCGTCGTTGGGCCATCATGTCGCCGCAGGCGAGTGCGGCCGAGGTCATGATGTCGAGGTTGCCGGCATAGGACGGCAGGTAGTGCGCGGCGCCTTCGACTTCCAGGTACACCGAGGTCCTGAGGCCATGGCGCGGCCCGAGCCTGGGCACGTTCAACGGATGCTCGGGCGCGATGACGTCGAACTGCACGCGCTGCTTCAGGCGATAGCCCGGCACGTAGGCCTTCACGCTCGCCACCATCTTCTCGATGCTGGCTTCGACCGCCGCCTGGTCGGCCAGTTCGGACAGCACGAACACCGTGTCGCGCATGATCAGCGGCGGCTCCGCCGGATTCAGCACGATGATGGCCTTGCCGCGTTCGGCGCCGCCGAGCTTCTCGATGGCGGCCTTCGTGGTTTCGGTGAACTCGTCGATGTTGGCCCGCGTGCCGGGCCCGGCGCTCTTGCTGGAGATCGACGCCACGATCTCCGCGTAGTGCACCTTGGCCACGCGCGAGACGGCCGCCACCATCGGGATGGTCGCCTGGCCCCCGCAGGTGACCATGTTCATGTTGCTCGCGTTCTCGCCCTCGAGATTGATGGCCGGGATCACATAGGGACCGATGGCCGCGGGCGTGAGGTCGATCACCTGGACGCCGTGCGCCTGCAGGACCGCGTCGTGGTGCTTGTGGGCGCCGGCCGAGGTGGCATCGAACACGATGTCGATGTCCTCGAAGACACCGAGCCGCACCAGGCCCTCGATGCCTTCGGCCGTCGTCGCGATGCCCAGGCGCTCGGCACGCGCGAGCCCGTCGGACTTGGGGTCGACGCCGACCATCGCACCCATCTCGAGGTGCTTGCTGTTGCGCATGACCTTGATCATCAGGTCGGTGCCGATGTTGCCCGGGCCGATGATCGCGACCTTGAGTTTGTGTGGAGGCATGGGTTGGTTTCCAGAGAGAGAGTGATGGGGGCCTGAGCCTTCAGGCGGCGAACTGCGTGGTGACGGATCCGAGGCCGCCGATGGTGGTGACGACCGAGTCGCCCGGCAGGACGGCAACCATCGGTCCCAGCGCCCCGCTCATGATCACGTCGCCTTCCCTGAGCGGCCTGCCGACCTCGACCATCTTCCTGGCGAGCCACAGCGCGGCGTTGAGGGGGTGGCCGAGGCAGGCGGCGCCCGCGCCGACCGAGACCACTTCGCCGCGCCGCTCCATGACCATGCCGCACAGCCGCAGATCGACCTGGTCGAGCTTGCGGGGCTCGGTGCCGAGCGCATAGAGGCCGGACGAGGCGTTGTCCGCAATCGTGTCGAGCAGGCGGATGTCCCAGTTCTGGATACGGCTGCCGACGATTTCGACGGCAGGCAGCACATAGGCCACGGCGGACATCAGCCTGGACAGCGTCAGGCCCTCGTCCGCCAGATCGCGCTGCAGGACGATGGCGACCTCGGCTTCGACCTTCGGCTGCATCACGCGGCCGAGGGCCACTTCCTGGCCCGCGTCCAGTTCCATGTCGGCGAACAGCATGCCGAAGTCGGGCGCGTCGACCCCCAGTTGCAGTTGCACGGACCTGGAGGTGAGTCCGATCTTGCGACCCACCAGCCGCCGGCCCTGTCCGAGGTGGAACAGGGTGTTGGCTTCCTGGATCTGGTAGGCCGCGTCGGCGCCACCGTCTTTCAGTTCGTCCCGGATGGGCGGGATGGCAATGCCGGTCTGGGCCGCGACCCGAAGGCGGGTGGCGATGTCGGCGATCGATGGAGGCATGGTGGTCATGTGCTGTCGCATTCTTTTCAGGAGGACGCCAGTGCCGCGGAGGCGAGCGGTGGCTGCAAGGCATGGGGGTTGCAGAACACGGAGGTCCAGGGCTTGGTCTGCACCTGTGCGAAGACGCCGCCGGTGAAGAAAGGGTCCTGGCCGACCAGGTGCATGGCGGCGTCCTGATCGGGCGCCTCGTAGACGAACAGCGCACCGCTGCCGTCGGCGAAAGGGCCGGCCAGCACGAGCTTCCCTTGGGCAAGGAGGCTGGCGAGATAGGCGCGGTGTTTCGGACGCAGTTCGGCCACCGTGGCCGCATCGGCGGCGTAAGTGATCCAGCTGGCAAATTTCATGGGAGTTCCTTGAATTGGTGAGGGCGGTCAGCCGAGGAAGCCGATCGAGAACCACGGAAAGACGGCAATCAGGATGGTTCCGGCGAGCAGCGCAAGCATGTAGCCGGCGATCGGCTTGAGGCCTTCGCTGGGGCTGATGCGGCTGATCGCGCAAGCCGCGTAGTAGCCCACGCCGAAGGGCGGTGCAAAGAGGCCGATGCCCATCGAGAGCACCACCACCATCGCGTACTGGACATCGTGGATGCCGAGCTGCTTGGCGATCGGAAACAGCAAGGGCCCGAACAACACGATCGCCGGAATGCCTTCGAGCACGCTGCCAAGCACGATGAACGCAACGATCGAGACCGCGAGGAAGCCCGCGGCGCCCCCCGGAAGATGCGTCATGACGTCGGCCAGCTGCCGCGAGAACCCCGACTGCGTCAGCGCCCACGCCATGCCGGTCGCCGCACCGATGATGAGAAGAATGGCACCCGACAGCGACGCTGTTTCAATCAGCGCGGGACCGACACGGCGCCAGTCGAACTTGCGGTAGATGAACAGGCCGACGCACACCGAGTAGACGATGCCGATGGTCGACACCTCGGTCGCCGTCGCCACGCCTTCGATGACCGCGGCGCGGATCACGAAAGGCAATGCGAGTGCAGGGGCGGCGATGAGCAGGGTCTTGCCGACGACGCGCCATGCCGCCTTGCGGTCGACGGCCTGCGACGACGACCGGTAGCGCCACCACACCACGAGGCTGAGCATGATCGCGAGCACGACGCCGGGGACCAGCCCGCCGGTGAACAGATCCGCAATCGAGATCCCGGTGACCGAGCCGATGGTGATCAGAACCAGGCTGGGCGGAATGGTCTCGGTCTGCGCGCCCGAGGCGGACAGCAGGGCCACCATGTCGCCTTCCTTGGCGCCCCTGCGCTTCATCTCGGGAAACAGGACGGGGGCGACAGCGGCCATATCGGCCGCTTTCGATCCGGAGATCCCCGACACGAGGTACATCGCCGCGATCAGCACGTACGACAGGCCGCCCTTGATGTGCCCCAGCAGGCTGGCCAGGAAGTCGACCATGGCCTTCGCCATGGCGGTCATCTCGATCAGCAGGCCAAGGAACACGAACATCGGAACCGACAGCAGGATCAGGTGCGACATGCCTTCGTCCATGCGTCCGATCACCACGCCGACCGGCGTCGGGGTCGTCAGGCCGATGTAGCCCAGCGTCGCCAAGCCGAATGCGAAGGCGATCGGCACGCCGGAGAACACCAGCAAGCCCACCACACCCACGAAGAAAATCAGCAGGTTGAGGTTGCCCAGGCTCGCCAGCACCGGCTGCAGCGCGATCAGCGCGCCGACCAGCAGGGCGACCGCCAGGATCATCGACGCCGCCAGCTTGCGGTCGGCAAAGCTGGCCAGCCGCAGCAGTGCCATCGCCATGATCAGGACGACGCCGACGGGGATGGCCGCTGCACGCCAGACGTTCGAGATGTCCATGGCCGGCAGCGTCACCATCATCTCGTCCACTGCGAATTCATAGGCGGGATGCGCGATCAGCACGAGATAGGTCAGTGCCGCGACGACCGCGAGCAAGTCGAGGCGGGAGCGGGTGCCCGGCGAGGCCTTGTCCACGAAGGCCGTCATCCGCATGTGACTGCCACGCCGGAACGCGACGACGGCGCCGAACATGGCCAGCCAGAGGAAGAGCAGGGAGGCCAGCTCATCCGCCCAGATGATGGGCGTGTGGAACAGGTAGCGGCTCGTGACGCCGGCGAAGAGCACGCAGATCTCTGCCAGCACGAGCAGCGCCGCGGGGATCTCGGTGAGATAGCCGAGGAACTTCTCGCACTGGGCGAGCCACGATGTGGGTGACGCGGCCCGGCCCGGGAATTCCGGGATGGGCGCAACGATGGCCTGCGGTTGGCTGTGCATGGTGCCTCCTGGGTGTGTCTTGGGCCGAGCGGCGAGCGCGGTGCTCACTGGTGGCCCGGCAGGCCGAGCACGTTCGCTCCGATGGCCGGGTCGACGAAGCGCTCGAATTTCTCTGGGTGCAGCAGCACGGTGATCTCCGAGGAGCCCGTGCCGACCGTCAGGCCGAGCAGGTGCCCGCCGCTCGCCATGAACGTGCCGTCGGTGATCAGTCCATGCGCATGGATGGAAGGCTTGCCCTCTTTCCATGCGATGGTGCCGGTGAGGTTGGCAATCTCCACGTTGTTGAAGGTCTTGGGGTCGAAGGCCTTGCGGCTGAAGTCGTAGAAGCCGAAGGTCGCCTCACGCATGAAGCCGATGCCGACGAAGCTGGCGCTCGGAATCTTCTCCACGACGGCCAGCCGTTCGAGGTGCGCGACGACGTCGTCGCCGTTGCGCAGCACCATCAGGTAGCCCGTAGGCGTCTTGACGTACTTGCCCTTGAGGTCCTGGGCCTTTGCCTCGCCTGCATGAAGGGTGGTCGCGAAGAGCGCAGCCACGGCCGCTGCGAGGCCGAAGAGTCGGATCGATTTCATATGCATGTCTCGTTTCTGTGTGGGTTGATGGCGCACGCTCCCGCCGACGGGGTGCCCGCAGGCACCTCGTCGACGAACGTACCGTTGAGGTGAATCAGGACAGGTTGCCGGCGTACTTCTCGAGCGTGGCCCAGGCTTCCGGGCCGAACTTCTTCTTCCAGTCGGCATAGAAGCCTGACTTCTTGAGTTCCTGGCGGAAAGGCGCGAGCTCGGGCGTGTTGAAGGTCATGCCCTTGCTCTTGAGCTCATCGGCCAGCCGGACGTTGAGAGCGCGCACGGCCTGGCGCTGGCGCAGCGCCTGCGCGTCGAAGGTGGTGGAAGCCAGCTGGCGCAGGTCTTCGGGCAGCGCGTTCCACTTGCGCAGGTTGGCGACGAGCCAGAAGCCGTCCCACACGTGCGACGTCATGGAGCAGTACTTCTGCACTTCGTACAGCTTGGCGGTCTCCACGATGGTCAGCGGATTTTCCTGGCCGTCGACGATCTTGGTCTGCAGCGAGGTGTAGACCTCTGCCATGTTGATGCCCGCCGGCGCGGCGCCGAACGCCTTGAAGAGCGAGGTCAGCGCCGGGCTGGGCGGCACCCGCAGCTTGAAGCCGGCGAGGTCCTGCGGCGTCTTGATCTGCCGCGTGCTGCTGGTCACCTGGCGAAAGCCATGGTCCCAGATCTTCGCCTGCGGCAGCAGGCCGGCCTTGGCGAAACCCGAGCGGATCTGAGCGCCCAACTCGCCGTCCATCGCGTTGAAGACAGCGTCGTAGTCGGGGAAGGCAAAGCCGACGCCGCTGATCGATGCGCCGGGAATCAGCGTGCCCCAGATCAGGCCGGCCGTGCTCACGAAATCGATGGCGCCCGACCTGACCTGGGAGATCATGTCGGTGTCGCTCCCCAACTGGCTGTTCGGGAACACCTCGATCGCCAGCCGCCCCTTGGATTCGCGCAGGATCGTGGCACAGGCCTCCTGCAATCCGGCTGTCGTCGGATGCGACGGCGCCAGGGCGATGCCGAGCTTGTACGAGAACTCCGCGCCTGCGGCGTGAGCCGTCGAAGGCTTCAGGAGCAGCGGCGGCGCGAGCGCCGCGGCACCGAGTGCAGCGAACCGCTTGAGCGAATGACGCCTTGAAGGCGACGACAGGCCCCCGTGTGCCACCGTGTCAGAGGAGGGTGCAAGAAGGGACGCTGGGCTTGTGTTTGTCTGGGTCACGGTGTTGTCTCCGTCGAATTCGTTGTCGGGGTTGTCGGCTGCGCATCGCCAGGATCGGCAGCCGACGGCTTACTTGCCGTTCAGGTGCGCCGCGAAAGAGCGGGCGCCGGCCCAGTTCTGGACCAGCGTCAACTTGCGACGCAGGAACAGCCCCTCGGCCACGCGTTCCGCGAACGCTTCGTAGGTCTTCGTCGGGTCGTCGATCTCGAAGACGAAATAGACCTTGGCCTCTTCGTTGGAAAGCCAGGGGCCTGCAAGGAGCTTGAGGTCCTCCGGCAAGTTGTGCGGCTTGACGCCTTCACGCAGCTTGCCGAGGAAATCGGTCACGCCCTTCATGACGGGAGGACTCATGTCCTTCAGCCAAACTTCATTGAAAAAAACCGGCATTGAATTTCTCCTTGGATACGGGGAAAGAACTAGATCGCGTTGACGCGGTCGGAATAGGCTTTCATGCCTTCCCAGCTGGAAAGCAGCGTGAGCTTGCGGTGCGAAAAGAGGCCGCTGACCACGCGTTCCGCGTAAGCGTCGAACATGTCCGACGGGTCGTTGATCTCGAAGACGAACATCACCTTGGTCTCTTCGGCCGAGAGCCACGGACCCGCCACCATCCGCAGATCGTTGGGCAGGTTGTCGGGCTTGGACCCGACGCTCAGGTTGCCGAAAAACTCCACGGCTTCGGCCATGACCGATGGCGTCATGTCGCCCAGCCAAACTTCATTCAGAAACAACGGCATTGGATGTCCTCATTCATGTGATTTGCGGCCGGCACATTCGGCCTTGCCGCTGCAACTTCGACCTATTCGAAATTGACGGGCCAAGCTTAGAAACTGCGCGCCCCGCGAGGAAGCATCGAACGGAGATATCAGCCATTCCGCGAGCGCCAAAGGACGAAGGGAAAACACTGATGGACCCGGCGTGCGCGTAGCCGAAGTCCTGGGTCCGCACTTGACCTGGACGCAGCGGCGTGGGCATGATTTGGCTTCGCCGCCTCCCACTTCGAGGGCGGCTCCAAGATGCGAGGTGCGTCATGATTGGACGTCGTCGACTCATCTCCGGTGCCGCATGTGCCGTCGGGACGGTGGCATTGGCCCAGGTTCCGGGACGCACGTATCGCATTGCCTACTTCGGGTTCACGGCAAAAAATTCAGCCGACGATGACCGGATCGTGGCGGCGTTCATTGGTCGACTCCGTGAACTCGGCTTCGTGGAAGGAAGAAACCTGACCATCGATTGGCGCTACGCGGAAGGAAAGAACGAAAGGTACGCCGAGTTCGCCAAAGAGATGCGAGAGAAGGGTGTGGACGCGGTCGTGACGGGCACGTCGACGGCGGCGCGTGCCGTGGTCGAGGCTGGAGGAAACATCCCCGTCGTTATCTTCGGGATCAACGATGCGCTGCGAACCGGTCTCGTGGCGAGCTTCACTCGTCCGGGCGGACAGGTCACGGGGCTGTCGAACTTCGCCGGCGACCTCGTGCCAAAGCGGATCGAGCTGTTCAAGGCTGCGGTCCCGACCGTCTCCAGGATCGCATTTGCCCGCTGCCCGGAATGCGGGCGGATGTCTGGGCTCAGCAGCGCAAGTATCGATGCGGCTTTCCAGAGCTACCGTGAAAGCGCGGGATCGCTTGGAATCACCCTGATCCCCGTGGACATCAACGCGTCCGCCGACTTCCCGGCGGCAACCGCATCGATCAAGAGCGAGCAAGCCGATGGAGTACTTCTGACGCCAAACCAGATCAACGCGAAGCTGCGGGACGACTGGATTGCTTTCGAGGCGGCGCAACGAGTCCCTGTGATGGCGGACTATCGCAGCTATGGATCTCTGCTCTCGTACGGCCCCGACTACGCCGCGGTGTTCCGTCGCATGGCGGAACTGGTGGTGAGGATATTGAATGGCGAGAAGCCCGGCGACATGCCGTTGGAGCAGCCGACCAAGCTCGAGTTCGTTGTCAATCTGAAGGTCGCCAGCGCAATTGGCTTGTCGATCCCGCAGAGCGTGCTCCTTCGCGCCGACGAAATCATTTCGTGAGGCACAGCCCAGCGCTCACGAGCCGCCTGCTGGCTCATCTTTCCCCCGAAATGAAACGCCCCCGATGGGCGATCGGTGCCTCACGCCATGAACTGGAGGCCCGCGGGCGCCTCCGAATCGAAGTCGATGATCTCGCGTTGCAAGTCGTCCAGCGAAGCGGTCTTCGGGGCGGCGGCGGCCGCGTTGGGATGCAAGCCCCCGACTTCACCATGTGACGCGCAGGAAGTCGTCCCCCAACCGGCGGTTGCCGTTGCAAACGTCGAAGGCGCGAACCATGAAGCGCCAGTGGCCGGCGTTGCGACGGCTGCCGGGGTTGTCCTGGCCGCGGTAGGTGTTGCCGAAGGCGGCGTTGCGTTTTGCGGTGTTGTCGAGGTATTCGTCGCCGTTGCCCAGCGCCGAATGCGGGCCGGTGCGATGGCCGTAGCGGGTGTCGGCGGCGTCGCGGTCTTCGATCCAGGTGTTGGCCGCGGTGCCGGCGGGAAAGCCGGCATGCGGCGGTCCACCGGGGCCGGCGGCGGCATAGGCGGCATCCCACTGGATGAACTGGCGGATCTCGCAGCAGGAGGCGAAGAGGCCGTTGGCCGGGTCGTCGGCGAATTCGGCGTCGAAGTTGAAGGTGGCCTGCCGTATCCCGCCGACCAGCGGCGGCGTCAGCGAGGTGACCGCGTGGTACGCCGGGCCGTGGACCAGCGCGCCACGGCCCACGCCCTCGGCGCCGATCTCGCGGAACAGGCGGCGTGCCGTGCCCGGCCCCAGCTTGCCGTCCTGGCCGATGGCCTGCACCGCCTGCCAGCGCACCACTGCATTCACGAAGTCTTCGTCGATGACGGCCGGCACTGGCTCGATGCCAAGCACGTCGCGCAATTCGCTGACGCCGGCCGTGCCGATGACCGTGACCACGCGCTGGTTGAATGCGATGGCCGCGGCGATCTCTGGCGCGGTCAGCACCTTGCCCTCCGCGCGCGGCCGCGGCGGCTCGAGTGCGAAATCGCGCTGGAGGATCCTGCGCGCGCCTGTGCCGGTGCAGGGAGCGGTGTGGTCGGTGCGGGTTGTGTCCTCTTCGTCCTGTTGCGGTGTCGTTGCCTTGGTGGCCGACTTGCGGCGCATCACCGGCGCGCCGGTTTGCTGGATGACGTGGGTCAGTTCGTGCGCGATCAGATGCCGTCCGCGCGAGGTGGCGGGCGCGTACTGGCCAGCGCCGAAGACCACGTCGTGGCCGACGGTGTAGGCGTGCGCCTGGACCTCGCGCGTCGATTGCTCGGCCGCTGCGTCGGCGTGCACGCGCACCTCGGAGAAGTCGTGGCCGAAGCGGTCTTCCATGTCGCGGCGCAGCGCCGGCTCCAGTGGACTGCCCGTACTTGCAAGGCTGCGATGCACGCTCGCAGGCACGGCCGCCGCGCTTTCTTGCGAAGCTTGCGCGGTGGCGCGCTGGATGCGAGGGGCAACGCCGTGTGCCGCTGCATGCGCGGGTCCCGTCAGGACCTGGTCGGCGACGCGGTCGGCTTCACGCTCCAGTGGATCGTTGCTGGCGCCGATCACGAGTTCAGCCTGCAGGAACTCGCGTTCCTTGCGCTGCGCAAGATCGTCCGTCGATGACTTCGCGCTGCACGCGCTGCACGGGCTGCATGCGCACTGCCGCTGCAGCAGCCCGCTGGCGGCGGCCGGATTCGACACTGCGCGGGAGGCCCGCGCCTGCAGGGGTGCAGCGGCTTTCATGGTCGACCTCCTCGGGTCATGTCCAGCCTTTCGTCTCGGCGTCGCTGAAGGGGCGGTCGCGCTTGGAGGCCTCGTGGTGGGCCGATTGCAGCAGGTGCGCCATCGACACCGGCTCGTTCAGTTCGGCCGCCTGGAAGGCCGCGTTGATCGCCATGTTGCGGATGCCGCCACCGGAGACGCCGAGCCGCGCGAGCTTGTCGAAGTCGATGGCGCCGCACGGTGTCCGGGCCGGAAACGCCTGGCGCCAGATGGCCTTGCGCATCGCGGCATCGGGAAAGGGGAAGTGCACGACGAAGCGGATGCGGCGCTGGAATGCCGGGTCCAGCGCGGCTTTCAGGTTGGTCGTGAGGATGGCCAGGCCACGGTACGACTCCATGCGCTGCAGCAGGTAGCTCACTTCGATGTTGGCGTAGCGGTCGTGGCTGTCCTTGACTTCGCTGCGCTTGCCGAACAGTGCGTCGGCTTCGTCGAACAGCAGGATCGCGCCGATGTCTTCCGCGGCGGCGAACACACGGCTCAGGTTCTTCTCGGTCTCGCCGATGTACTTGCTGACCAGCGCCGACAGGTCGATGCGGTAGAGGTCCAGTTGCAGCTCGTGCGCGAGCACTTCGGCGGCCATGGTCTTGCCGGTGCCGCTCTCGCCGGCGAACAGGGCCGTGATGCCGAGGCCGCGCTGGCCCTTGTCGGCGAAACCCCAATCGACGTGGACCTTCAAACGGTTGCGCACGTGGGCACCGATCTGGCGCAGGGCGGCCATCTGGGGCTCGGGCAGGATCAGGTCGTTCCAGTCGGCGACGCTGTCGATGCGCTGGGCGAGTTCGTCGAGCTTCGAACGGCCGATGCTTCGGCACGCGGACCACATCGCGCTGCCGGGGTGGTCGCTGGTGGCGAGCGCGCGCGCGAGCGAAGCGCCCTCGGCCTGAATGGTCCGCGCGCTCAATCTGAACTGGCCGGCGATCGCATCGAGCGCGCCGTCGAGGTGCGCGGCGCCATCGCCCAGCGCCTGTTGCCACAGGCGCTTTTGTTCGGCGGGGTCGGGCTTGTCGACGCGCAAGCGCACTGCGGCGCGTTCCAGTGGCTGTGGTTGGGCAGCGCCGATGAACACGAGGCTGTGCAGGCGCTCGATGAAGCGGATGGCCGCGGGCGGCAAGGGGTCGGCGCCGGCAGACACCAGCAAGGTGCCTCCGAGCATGAAGGTCTCGCGTTCCCAGAGCGTGGAGAGGGCATCCGTCTCGGCGCTGGCGGTGGGGATGTCGTCCGCCTGCAGCACGTGGAGCACCAGCCCCAGTCGCGCAGCCACGTCTGCTGCCACATCGACCTGCCCATTGGCATCGTCGCCGGTCAGCCACAAGGCCGGGCTTGCGGTCGCAGCTTCGAGGGCGGCGGCCACGTCATCGCAGACGCCGCGATGCGCACCGGCGATGAAGGCCGACGGCGTCACGGGGCGCATGAGGCTGCGCAGGCGCGGGTCGAGATAGCTCACGCCGGCCAGGTGGTGCAGAACGCGTTCGTCGATGCGCAGGGGTGCACGCGTGAGCCCGGCTGCGTCGTCGAGTTCCAGCAGGCGCCAGCGCCGCAGCGGGCTGGCGGGGGCGAGTGCGCTCCAGTGGGGTTGGGCCAGCGTTGCCAGGGCGAGGCCGAAGGTGGCGCCCGGCCTGCGCGGTTCAGGGGAGGCGTTTTCGCAGAGCGTGGCGAGACGCGCGTCCATTTCGACACCGGCGCACAGCAGCAGCACGTCGCGTTCGAAGGCGCTGAGGCCGAAGAAATCCGCGAGCACATCGATCGCCGCAGGGGAGGGCATCGCGGCCAGCGCGGATTGCGCGGCTTCTTCCAATGCCTGCGCGTCGCCCGCATCGCCGAGCCGCTGCTTCAGTCTCGCGAACTCCGCCACCATGACGCGCTGGTTCGCATCGAGCCAGGAGACTTGCTGTGGCGAAGACTGCGTGGGCATGCGATGTTTCCCGGGTTCGTGCTCATGGCGCAGGCGCGGCGGCGTCGGCCGCTGCGGCGCGCTCGGCATCGCGCATCCGCTTGTATTCGACGGCGGAAACCACCCGCCGGCCCTTGTGCAGCACGACCTCCCAGTCGATTGCCAGGAGGCCTTGCCCCTCCGCGCCGCGGCCGCGTGTTTCCTTCTCGCGGATCACGTCGCGGCGGTCGTTGCGGAAGCGGCGCGAGTCGGCATCGACGATGACGATGCTCGGGTCGCCGAAGAAATCGCGCAGCACCTTGAGCTCGGCGTCGATGCCGCTGGCATGTGCGCGCGCGAACTCTTTCGCGGGGCCCTCCTGGCTGGCATCGAGCGATTCGGTGCCGATGCGGCGGTCGTAGTTCTTCGTCTGGCCGCGCTCGCGCAACAGGTGCACGAGCGAGGTCTGCAGGCCGAGATCAGAACTGGCGAGCAGGTCGTCGATGTCCACGTAGCCGCTCATCCAGGTGTCGACGTCGACCGGGTCGTGGTAGCCATGCCCCTTGTCGCCGATCAGGCCGTGGCGGTTGGTGAAGCGCATCGGGATGTTGGCCGGGTCGTCGATGAAAGCCTGCATCTGGCGGTCGAATTCGCTCGGGGTTCCCTCGGCGATCGGGGTGACCGTCAGCACGCCGTTGTCGTTGGCGTAGGTCAGGCCCGTCGACATGCCGTTGAGACGGTCGATCAGTTCACCCAGGCGCGGCATGCCCGAGAACTCGCCCTTGCCGACGTCGCGCAGCGGCACACGGCGCTGGATGGACTGCGCAGCCGCGCCGATGGGTGGCATGGCGCTGCTTCGCATGGCTGCGGTGGCCGCATGGTTCGCCTGTGCTTCGAGATGGGTCTCGCCGCCCGGCGTGCTTGCGCCGGCGGCACCGTGCCGTTGCTGGACGACATGGGCCAGTTCGTGCGCGATGAGCTCGCGGCCGGCGGGGCTGCCGGGGGCGTAGCGGCGCGGTGCGAACGAGATGTCGCGGCCGGTAGTGAACGCCTCCGCGCCGAGCGACAACGCAGCCTGCGCGGCGGCCTCGTCGGTGTGGATGCGCACGTTGGCGAAGTCGTGGCCGAAGCGTTGTTCCATGAAGCCGCGGGTCGCCGTCTCGAGCGGTTGCACCGCCGCGTTCGTCGCGCCTGCGCCGGCCGCGCGGCGATCCGGGACGAGTCGGGCGATGGCCGCCGGCTTTTTTCGTTGTTGCTGCGACTGGCTTGCCATGCGGGGGTTCATTTGCGCTCCTTCTCAGGGCCGGCTCAGCAGGCGCGCCGTGGCCCGGGCCAGCACGGGCGCTTCGTCGTCGTCGAAGAAGGTGAAGCCGGGCGAAGGGTTCACCTCGAAGCAGAACCATGCGCCGTCCGCCGAACGGCGCAGGTCGATGCCGGCCATGGCGAGACCGAGCGAGGCGGCGAGGGCGCGCAGGCGGTCGGCCAGGGCTGCGTCCACCGTCCATGGCCGCATCCGCGCGGCGAGGGCGCCCGGGTAGCGGTAGTCGTCCGCGTCGCAGTCGATCCGGTGGCCGAACACTTCGTCGCCGATGACGTGCGCGCGGTAGTCCGGGCCGGGAATGTATTGCTGGAACTGCGTGGGGCAGGTGGCGAGCCGGGCCAGGCGATCGTCGTTGCAGAAGTAGAAGCGCGAGACGATGCTGCGCACGGCGCTGTTCGACTTGTAGACGATGTGGCAGTGCCGTGCGTGGAACGCGCGCAGCGCCTCGCGGTCGTTGGTGACCAGCGTGTCGGGCACGTCGAAGCCAGCCTGCCGGATCAGCGCGATCTGGTAGGGCTTGGACCCGTTCGAGGCCATGGCGGCGGGGCGATTGACGACGCGCGAGTGCGTCAGTTCGAGCCAGGTGAGGACGGCATCCTCGACCTCGGATGCATACAGCCACGGCGCGCTGCCGGGGCCGGCGCGGGCGACGCTGTCGGTGCGATCCCAGGCGTCGGGGCGGATGTAGGCCGAGCGTACCGCCCCGAGGTCGCAACGCTGGTCGCCGACGTGCAGCCAGCCATCGCCGGTGTCGGCGTCGAAGGCGAGCGCGGTCTCGAGCACGCGGGCCTGGTCGACCAGGAACATGGGTGTGCCGAGATGGCTCAGCGCGGTGCAGACGGCCGCGAGCGGCACGTCGTGCGGCGAGCCCCAGAGCAGCACCGGTGCGGTCATGAATGCCAACCCTCGATCACGGCAGCGCTGATGGACGGTTCTTCGACATTCGGGTGAAGGCCGATGCCGACCAGCGTGGCATCGTCGTCATCGCCATCGAACAACAGCTCGAGCAGCTCGACGCCAGCAGCCTCGGCCAGGCGGCGTGCACCATGGCGCCGCCGCGCGGACGCGGTGCCGATCACCTTGCTTCCGACGACGCTGCAGCGGGATGTTGCCGGCGCAGGAGCGGCGGCTTGTGCCTCGCGCTGCACCACACGATGCGATGGTGCGACGTTCAGGCCGGCTTGCGTCGCCAACTGCCGCCACTGCTCCCAGCGCCACGCCGGCCCCGACAACGAAGGCGCGGCCGGCCGGTTCCACACGGGGCAGGGCAGCGCGCTGAGCCAGGCGAGCAGGAAGGCGCTCATCTCCGCGGCGACGTATTCGCGGTCGGCTTCGACGACGTGGGGCAGGTGCGCGGGCGAGATGCCTGCGAGGCGAGTCATCACGCCACCCAGTTGCTCGGCGGCTATGCGCTCGCCAGCCACCATGGCGACGGAGTTCGACGCATCGCCCACGCGATACGACCAGCCCGGCGACGACAGGTCCGCCGGCGCCAGCAAGCGCGCACCTTCGCCGCGGTGGCGCGCGACGAAGGCCGCCGCGGCGCTGTCGCATTCGTCGGCCAGTACGAGCAGGACAGGGTCTTTCATTTTTTCTTGCGCGGCTTGCTGGATGGCTTGGCGGCAGCCTTCGCCGCCGGCTTTTTCTCGCTTGCGGCGGGGGCATCGTCCGGCGCGACCGGCTGGTCCGCTTTCGCAGCGGGCGCTGCCCCCACTTGCGGCCGTTCCTCCGGCGTGATGAACGCGCTGCGGGTCGCCGGCGGCGCCGCCACCGATCGCGGCGCCAACGGCTGCAAGATCACGTCCCGCGTCTTGGGCGTCACGTCCGACACCTTGCTGATCACGTCCGAGACCTTGGTGACCACGTCCGACACCTTCTCGCGCACTTCCTTCGTTTCCTTGGTCTCCTTGGCGTCCTTGTCCTTGTCCTTGCCCTTGGTGCGAACGGTGACCACGGCTTGGGCGCTCCTGGTCGGATCGGCCACGCTGGTCGCGGTGACGGTGAAGCTGCCGGCAACGCCTGGCGCCGTGTAGGTGCCGGTGCGGTCGATCGCGCCGCCGCTGCAGCTCCAGTTCACGGCGGTGCTGATGCCGTCCGGCAGCGCGAGGCCGACGCCGCTGACGGTTGCCGAGAAGCGCTGCGTCGCGCCGACCAGCAGCAACGCGCTCGGCGGCGATACGCCGACGCTCACCACCACCACCAGCACGCTGGCGGACAGCGTCGTGGTCAGCGGCGAATTCGGAACCGGCGGCACTGTCGCGGTGACCGTGACCAGGCTGCTCGACGCCGGCGCATTGATGGTCACCGGCACGTTGACGTTCGACTGGCCGATCGGCACCACGGCCGGGCTGGCCACGGTGACCGCGATCTGCGGCTGGCTCGTCACCGTCAAGGCCACGTTCACGGCCGCCTTCGCCACGCTGGCCAGTTGCACCTGGGCCACGGGGGCGCCGCCGCCGATGATCGTGCCGGGTGCGATGAAGAAGGACCCCAGCGAGACCGGCGTGTCGGCGAACTGCAGCAGGAACCAGCTGTCGAAATCGCTGCTGCGGCGTCCGAGCCCCGAAGGCAGCGCGAGGTCGGTGCGCAGGGTGTTGGGACGCGAAGTGCTCAGCCCGGGCCGGCCGCGCGTGGCGCCGTCCAGGTACAGGCGCTGCTGGCCCTGGTCGCCCCAGACGAAGTCGCCCTTGAGCCGCACGCGCACGCGGGCCTGGCCGCCGGTGGCGCTGTTGACGATGGTGGTCGCGGCGGCGCTCGGCATCCAGGTGAGGCTGTTCGTGGCGGGGTTCCACGAGATCGGGCTGCCGGAAAGCACGACCGTTGCCGGCATCGTCGGCGGCGGATTGGCGCCGGCCGGCTGGTTCGGCACGGCGATGGGCATCTCGATGGTGACGACCATCGAGCTGTCGTTGGCTGTCATCAGCGACAGCAGCGTGGGCGTGTTCTGCAGCGTGACCGAATACTGCGCGATCGGTGCGCCGTCCAGCGTGACCGACAAGCCCGCCGCGAACTGGGCGAGCGACACCACGTCGTCGTTCTGCCAGCTGATGCTGGTGATGTGCAGCGCAGGCGGAATGTCGGTCAGGGGTGCGAAGGCGGGGCGGCAGTCATTGAGGGTGCTGTTCGCGGCGGTGCCGGTCCAGTTCAGGAGGCCGATGCGCGCGAGATGGTGATGGACGCCCTGCGGCGGCTGCGGCGTCGCGTGGTTCCATTCGACAGTGGCAGCGGCGCCTGCGCGGGCCGGAACCAGCCAATAGTCGCCGCATGCGAACTGTCCCGGTGTCAGCGCGACCTGCACCCCGGCTTCGAGGTCGATCCAGCCGCTGCCGCCGGCCGGTATCGCGACCAGCCCGGTGGCACCGTCCCAGCGCCGCATCTTCGGATGCAGGTTCGTGGCGATCGGGCGCGGTGGCGATGCGAAGTTGACGGTCGATTTCGCCGGGTCGACCGTGGCGATCTGGATCATCTGCCCGGGCACGCCATGCAGCTCCTCGAAGTCGCCGAGGATCTCGACCCACTGTCCGTTGGCAAGGCCCAGTGCGTCGTCCGGTCCGGTGCTGGCGACCGTCAGCGTGCTGCCGTTGAAGGACTGCACCGGCGTGACGACGCTGCCGTTGTCGCGCGACCACTTGAAGGTCGCGGTGCCGTCGGCGCCGCTGTCGTGGATCTCGATGCGATAGAGCTGGTTCTCCAGTCCCTGGTAGCCGCCACCGGGCGGGATCAGGCAGGGACCGGCCTGGCCCTGTGACGGCGCGGCCCGTGCTGCGAGGCTGCCGCTGCCAACGCCGGCGAGCGCATCCCATTCGGGGAATGCGGTGCCGCATGCCGCAGCCGACCCTGAGGGTGGCGTGACCTGCAGCAGCTTCAGTTGCCAGACCGTCTTGGCGCGGGCGGCGGTGTCAGGGCCGCCGAGCGCGGTCTCGCGGATTGCGGGATCGTCGAGCGCGCTGACGTGGCGTTCCCACACGTCGAGGTAGGTGACGTACAGCCCGTTGGCCAGCGAGAGGATGGCCGCCCCGGTGGTCGACGTGCCTGCATGGTCGGGGTTCGGAAAGTCCGGCTGCGTGA
The DNA here is from genome assembly GCF_037889915.1 of Variovorax humicola. Taxonomy (NCBI): domain Bacteria; kingdom Pseudomonadati; phylum Pseudomonadota; class Betaproteobacteria; order Burkholderiales; family Comamonadaceae; genus Variovorax; species Variovorax humicola. The sequence goes on along the minus strand of NZ_JBBKZV010000004.1, from coordinate 215,645 downwards.
GGTAGGTGGCGGTGCGTTGCAGCGTGCCGGTGAAGGGGCCGGTCGCGGGGGCTGCGGGTGGCGGGGGGCGCTGGATGGCTCCGGACAAGCCGAGCACGACGCCGGTGTCGGTCGGGCTCACGCTGGTGATGCGCAACTGCTGCTGCGTTCCGGCGGCGGCGCTGAGCACCACCCATTGGCCTGGCGCGAAGGGGGCCAGTTCGGGCCGCGGTATGGGCAGCGTGGCGTTGGTGTCGCCGTTGCTCGTGAAGACGAAAGCGTCGTCGGCATCGTTCTCGCACAGCAGGCCGTCCACGTAGAAGCGGCCGGGCGTGATCGCGAGGTCGGTCCCGTCGGCGGTGAAGCGCAGGCCGAAGCCGCCGCCCGCGTTGGGCGCGCCGCTGAGCCCGATCACGTCGCGCGCCACGCTCGCGCTGCGATGCGCGTCGATCTGGTGCTGTTCGTTGCGATCGGCGTCGAGCTGCACGCGGCCCTGCTGTTCGAGCACGGCGGCGTAGTGCTTGCGCGGGTCGAACGTGTTGCGGCTGAAGTCGGCTTTCATCGGAGTTCTCCCCTCGGCGGCTCAGGTCTCGAACAGCAGGCCGCTGTCCAGGCCGACCCGCAGGTATTCGGCAAGGCGCAGGCGCAGATTGCTCTCGCGTTGCTGTGCCATGACCTCGTGGTAGACGCCCATCTCGCCGCCGTCGTCGGCGCCGGACAGGATTTCGGCGGCGGAGCGCCGGCTCAACTGGCCATAGGCTGCGTCGGCGTAGCGCAGCGAATTGAACATCGGCACGACGCGCGTGCGGTCGGCGCTTGCGGCCGGCTGGCAGCGGAAGCGGCGCGGCACCAGCGACTCGAGCGGCAGGTAGGAAAAGCGCACGTTGCCTTCCTGGCGCCGCTCCGACCACACGGGCGCGGGCCAGGCTGGCGTCTCGGCGACGGTTGCGGCTTGCGCATGGAGGATGCAGTTGGATGCGGACTGCAGTGCCTCGGTGTGGATGCGGCCGATGACGGTGCACTGGTCGGCGCTCAATGGCGCGCCCGGGCCGCTGCCGTCCGGTGCGGCAAAGGCCACGGCCGCCGGGTCGCCGGCATCGACGATGCAACTGGTGAGCGACACGCTCGCCAGTTCGTGGATGCGCAGCGCGCCGACGATGCAGTGGTCCAGTTCGACCACGGTGCCCGGCGTCTCGACGATCAGGCTGGGGGTGCCGGGCTTTTGCTGCGCGCTGCCGTCGGCAGCCAGTGCCATGCCGGGTACCAGCGTGCAGTGGACGAGCCGCAAGCTGCGCAGCGCTCCGCCCGACGCGGTGGCCGCCACATGCAGTGCGCCGCCGGCAATCACGAGGCCGTTGAGTGTCAGCTCCGAGCCGTTGGCGCCGCTGATTTCGAGCGCGCCCGACAACTGCACCACCGGCCGGCTCTGGTCGGCCGCGCGCCATTCGACGACGGCATTGGCGGCGAGCGCGATGGCGGGCGTCTCGACGCGCGTGAGGCTGCCGGCGACCTCGACGGCGCCGCCGGCCGCGACCTGGGTCAGCGCCGCCTGCAAGCCGCCGGGCGTCTGAACCGCGGGGACGACCGGCGCCAGCGCCAGGTTCAGCGTGTCCTGCCGTTCGTACTCGCCGCCGCCCAGGGCGGAGACGCTGCCGTGGTGGAAGCGCACGACCACCGGCGCGGCAGGTGCCTGCGCGAACACGATGCGGCCGCGTTCGGGGTCGACCAGGACCGCCCCGGCCGGCGCGGTGTGCGCCCATTGCGTGCCCGCGGCGTCGAGGTTGGACAGGTCGGCCGCCATCGGCACGGTACCGTCGGCCAGGCCCTCGATGAAGAGCGACGCATCGGGTCCATGGAACGCGGCAGGGCTTGCCGCCAGGCCGCGCCGCGTGATGGGCAGCGGCAGGTTGGACTCGGTCGCGCGCGGCGCATCGCCGGGCATCGGCTGCGGGTCGCGCAACAGCGGCATGTCGGCGCCGAGCGGGTTGAAGAACCAGCGCAGGGCGTCGACCTGGAATGCGCTGACTCGCGTGAGTCCGGTGCTGGCCCGGCGCCACAGGTGGATGCCGAGGTGGGGCAGGTTGAAGCGCCCGCCGCAGGCACCGATGCCGCGCACGTCCACGCTGCGGGCGGTGGCGTCGAAGGCGGTGCCGATGCGTTCGAGCACAGCCTCGTGCCGCAGATCGAGGTTACCGCCAGCGCCGGGGCGCACATGCTTCATGTGCTGCGTCAGCGCGAGCTGCAGGAAGTACTCGGTGGCACGCGCATCCCAGCCGGTCACGTCGCGCGCGAGCCCCTCAAGAACGGTCACGGTGCCCTTGCCGCGGCGCAGGTGGATGGTGTTGGCCACCTCGGCGCGCGGGCTGCTGATGGCGGCCGTCACGCCGTTCAGCTGGCGGTAGCCGATCAGGTCGCCGATGTAGGGCACGACCCAGTCGGCGCAGGTTTCGATGAACTGGTCATCGTAGAGCTGGGCCAGGTCTTCCTGCAGCACCTGCACCGGATGCGCGAGCACGTCGAGCAGGCGGGCCAGCACGTTGCCGCGCTCGGCGTCGCGCAGCCGGTAGAGCGAAGGCAGCAGTTGCAGCAGGGCGTTGCCGTCGAGCGGGGTCATGGCGTCGCTCCGGTGGGCGGGGCCTCGGCCCAGATGGCCTTGAGGTCGAGCGGGCGCGCATCGAGCGTGAGCAGTTCCGCGGCGAGCATCGTGTTGTCCTCGGCGAGCTGGGGCAGGGCGGCGTTGAGTTGCGTGTTCTCGCGCAACACCACCAGGTGCCTCAGGGCGACTTCGAACAGCGCGTTGTCGGTGCGCCGCAAGTCCGAGAGCCGCACCGCGACGACGCCGGGCACGGCCTGCAGCAGCGCGATGACTTCACTGCGCGGCACCGGCTGCCCGAAGGCGCGCGCATCGAAGGCCCAGGCCGCGCGCGCGGCGGCGTCGGCGGCGGCGAGGACGGCGTTCATGTCCCGTGCCGGGTCGACCATCAGCGTCGCGCCGAAGGTGAAGGATGCGCGGCGGTACGAAGCCACGCGCACCGGCACGTTCGGCTCGGCCGCGTCCGCGATCGCTGCCAGCAGGTTCTGATAGACGGGGCTGTCGGGCGGAACGTCGGCGCCCTCGATGCCGGCCACCGTGACGAACACGCCGCGCGACTGGCCGTGCCAGCTCCAGGTGGCCAGCGATTTGGCGATGCCGCCGAAGGCGCGCGCGAAGTCCTCGTAGTCCTGCAGCGAGACGATGCGGTCGAGTGCCCGCAAGGTGAGCGCGGCGTTGGTGCGGATGTCCTCGGGGCCGTCGGCGTCGGTGCCACCGCTGGCATCGACCGGGTTGGTCACGCTCTGCACGCCGAGCGGGCGCACCTGCAGGAGGCTCAGCCTTCCTGCCGCGATGTTGCCGGCCGCGCCGATGCCCTTGCGGTAGCTGGAAACGATGTTCTCGCTGCCGCTGGCGGGCCGCGCGCCGTTGATGCCGTCGCCGAAGGTGACGGTGGTGGTGCCGTCGTCGTTGAGGCGGGTGGTGTAGATGCGGTCGCCGCGCGCGCTGCCGAAGAAGTTGGGCCGCTCGCTCCACAGCACGCCGTTGATGCGCAGCGCCAGCGTGGAAGCCACGCCGCTGGCCGTCGGCGCGCTGACGTACGTGAGCGGCGATTGGCGCAGGGTGAAGCTTTGCGAGGCGCGTGTCGCATCGCCGCTGCCGAGCACCTCCTGCACGGTGCTTCCGTGCGTCGCCGCTGCCACGTTGCCGTTGATGGTGACGGTGTCGCGCACATAGGCGTTGAGGAGCGCGCTGGCCAGCGTCAGGCTGGTGTAGCCGCCGGCCGCGATGACCTGGTCGACTTCGAGGATCTGCACGACCTCGCTGGCCGTGGTGCCGCGCGATGCGTCCAGCTCGCCGGTGACGACGATGTTCTGGCCGGCATGGAGGCCGTCGACCCAGGTGTCGAGGTCGATCACGCTGTCGGCCGCCAGCGGCTCGTCGCTGCGCGGCAGGCGTGCGAGCACGAGGGGCTCGCTTTCGGCGAGCACGCTGGTGCCGCGGTAGACGGCGAAGTTGTTGAAGGTGATGTCGACGGCCCCCTCGTCGCTTTCGCCGAGCAGGCTCAGGTTCAGGCTGGTGGCCTTGCCGGTCAGCGTGAAGTTGGACATGCCGGTTTCCGCGGTGCTGTCAACGCTGGCGACGAGCCAGTGCGGGCCTTGCGCGTCGGTCCAGGTCATGGCGGCGAAGCTGGGCGCGTCGTCGCGCGTGGCGGCGATGCGCGGATAGGTCGTGTCGAGCACGGGCTGCTGGCGCGTGGTCTGCGGCTGCCAGTCGCCGCCGCCGCCGACGCGGTCGCCCGAATACTGCGTGTTGATCGGCGTGGGCAGGCTGCGCGTGTCGGGCGCGTTGTGGCCGAACAAGGAGGCCCGCGTGCGCAAGGCGTAGACAGCCGGCGTCGCCGGCGGCTGCCAGGCCGCAAGGCTGGCGAAGAGGTCGCGTGGACGCAGGCGCCAGCGCCAGGCGAAAGACCTCAGGTCGGCGGCACGGGCGACGAACGGCGTGGCCTGCACGGTGGCGCGGCTCGCCAGCATCGACCAGTTGGTGGGCGCAATGCGCGACACCGCGATGTCCAGCGGCCGGGGCTGGATGCGCTGCAGCGCGAGCGTCTCGATGGCGCGGTCGATGCCCTGCGCGAGGGGGATGCGCACCGGCAGCCGGGGCGGTCGCGGCGCGGCGGTGACGAGGGGGCGCAGCGACACCAGCGTCTGCTGCTGCACAGGCATCGGCGTCACCGTCGCCACCGTGCGCAAGACGGGCCGGCTGCCTTCGTCGTCCGGCACGATCACCAGCGAATCGCCGGGCTTCAGGCCGGTACCGACACCGCTGAACAGGATGCTGGGCATGTCGGCGGACACCGGCTGCGGCCTGGACAGGCTGGGCCGGAAAGCGTTCCACTCGACGCGCGCGGGAACGGCGAGCGTGGTCTCGAAGGTCAATGGCAATTCGCCGGGGCCGGGCACGCTCTGCAGGCGAGTGCCTGCGGGTATCTCGACGGGCCCGGGGGCCGTGGCGGGCGCACCGGGCGCGGCGGTCATCGTGAAGGCCAGCCAGGTGCCGGCCGCCACGCCGGGCTGCGGCACGTAGCCGACCAGTTCGGCCAGCCAAGTGAGCGAACGGCGTTCGCCGGCAGTGCGCAGGTAGGACTCGTTGCCGATGCGCTCCTGGTAGAAGGTCAGCACATCGGCGATGCCGGCCCACGCATCGACCAGGCCGATGGTGAAGTCGCCATCGGAGCGCGTGCGCAACTCGGGCAGGTTGCCCAGCAGGGACTCCATCGTCTGCTTGAACTGCGGCTGCGTGCCGACACGCCGCGCGATGGTCGCGAGGCCGGCGCGGTTGGTCACGGGCGCAGGCGTTTGCGGCGCGGTACCGGCGCAGGCGCCGCAGACGTCCAGGTCGCTCGAGGGCGTGGTCACTTGCCACCTCCCACGCTGAAGTCGAAGACGCCGCGTTCCGGGAAGTCCGGGTTGTTGTCGAGGCGCGCGAGTTCGAGCCGGCCGATGGCGAGCATGCCGCTGTCCAGCGCGGCGCGGCCCGGCGCGTCGCGGCGCTGGAAGCGCGTGATCTGCACCGACGCGACGCCGTCGATGGCCATCGCCGCCGCATAGAGCGGGCTCGAATACACGTCCTGCCCGATGCGGAAGTTGTCGGGGTGAAAGAAGCCGAGCTTGCCGTTCGGCAGCATCCGGCTGCTGAACACCTGGGCCACCGCGCGCGCAATGTCGGCGCGGAAATAATCGGGCTTGGCCGTCACCCGCATGCTGACGTCGAGCGGCACCGGGATCGGGGCTTCGACCTCGATGTCGTGGCCGGCCATGCGCAGGCCTTCGAGGGCTTTCTTGATGGCGTTCCTGTCGTCGTCCGTCAGAGCGCCGCCGCCGAGTTTCTCGGCGGTGATGAAGACGGTGTGCCAACTGCCCGTCCATCGCATCGTGGCCGCGGCGCTCTGGATGCCGGGCAGCGCCGCAGCGACACGGCCGTAGTCGTCGACGGTCACGGCGCGCTGCTGGGTGCGCAGCGCGAAGGGGGCCTTGGCGCGCACCGAGGCGATGCTCTCGGGGTCGGTGCCGCCCTGCGCGGCGAGTGGCTGGCGCACGCCCAGGATGGCCGGGTTGTCGGCGACGATCTGCGTGAGCGTCTGCGCGCCGACGTTGCCGGCGCGGCCATTGCCGATCCGGTAGATCGCGCTGAAGCGCGTTCCCGATGGCGGCCGGCGGCCGTGCAGGCCGTCGCCGAAGCGCAGCCATGCAGCGCCGGCATCGTCGGGCTCGACCACGAAATCGTTGTCCTCGGCATTGCTGCCCAGCAGGTCTTGCCTCGGGGTCCAGTCGCGCTGCAGGCCGCTGAGCCGGCTCTGCAGTTGCACTGCGGGAATCGCCTGTGCCGGGGAGGGTTTCGACAGGGCGGCGGCCGATGACGCGAGGTCGTTGGGGTCGGCCGGCATGGCCCACGTCAGCGGCGCCTGCGCGAGTCGCGGGCGGAAGCGCGGAGGCACGGGTTCGAGCTCTGTGTCGGCACAGGGCAGGCCCGTGTCGGCTGGTGCGCGGAACAGCGCGGGCGCTGGCACGCTGCCCAGCGTCTCCCGCGTGGTGATGTGCCGCCCGTGGTCGGCCAGCACGACGTTGCCATGTGCGACGCTGATGTCGGCCACGTCGGTCTCCGCGCTGCCTTGCGCGATGCGGGCCGAGAGGCACAGCGGGAACGCCAGCGCATCTTCATCGGCCCATTGGATCTCGGTCACCGGCTGGTCGTAGAGCGGGTCCGACAGCGGCCTGCCGTTGGCGTCGTTCAAGGCAACGGTGACGAGGCGCACGGCTTGGCGGTGCTGCGGATCGGCGTCCGCGGGCAGGCCGGTTTCGGGGCCCAGCATTTCCTCGAACACCAGCACGTCCCCGGCCTTGAGTTGCGCGAAGCGCCCGCGCAAGGTGGCCCGCGTGGCGCCGCGCGGCAATGCGCAGCGCCGGTCGCCCCAGGTGTGGAAGCCGATGGTGGCAAGTGATGCGAACAGCGTCGCGGTTTGTGCCGTTTCGAAGACCGTCGGATTGCCCACCAGCGCCGCCGCATAGCCGAGCGTCGGTATCACCGGCGCGCCCGTGAGGCCGTTCGGATTGCCGACGAGCGGCGTGCCGGCGGGCAGCGACACGCCTTCGCCACTCACCGCAACGATGGCCCAGGCGCGCGCGCTGCAGCCTTCGTGCATGAAGTAATCGACCAGCCGCGCATGCCGCCGCACGGAGGTGCGCAGCCTGGCCGTGCCGAGGTAGGCCTCGGTGGCAACGGCGTCCTGCTGGTAGCTGAGCGCATCGGCCACGTAGGCGAGCAACTCGACGACGGTGATGCCGAAGTCCGCGACGTGGCTCTCGTTCCAGTCCGGCACCAGCACGGCCAGCCGGTCGAGCAGCGACTGGCGAAAGGCGGCGTAGTCCTTGGCCAGGTAGTTGAGTTCGGGCGCGGCCTGGACGACCGGCAGGCAAGCGGGCGCTGCGGACGTGTCGAACGGCGAGGGGCAGTCGATCTTGAACGAGAACGCCGCCTGCGACAGCACCGGGTCCATTCCCGTCATCGGCAGCCCGCTGCCATCGGGTTGCACGAGGCTGAGCGTGTAGGTGGAGAAGTCGCCGGCCGCGTTGACGTGCAGCACGAGCGCGTCCCCGTCGTACTTCGGCGGCTGGTCGATGAAGAGTCCGGTGATGCGTTCGCCGCCACTGATCGCGACGTTCGCTGCCACGATGCCTGCCGGTGCAGGTGCGCGCAGGAAGTGCACGCGCAGCCCTTGCTGGAACTGTTTGCCGACGTCGACGACTTCGAGAAAGTCGATGCCGTTCAGCGTGGTCGAATTGGCGACGTCGATCCGGCGTTGGGCGTCGCAGCAGAAGGTCTGGTCCATGTCAGTGCCCCATGGTGCGGAGCGTCTTCCTCGACGCATGAAACCTGGACGAGCACGGCGAGGTCTGTTCGTGGGCACCCGCGGAACCGGCTTTGCCGGGCCGCTGGGTGCGCCCCCTCGAGGGGGAGGCGCCGCAGGCGCATCGGGGGTGGTTCATCACCGCGGTGCGTGCCGAGGGTGCTGGGTATCCCCCTCCGCGAATGTCCCCCGCCTTCGGCTCCTCCTTTATTTCGCTGCGGGGGATACCCAGCACCCTCGGCACGTGGAACGGTGCGTTGTGCGGGCCGATCAACGACAGCGCGTCCGGATCACGTCGATGGTGTGCTCCACGCAGCGAAATAAAGGAGGAGCCGGCAACCGCAGGTTGACGGCGGGGGACATTCGCGGAGTGGAGTACGCCGTCGGCGTGATCGCGCCCCAACCCCGAATCACGCGCACCCCAACGAGTCGAAACGCAAGCCGTCATCCTATGCACCTCCCCGAGTGAACTCGGCAGAGATCTGCCGCTGCGTAGCGAGCACGACGTACTGCACCGTCACCGTCACCGTGCTATCCGACGAATCGACCTGCAGCCCCGTGAACTTGACCAGATCGCCCAGCCACTGCTGCAACGCGCCCTGCACGAGGAACTGCGTCGCGGTCGCCAGCTCCGGCCCCGTCGGCGCGAACAGCAACTGCGCGAGCCCGGTGCCGAAAGTCGGGCGGTTCAGGCGCTCGCCCGGCGAGGTGAACAGCACCTGCTCGATCAGGTCGCGAATGTGATCGTCGCCCAGCGCCTGTGCCGTGCGGCCCTGCGCGTCGAAACCATAGGGATAGCCGAGTTGCATCACATCCCCTTCACACGGACCTGCGTCGTCGTGATCAGCACGCCGGTGCCGTTGGGCGCACACACGGCCTGACTGTCGGCGAGCAGCACGGGTTGCTTGTTGGCCATCACGCGCGTGGCCTGCGTCACCCACTGGGCGCTGATGCAGGGGCAGGGCGAGCCCGACACGTTGAATACGCAGCCGGCCACCGTGTAGGCAGCACTCACCGTCGTCACAGGCTGCTTGCTCAGCATCACGCGCGGGAACGGCGCGCTCGGCATTGCCTGCCCCGCATGCACGCAGGTGACGCCGGCGCCCAGGTGGAGGAGGAAGCCGGGCATCAGATCACCTCCAGCGCACCGTCGTTGATCGAAACGCCGGAAGCCGTCAGCGCGACGCTGAACGCACCCATCGCCAGCTTGATGCCGCTCGCGTCCATCGTCAGCGTGAGCGGCACCGGCACGGCAGGCGCACCGACCTGCAGCGTGAATCCGCCGGCCCCCGGCAGGTCGCTCATCTGCAGTGAAATGCTCTCGGTCTTGAAGAACTTGTTCTGCGGGATGGCGGGCGTGGGCGGGCCGCCCGTGGCGTCCCAGAAACAACCGCTCCAGATCGGCATGTCGATGCTGCCGGCCTCGAATTCAACCCACACATTCGCGCCGATCGGCGGCACCGCGAAAAAGCCGATGCCAGAGCCGCCATACGGGGCGCAGGGCAGCGCCCAACTGAGCGTGCCCGAGCCGAGCACGGCCGGCACGCTCACCTGCACGCGCCCGAGCATCATGGGATCGATGTTGTTCTCGACCTTGCCGCGGTACTTGCCGTAGAACTGCGTCATGGAATCACCGCCGGAACAGTAGACCCCCAGCCCTCGCGCGTCAGCGTGAACGACTGGGTGTAGTTTTCCTTCCGGATGCGGTGCGTCACGTTCTTGACGTACCACAGCCCGTCATGCAGGTAGCCCGCGCCGCGCACGCCGACGAGGCCGCGCGGCTGCAGGAGGTCGCCATAGCGCAGCGCGTCGAGATCGCCCGTGGCCTGCACCGCGTCCATCGAATCCTCCACCTCGGCCTGCGCGCGGCCGAAGGCCTGCATCGTGTCGACGCCCGACTCGCGGAACTGGCGCGTGCGCACATTGGGCTGGCTGATGAGCCAGGCCGGCAGCGCGGCCAGCGGCGGGCGCAGGCTGGCGAACAGGTTCACCGGCAGGGCCTGGTTGGTCAGCCGGTCCTGCACCTGGCCGGCAAGTTGCACGGGGCCGAGGCCATCGCTGTGCACGCTGAAGCGCGAGACATTGGTGTTCGGTCCCATGTTGACCGTGATCGCGCTCTGCGGCAGGCCGACGCGCACCGGCGGCCCCCAGTAGGCCGTGTTCACCATCGGCACCGGGCCGGGCACGACGTAGAAGACGTAGCCATTGCGCGTCGCGAGTTTCTGCAGATGGCCGAGGTCGCTGTGCGTCTGCGCCGGCACGCGGTCGATCGGCAGCGGCGGGTCGATGACCATCGGCGGAATCACCATCGGCGTCAGGCCGAGGCTCGCGTATTCGGCGATCAGCTTCAGGGCGATGAGGCTGTCGTCGAGCGCGGGATGCAGCGTGCTCTGCTCGGCCAGGTCCATCTTCACGCTCACGTCCTCGCCGGTCAGCGTCACGCGCGACTGCCCCGGCTCGTCGCTGGGCGAGAACTCGCGCTGCGTGACGAAGCCATCCATCAGCACGCGCGGCGTGGCATTGAAGGTCACGATCAGGATCACGCGGTTCCAGGTCTGCAGCAACGGGCTGGCCAGCAGGCTGTAGTCGATCAGGTCGGCGGGGCCCGAGCGGCCGGCCTGGAAGCTGATCTGGAAGCCCGAGCGCTCGCCGCCGGTGCTCACCTCCACGCCTTCCAGCGCTTCCATCAGCAGGGCAGGCGCCGGCACCGGCACCGACGGGCCGATCAGCAGCGTGAGGTGGATGCCGAGGAAGTCCATGGTGGCGCCTGTTGCCGGTTCAGAACTGCGGCACCGCGATGCGCAGCACGCGCCCGAGCGTGGCCGTCAGGTCGAAGGGGTCGAGCGCGTTGTTGGCGTCGCAGATGCGCCAGTACTGCTCCGGGTCGCCAAGCGTGCGCGCGGCAATGAGGTCGAGCCTGTCGCCCTGCGTCACCGTCACGCCGACCAGCAGCGGCATGTCGTTGCCCTGGGGCAGCATGCGGCGGCTGAAGTAGCTCGTCATGCGGCCGGTGGCGTCGATGCGTGTCAGCACCGGCAGGTTGGCGTAGCGGCTGGTGGTGGCCATGATCGCTGTCTCAGATCGAGGTGCCGATGCCCGGCGCATACGAAAGGCCACCCGACGACGGCACGTTGCCGACCGTTTTGAGCGTGGCCATCGTTTCCTTGCCGACCTGGTGCGCGAGGAACAGCGCATAGCCCGGATGCGTCACCGGCAGGTCGTTGTAGCTCAGCACGCGCAGGCCCAGCGACACGCGCGCGCGGATCGGATTCAGGTTCGCGTCATAGGCTTCCTCGACGATCGAGAAGTTGCCCACGCGCACCGGCAGCACGCGCTGCGGCCCCCAGATGAACAGTGTGAAGGGTCCGGAGGGCGGGATGATCTCGATGGTGCCGGCCATCAGCAACACGGTGTTCGCGATCACCAGCGCGCTCTTGGGATAGACCAGCATCTCGAGCGCCGAGAGCTGCGGGTAGATGCCCGTGCCCGTGGCCAGCGCGTTGCCTTGCTCGAGCTGGTCGGTCGCGTCGATCTCGATGTCGAGCGTGATCGTCTCGACCGGCGCGCCCTTCAGTCGCAGTGCCTCGCCGCGGTCGCCATCGTCGCTGCGCGTGGTCTGCGCTTCGAGCGTGCGCGTCATCGTGTCGGGGTTGTACTGGAACGAGATGATGCTCGCGAGCGGGTTGAACAGGTCGATGCCAACGATCGCGCCCTTGAGCAGACGGGGGGAGCCGGGGAAAGCGCTCATCTTGGGCTCCTTCGTGCGTTGGCATTGGCGATGGCCTGTGTGATGGCGGCCGCGATGCGGGTATCGAGGTCGGCCGTGGCGAGGCCGGGCGCGGCGGCACGTACGCGGCGTGCGGCAGCCTGTGCGGGTTGCTGCACAGATGCCTGCGAGACCGCCGAGCCGGCGCCATGGTTCACCACCACCTTCGAAATGTTCACCTGGTACTTCATGTGCTAACTCCCCGTTGTTGCACGGAATGCGGACAGGGGCGCGGGCCGAGGGCACCGGGTATTCCCCTCCGCGAATGTCCCCCGGCCTTCGGCCTCCTCCTTTATTTCGCTGCGGGGAACACCCGATGCCCTCGGCCCAGGACACGCTGCGTCGTGCCGGCCGATCAACCACCGGCTGTGATGGATCACGCCGTCGGCGTGATCCCGCCCCTGACGCATCGCGTCATGCGGCATCGAACGCGGCAAGCATTGGCGCTGTTTCAAGTCAGTGCTCCATGACGCCGAGCGTCTTCCGCGACGCATGAATCCAGGACGAGCACGGCGAAGTCTGTTCGTGGGCACCCGCGGAACCGGCTTTGCCGGGCCGCTGGGTGCGCCCCCTTGAGGGGGAGGCGCCGCAGGCGCTTCGGGGGTGGTCCACTCCCCCCGCGGAACCGGCTTTGCCGGGCCGCTGGGTGCGCCCCCTCGAGGGGGAAGTGCCGCAGGCGCTTCGGGGGTGGTCCATTCCCCCCGCGGAACCGGCTCTGCCGGGCCGCTGGGTGCGCCCCCTTGAGGGGGAAGTGCCGCAGGCGCTTCGGGGGTGGGCTTCATATCAGCGTCACCGTCGGGCCGATGGCCTGGTTGAAAGTCGGGCTCGCGGGCACCGTGTCGATGGTCAGCGGGCTGGGAGCACCGTCGACCATCACGCGGGCCAGATAGCTGCGTGCTGCGAAATTGGCGGGAATCGGGAACGATACGTTCGGGCTCGTCGCCGGGTCGCCCGGTGCATGCGTTTGCTGCGGAACGGCGATGTCGTCCAGCAGCAGCACCACCTTCTGTGCCACGCCCACCGGCGGCGACACGCCCAATTGCAACACCGCGCCACGCGCCACGCTGATCGGCGACGCGGTCGTGATCACCGGGCTCAGCATGAAGGCGATCGCGTTGGACTCGATGCCGACGCCGGGATGAACGACCGGCGGCACACCGAGCGCGACCTGCTGCACGAGCTTCACCGTGCCGACGCCGGCCGGCGCGTTCGCGGGCAAGGTGAAAGTGAGCGTGTCGGCGCTGGCGCTGTCCGGCGCAACCGTTATGCCCGCTACGATGACCTGTGTCGACGGGTCGCCAAAATTTGCGCCCCGCAGCGTGATGCTGTCCCCTGGCGCGGCGATCTGCGGCGACAGCGAATCGATGGCCGGGCGCTGCAGCGTCTTGACGACGACCATGGGCGTGCGCACCGGGGGTGCCACGCTCACCGGCTTCGCGCTGTCCATCAACACCACGGATGCCTCGTACGCCGACGAGAGCCGGTACTGCGTCTGGTAGGCCAGCCACAACTTCGACATCTCCTCGAAGCCGAGCGGATGCGGCGTGATGCGCACGCGATCGATCTGGTCCTGCACATTGCCACCGGCCAGCGCGTCGGCGAGGTCGGAGGGCATCAGCACCGCGTTGTCGTGCAGCGCGAGCATCGCGCGGCCCAGCATGAATTGCGAGATGAGTTCGTTGTCGTCCTGGCCATAGGCCGTGAGCATGTAGTGCAGGTTCAGCGCCAGCGGCGCCGCCGCGAGGTCCGCGCCGCGCGAAGGCTGAAGGCTGTTGCGAAAGCTCGGGTTGGGCACGGTGCTGTAGAGGTACAGGTTCAGCACATTGCCGTTGGCGTTGACGGCGCGCACGCGGTCCAGCGGCAGCGTGGTGACGTGCATCTGCCCCGTCGGCAAGACGTCGGCCGGGAGGTTCGCAGGCGGTGCCACCTGCAGCGCCTGGTCGATGAGGCTGCGCAGCGTGCGTGTGACGCAGGCGATGGCGAGGGCGGTGCTCATTTCCGTGAGCGGCGCTCGAGGTAGGCCTGCAGCCCGAGCCGTGGTCCCGCGCGGCCGAGGGCCGGACGTGCGGCACGCGGAGCGGGTGCGGGTGCGGGGTTGCGGACTTCGACGGTGCCGATGTTGATTTCGACGACAGTGGGATCGGCGGATTCACGTGTGGCGGCAGTCGGTATGGCGCGCGGAGGCGGTGGCCCTGCAGTTGCCGGTGCAGGTGCCGGCGTTGACGCGGAAGCGGGCGCGTGGAGCGACACGTACACGCGTTCGCGCGGCGCTACGACGTGCGATTCGCCGCGTGCGGCGTCTACGGGCCGCGCAGCCGCACGGGATTGCTGCGCCTTTTCAGCGAACGGCCGCGGAATGGCGGGGCCTGTGATCGGCTCGGCCCCTTCGACAGGGGGCAATGGCGTGCTCGCGAGAGGGTGCGTGGGCTGTGCGGGGCCGGGCATCCCTGTCGTCGCGCGCGCAAATTCGCGGTCGGCGATCGACGAACGCGCCATGCCTTCTGTGGGCCCGCGGGTGGGTGGCAAAACCTTCTGCGGTGTTTGCCCTGGCAGCGGCTGAGTGGGCCCCGCGGCCGTTTCGGAGGCGATCGACGTTGATGGCGTCGACACCGTCGTCGCGCGCTCTGCCGTCGACGTCACCTCGGCACGCGGTCCGTCCGCATGCACGCTGGCCGGTGCCGCGCGTCGCGCAGGCGAGGGCGCCCGCACTTCCGTTTCGGCTTCGACGGACCCTGCGGCAATCGTCGCATCGGCTGCAGTCACCGGCTCGAACCGCGACGCTTGCCGAGGGCGGATGGCCGATACCGACGCGCCTTCGGTCATTGCCGTCGCCAGCCGTTCGAGGAATCCGCTCATGACCTCGCCAGCTCCATGTAGTGCTGCCGCCGCACGCGACTCAGCGCGAGGATGCTCGCCTCCGACCAGCCATACCGCGATGCCAGGATGTGCACTTCTTCGAGCAGCCTCGGCGCGCGCGACTCGATCTCGGCCCAGCAGAACGCCGCCAGGTCAAGCGGTGCGCGCGATGCGTGACCGCAGGCGGGGCAATCGAAGGACAGCACCATCTCGGCCGCCGGATCGGCGGAACCCAGCCGGTCCTCGACGACGTTCTTCAAGTCGTCGGGCAGCGCATCGGCAACGACTTCCAGGCCATCCGGCCCCACGCCACGGACGCAGCGTTCCATCAGCAGGCGATACCCTTCATCCGCATCCCCCGACGCTGCAGCCGCGATGCAGTCGTCGACCGTCGGCAGCGTGAGATCGATCGCAAACCCGTCCTGCTCCACGCGCAGCGACGCTGCATCCTCCGGCGCTCGCAGGCTGTGCGCCAACTCGTCCGCGTCGAGATCGAACTCGATGCGTTCGCCGCAATGCGCGCAGTTCGCAACGCACGACAGCCGCGCACCGAACATGCCGTTGCGCAACGCCAGCAGGCGCCGGTTCGATTCGCCCAGGCTCAGGCGCCCGACGTCAGCGGCAACGCCCTGCGGCGTCGTGGCCGCGAGCAATGCCGCAACCCTTCGCGGCAGCGGCGCGCGGCGCATGCGCTCCCAGACCGCCAGCAGATCCGCGTCGGCCAGGTGGGTCATGAGAGTTCTGCGCAGGCAAAGTGAAAGTGCGCCGCTCAGGAGTTGAACGAGGGCTCGGACGGCTCGACCACCGCGACGTCGCGTTCCCAGCCTTCGTTCTCGAGCTTGATGTGCTGGATGGCGACCGCGTTGGCATTCGCGTCCAGGTCGGGCAGCGCCTGGTACTCCGAGACCCAGCAGCGGTACACGCGATAGGCCAGCACCTTCTGGCCCGCCTCGTTGTAGAGCTCGATGATGATGTCCTTGCGGAAGTCCTTCAGCGAGACCTCCGAGCCCAGCCCCGCGCCCAGGCTCCAGACCTTGCTGGCCCACTTCTCGAACTCGAGGTCGTGCGTCACGCCGCGCTCCAGCGAGATCGCGTCGAACTCGGTGCGGCCGGGCGACTTGCGCGAAGTGCTCGGGTCGCCGCCTTCGCGGTGCTTGACCACTTCGGTGGTCTTCTTCAGGCCGCCGACCTTGCTGATGCCGGCCACGTAGCGGCCGTCCCACTTGACGCGGAATTTGAAGTTCTTGTAGGGGTCGAAGCGGGTGGGATTGACGCTGAACTGGGCCATGACGTTTCCTCCTTCAGGCGGCGATCTGGCCGGCCATTTGCTGCAGCCGCAGGACCACGAATTCGGCCGGCTTCAGGGGCGCGAACCCGACCAGCACGTTGACCACGCCAAGGTTGATGTCGTTCTGCGTCGTGGTCTCGCTGTCGCACTTCACGAAGTAGGCCGCCGCCGGCGTGCTGCCCTGGAACGCGCCCTGGCGGAACAGGCCCTGCATGAAGGCGCCGATGTTCAGGCGCAGTTGCGACCACAGCGGTTCGTCGTTCGGCTCGAACACCGCCCACTGCATGCCCTGGTAGAGGCTTTCCTCGATGAACAGCGCGAGCCGGCGCACCGGCAGGTACTTGTATTCGTCGGCCATCAGGTCGGCGCCGCGCATCGTGCGCGCACCCCAGACGACGCGGCCCGTGACCGGGAATGCGCGCAGGCAATTGATGCCCAGCGGATTGAGCACGCCGTTGTCGCCGTCGGTGAGGTTGACCTGCAGGCCCTGCACGCCGTTGAGCGCCGCGTCCAGGCCCGCGGGCGCCTTCCAGACGCCGCGCGTGCTGTCGGTGCGGGCGATGATCCCCGCCACCACGCCGCATGGCGCGAACACGTCGAGCTGACCATTCAACTGCGCATCGGACTTGATGACGCGCGGGAAGAACAGCGCCGCATTGCGCGCGGCTTCGCCCGTCAGTCCGAGGCTCGCCACGCCCGTTGTCGCATCCGATGCCGCCGCGGCTGCCGTTTCCTTGATCAGGCCCCATGCCACGGGCGGATCGACCAGCAGCACCGCGCGCCGCGTTGCGCAGTACGCCATCGCGGCCTGGTACACGGGTGAAGACGTGTCGCCGCCGCGCTCGTCCGGCGGGATGCACAGCAGGTTGAACAGGCTCGCTTTTTCGAGCGCATGCAAGCCGGTCTTCAGCGCCGCGGAGCCGACGTAGTCGCTGTCGGCGAGATTCGCGCTGTCCACGCCACCGCTGAAGGCCGCGCTCCCCGCCGTCGGCCGGGCCGCCGGCGCCACCCAGTTGCCGCTGGCGTCCTTCGGCAGCGTGGCCAGCAGCGAGCCGCTGTCGAGCACGCGTGCGACGAAGCGCGCACTGCTCGCGCTCGACGACACGTTGAGGAACTTCTCGGTCGCGCCGCCGGCCTGCACGATCGTCAGGTTGAACAGCGAGGTGTCGCTCGGCGTGCCGGTCGCGTTGTCCGATGTGACCGTGAGCGAATTGGCCCAGGTGCCCGGGCTCCTGGCGAGCAGCCTGAGCGCCTCGTTGTTGGCGCCGCCCGTGGGCAACTGGGCGCTGGCCGCGACCGCGCCGGACTCCAGCCGCACGATGATCGCCTGGCTGCCGCCGTTGAGATAGAAGTCCTGTACCGCGTAGCTCAGCGGGTAGTCGAACTGGACCCCGCCGAACAGCCGTTCGAAATCCCCGAAGCTCGTGATCAGCGCGGGCTCGCTGACGATGCCCTGCGAGGTGCGGCCAACGAACGCGGTGATCGACGTGGCGACGCCCGTGATCGTTCGGACCCCGCTCGCAACCTCTTCGATGTAGACACCTGGAGACAGCAATGCTGATGGCATGGTGAACTTCCTCCGGCAGATGACGAACAGCCCATCGCGACATTGCGACGGCTTGAATCGGGACGGGAATCGCGCACCGCGGCGTGAGGGTTCGCCGGGTTTCCATTGCAGCAGTTCGCCGGAGCTGCAGAGCATGCGCTCTTGCCGCCACAGGCCTTGAGTGGGCTCGCAATGTGCCAGCCAAAACGCACTCGGGGCGCCGAGCGTAGGACGATCAAAGGCGGGGCGCAAGGCTCTATAACTTCTGGCCGGTGCGTGGGCCGCGCAAGGCAGGAGCGCCTTGGCGGCGGCCGCGAAGCAGGGGCCGGACCACCTTGGTGCCAGTGATCGAGCGGCCATGTGATCGATCACGAAACGCGTCGCAAGCAGATCCAGCTGGAGGGTAGATTGGCATTACCGGAATCAGAACAATCGAGAGGCGCCCCGCCTTCATTCGCTGTCTATTGGAAGGGGGGTGAAAAATCCCAGCGACCCTCGGCAGCGGCGCCAGCGTCTGACGTCGTGGCTGACAGGCGCGCTGTCGATTTTTAGCGCTCCATCGGATTCCGAGGCGAGGTTGCCACAGCCGAAGCGCTATTGCGGTCGGCCTTTCCTCGAGAGCTGGAAAGACGCCTCGTGTCGGCCTTTGCGACGAAGGGCGTATCAGCGCGGTCTCGGCTAATGCAGCTTGCCCAGGTCCGTCAGCCCACCGGGTATCGACATGAGCCGCAGTGCTTCGGCTGGCGTCACTGTCTGTTCTCCGGCAAGGAAGCGAAGCGGGCAGTCGCCGACGTGGATGGTGTCGCCGTTCGAAAGGGCCCGCGACTCCACGCGTTGGCCGTTCACGAAGGTGCCGTTGCTGCTCTTCAGGTCGCGGATCCAGACGCGGCCGTTTTCGATGGTCAAGATCGCGTGGAAGCGGCTGACGCGCTCTGAATCGACGACGACGTCGTTGCTGTTGGCCCGCCCTATCTTGGTGTTGGTCGCCTCCACCGGAATCAGCTTGGTCTTGCCCGGATGGGGCATCACGATGAGCTTGGGCATCCGATTTGTCCTTGGTCTTGCGCCGGGCTGCGCGGAGTGTGTGGTGGTATCGGGCTGTAAGCCGTTGTCCTACACGGTACGAACCGCAATATGACTCGCAACTGACCGTTTGTACAGACGTTCATGTGTCGACCGGCATCATTTCGGATGCCGCGGGGCCGGTGCACGGGTCATTCGACGATCAACCCTTTGAGCCCCGGGTCGGCCGGTGGCTCCTTCAGCTTCATGTCCTGCAGCGTCTTGATCAGCAGGCGCGCGACCATCAGGTTGCGGTGCGTCTTGCTGTCGGACGGAATCACGTACCAGGGCGCATGCCGGGTCGATGTCGCGCCGAGCGCTTTTTCATAGGCGTTCTGGTAGTCGTCCCATTTCTTGCGCGCATCGAGGTCGCCGAGGGCGAATTTCCAGTGCTTCCCTGGCGTGTCGATGCGTTCCTGCAAGCGTGCGCGCTGGACATCCTTGCTGATGTGCAGCATGCACTTGACGATCACGGTGCCGGTTTCGCTGAGCAGCCGCTCGAAGTCGTTGATCTGGGCGTAGCGGCGCTGCAGTTCCTTCTTGTCGATCCAGCCTTCGACGGCCGTCACCAGCACGTCTTCGTAGTGACTGCGGTTCCACACCATGATTTCGCCCGAGCGCGGCACGACGGCATGGCAGCGCCACAGGTAGTCGTGCGCCAGTTCGTCGAGGGAGGGCGCCTTGAAGGCAGCCACGCGCACGCCCAGGGGCGAGGTGCGCGAGAACACCCAGCGGATGGTGCCGTCCTTGCCGCTGGTGTCCATGCCCTGCAGCACCAGCAGCAGCTTGCGGCTGCCTTCCGCATGAAGCAGGTTCTGCAACACGTCGAGCTGGAGCGCCAGCGCGTCGAGTTGCGCGAGTTGTTCGCTGCGGGAGCCTTCCTTGAAGGGCGTTGCGCCCGGCTTGATGTCCGCGAGCCGGAACGACCCGCCGGCGCGGTACTTGTTGAAGCTGGCCATGCGCAATCCCCTTGGTTGTGCAAAGCCGCAGGGTACGCGACGCGCGGCACCGGCGCATAGCCTTCGGGCCTTTCAATTCGAACGCCGAATGCGGGCTGAAACTGATTGACATCTAAACATGTGAAAAGTAATGTACCTAGGCCCGACGCGGAAGCAGTGTGTTGGCACACGGCCGTCGGTAAATCATCAATCTCGAATCCTGTGGGGTGTCGCTTCATGAAAATTGCAATCCTGGGCGGAGGCCACGGCTGCTACGCCGCCGCTGCCGACCTTTCCGAAGCCGGTCATGAGGTTCGCCTCTGGCGCCGCGATGCGGCAGCGCTGGGGGCCGTCATCGCGGCAGGGTCGATCCACCTCAAGGACGCGCAGGGCGCGCGCGACGTCCAGATCGCGAAGGCCACGGCCGACATCGGCGACGCCATGCGCGGCGCCCAGCTCGTCCTGATTCCCTCGCCGGCCATTGCCCAGGCCGATATCGCGCGCGCCATGGCGCCGCACCTGGCCGACGGACAGGTGGTGTTCCTGCCGCCGGGCACCTTCGGCAGCTACGTCATGGCGCAGATCGCCCGCGAGGCCGGCAGCAAGGCTGACGTGGCCTGGGCCGAGACCGGCACGCTGCCTTACCTGGCGCGCAAGCACGGGGAGCGCGAGGTCAACGTGACGATCCGCGCGATCCATCTGCCCACCGGCGTGTACCCGGCGCGCAAGGAGAAGGAAGCGATCGAGGTGATCCGCCAGGCCTATCCCAGCGTGCATGGCTGCGGCGATGCGCTGTCTGGCGCGCTGATGAACGCGGGGCCGGTGATCCATCCGCCGCTGATGGTGATGAACGCCGCGCCGCTGCAGCACTTCGAGCGCTGGGACATCCACAACGAAGGCACGCAGAAGGCCGTGCGCGCCGTGACCGACCAGCTCGACAACGAACGCATCGCCGTACGCGAGGCCTTCGGCCATGCGGGGCCGCACTATCCGCTGTCCGATCACTACAACAATGACAAGTGGATGTACGGCGATGCGCACAAGCAGCTGGTCAAGTCGGGCGATTGGCGCGAGAACATCGACCTGTATGGCCACCGCTATATCACCGAGGACACCGAGCTGGGCCTGGCCTTCCTGGCCTCGGCAGCGCGCCATGCCGGCGTGGACGCGCCGATCGCGCATGGCCTGCTGGCCATCGTGGGTGGCTTCCTCGGACGCGACCTGCGCAAGGGGCCGCGCACTTTCGACGCGCTGGGCCTCAATGGCCTGAGCCGCGATGCGCTGAAAGAACGGCTCCATGACGGCGCGTGATCCGGTGAACGCATCGCTGCCGCGCGTGGCGGCGGTCGGCGCGGGGCGCATGGGGCGCGGCATCGCGATCGCCTTTGCGTATGCGGGTCATCGCGCGTCGCTGGTCGACCTGCGCGAGCGCAGCGACGAGGCCTGGCGAAAGCTGCACGGCGAAGTGATCGCAGAGGTCGAATCGAGCCTCGCCGGACTTGCGTCGCTGGGCGTGATGCCGCTCGAATTGGTGCCGGAGATCGTGGCGCGCATCGACGTCGTGCGGGCCGCCGACGCGCCGCGCGCACTGGCCGCCGCGGAACTCGTGTTCGAAGGCGTGCCCGAAACCCTGCAAGCCAAGCGCGAGGCCTTCGCGCAGATCAACGCGCATTGCCGGGACGACGCCATCCTCACATCGACCACGAGCAGCATCCTGGTCACGCAGATCGCGGAGTTCGTGAAGCGGCCGGAGCGCTTCCTCAACATCCACTGGCTCAACCCGGCGTACGTGATCCCGGTGGTGGAGCTGAGCTATCACGCCGGCACCGACCCGGCCGTGCTGGCGCGCGCCAAGGCGCTGATGGAAGCGATCGGAAAGTTGCCGGTGGTGTGCGGGCCGACGCCGGGCTACATCGTGCCGCGGCTGCAGGCGCTCATCATGAACGAGGCGGCTCGCATGATCGAGGAGGGCGCGGCCACCGCCGAGGAAATCGACAAGGCGACGCGCTACGGGCTGGGCCTGCGCTTCGCGGCGCTCGGCGTGGTGGAGTTCATCGACTTCGGCGGCAGCGACATCCTGCATCACGCGAGTCGCGAGATGTCGGCGTCCATCGACGCGAACCGCTACAAGGCGCCGGCGATCCTCGACAAGATGATGGGCGAAGGGCGCCTGGGCCTGAAGTCCGGCAGCGGCTTCTACGACTACGCCGGCCGCGACGTGGCTGCCTACCGCAGCGACGTGCTGCTGCGCACGCTCGGCATGTTGAAGCACGCCGGCCTTTGGCAGCCGCCCGCGGCGGCTACGCGGTGACATGGAACGCCCCCGAAGCGCCTGCGGCGGCTCCCCCTCGAGGGGGCGCACCCGGCGGCCCGGCAAAGCCGGTTCCGCGGTATCCCCGGCATTTGACGGCGCCGTTTCCAGGCGTCGCGGGTCACGCGGTAGCGTGGTGGAAAACTGAATGAAGGACTTGAACGCGTCGGTCATTTGCCGTGCGTTCGCGGAGCTTTCCGTCGGGCAGGTTCATTACGCGTGCGCAGGAGAGGCGAGCGCGCCGGCTGTGCTCTTCCTGCACCAGACGCCGCGCAGCTGGGCCGAGTACCGCGCGGTGCTTCCGCTGGTCGGCCAGCGCTACCACGCGATTGCAATGGACACGGTGGGCTTCGGTGATTCGGCGCCTGCGCCGTGGGCGCCGACCATCGAGCATTGGGCCGCCATTGCGGCGGAGCTTCTGGATTCGCTGGGCATTGCGAAGGCGCACGTGGTGGGGCATCACACCGGTGGCGTGATTGCCGTCGAATTGGCCGCGACCTTCCCGGAGCGCGTGAGTTCGCTTGTGCTGTCTTCCACGCCCTTCACCGGCGAAGCCTTCCGGGCCGCGCGTGCCGCAAGCAAGCCCATCGACGCGGTCGAGCGCAGCGGCGACGGCGCGCACCTGCTGCAGATGTGGCGCAACAGGCAGGCTTTCTATCCGCCGGAGCGGCCCGACTTGCTGGAGGCGTTCGTCCTCGACGCGCTCAAGGTCTCGGGCGACCTCGAAGGCGGCCATCGCGCCGTGGCGTCCTATCGGATGGAAGAGCGCATCGGTCGCGTCACGCAGCCAGTGTTGTTGCTGCGCGCACCAGACGATCCCTATGCGTCCTCACATGCCGCCGAGCTGGGCGAGCACCTGCACGACGCGCGCATCGTCGACATCGCGGGCGGCATGGTGCCGTTGCCCGACCAGTTGCCTGAAGCCTTCGCCGCGGCGGTGCTCGACTTTCTCGACTCGCTGCGCTGAGGTTCGGCGTTGACGCCTGATCATTCAATCGTGCCGTCGAAGCCCGCTTTGCGCAGATGGCGCCTCATCTGCGAGACCCGCCAGCGCTGCCAAAGCGAATGAGCCACCCGCTTGCGCAGGCTCGTCGGCTTCGCGCGTGGCTCTTCCTCGTCTTCACCTCGATCGGGGGTGCCGACCCGCATGACCCCAGTGTTCTGGTCGTGTAGGAAATTGACGCCCCGCCCAGTGATCTCGATGACTTTGCCGGTCCCGTCGTCCTGCAGCCAGCGGGCGCTGCTCTTTCGCTAGAAAGCGTCATGAACGTGTGACGCGATCAGCGTTCCGCGCAGTGCCATCCAGAAACGGCGTGGGTCGCACCGATGAGGCAAGCGGCCAATTTCCCCCGACCAAGCCCTGGAGGTTTGCCAGCAGCCTCGAATGGCGGTAGTTGCTGCAGCCGAGACGGAGGTGCGGCCCTACACGTCGTCCTCATCCACGTCGTCCGCCGGATCCGCGTGCAGCGCGATCATCTGCCGCAGCGTGTTCTTCAGCGCTTCGGCGCTCTGCAATCCAAAGGGCTCCAGCACGCGGTGTTCGTGCTCGCGGGCCAATTCCATCAGGTTTGTCACCGTGCGCTCGCCGGCGTCGGTGATGCGCACCAGCGTGATGCGCCGATCACTGTCATGGGGCAGGCGCTCCACATGGCCCTTGGCCGTCATGCGGTCGAGCATGCGCGTGACGGTCGGCTGCTTCATCACGGCGATCTGCGCGAGTCGGCCGATGCTGATGGCGTGGCCGCCCGCCAGCGTGGCCATCACGCGCCACTCCGACACCGAAAAACCGTGCTGCCGCGCGACCTTATGGAACTCCGACGAGATCAGGTGGCTGGCCTGCGCGAGCAGCGCCGGCAGGTAGTCATCGACGAAATGCCGCGGCTCGGGCAGCGGCGCAGCAGTTTTGTAACGCTGGCTTTTGGATGGCACGGTGCTTGCTCGTGTAGGGTTATTCATGATTGTGAATACATTCAGATCTAAAGAATATACGCACATCGGGCCCCCACGTCCGAGGGTTTTCTAGGAGCACCATGGCTGAGCGGTCTTTTGTCGAAGAAGTGAAGAAGCTGCGGCTCGGCGCTGGAGATATTTTCAGTGGCGAGGGCATTCTGGCCGTGACCAAGGGCTTGCT
Organism: Variovorax humicola; assembly: GCF_037889915.1. Classification (NCBI taxonomy): domain Bacteria; kingdom Pseudomonadati; phylum Pseudomonadota; class Betaproteobacteria; order Burkholderiales; family Comamonadaceae; genus Variovorax; species Variovorax humicola. The sequence goes on along the minus strand of NZ_JBBKZV010000004.1, from coordinate 191,828 downwards.
GGAAGCAGGCGTGGCCTACGTCGCCGGCTACCAGGGCGCGCCGATCTCGCACCTGATGGACGTGCTGGCCGACGCGCAGGACATCCTGGCCGAGCAGGGCATCCGCTTCGAGAACAGCGCGAGCGAGGCGACGGCCGCGGCCACGCTGGCGGCATCGGTCAACTACCCGCTGCGCGGCGCGGTGACGTTCAAGGCGACGGTGGGCACCAACGTGGCCTCCGACGCGCTGGCCAACCTGGCTTCGGGCGGCGTGACCGGCGGCGCGCTCATCATCGTCGGCGAGGACTACGGCGAAGGCTCCTCGATCATGCAGGAGCGCAGCCACGCCTTCGCGATGAAGTCGCAGATCTGGCTGCTCGACCCGCGGCCGAACCTGCCGTCCATCGTCGATGCGGTGAAGCAGGGCTTCGATCTTTCCGAGGCGAGCAACACGCCGGTGATGCTGCAGTTGCGCATCCGCGCCTGCCACGTGCACGGGCAGTTCGTGGCGTCCGACAACCGGCCGCCGAAGTTCACGCTGAAGGACGCCATGGAGTCGCCGCAGCGCGACGTGAGCCGCATCGTGCTGCCGCCCGCGAGCTTCGTGCACGAGCAGGAAAAGGTGCGCGACCGCTGGCCCGCGGCCGTGCGCTTCATCGAGGAGCGGCGGCTCAACGAGTTCTTCGCCGAGGATGCGGACGACATCGGCGTGATCGTGCAGGGCGGCAGCTACAACACGCTGGTGCGTGCGCTCGAGCGACTCGGGCTGGCCGACGTGTACGGCAACTCGAAGGTGCCGCTCTACGTGATGAACGTGGCCTACCCGGTCATCGACAGCGAGGTGCTGCGCTTCTGCAAGGGCAAGCGCGCGGTGCTGCTGGTCGAGGAGGGGCAGCCGAACTTCATCGAGCAGAACCTGGCTGCCATCCTGCGGCAGGCCGGTGTCGACGCGGCGCTCCACGGCAAGGACATGCTGCCGATGGCGGGCGAGTACACGGCGGCCGTGCTGCTCCAGGGCGCGCGTACGTTCTTCGAGCGCTACGGCCGGCTGGCGCCGCTGCCGGTGCCCGCGCCGGTGCGCAAGATCATCCCGCTGATCGAAGTCGCGAACATCGGCGTCGATGCGGCACCGGAACCGTCGCGCCCGCTCGAGGAAAGCGTGCATGCGCGGCCGCCGGGCTTTTGCACAGGCTGCCCGGAGCGGCCGATCTTCAGCGCGATCAAGCTGGTCGAGCGCGAACTGGGGCCGCATCACATCAGCGCCGACATCGGCTGTCACCTGTTCTCGATCCTGCCGCCGTTCCACCTCGGCAACACCACGATGGGCTACGGCCTCGGCGCGGCCGGCGCGGCGGCGCTCAACGTTCAGGCGGGCAAGCGGGCCATCTCGATGATGGGCGACGGCGGCTTCTGGCACAACGGCCTGACCAGCGGCATCGCCAACGCGGTGTTCAACCGCAGCGACAACCTGACCATCGTCGTCGACAACAACTACACCTCGGCCACCGGCGGGCAGGACATCCTTTCGTCGACCGCGCTGAATCCCACGCGCAGCACCGGCCACGCGATCGAGCGCGCCGTGCGAGGCGTCGGCGTCGAATGGGTCAGGACGATCCGCCGCACCTACGACGTCGCCGGCATGCGCGATGCGCTGCGCGACGCGCTGACGACGAAGCAGAAGGGCCCGAAGGTGCTGATCGCGCAGTCGGAATGCATGCTCAACAAGCAGCGCCGCGAGAAGCCGCTGGTGCGCAAGGCCGTGGCCGAGGGCAAGCGCGTCGTGCGCGAGAAGTTCGGTGTCGATGCGGACACCTGCACCGGCGACCACTCGTGCATCCGGCTGTCCGGCTGCCCGTCGCTGTCGATCAAGCCCAATCCCGATCCGCTGCGCACCGACCCGGTCGCGACCGTGCTAGACAGCTGTGTCGGCTGCGGCAACTGCGGCGACGTCTCGCATGCGGCGGTGCTGTGCCCCTCTTTCTACAAGGCGCAGGTCGTGAGCAACCCGAGCGGCTGGGACCGGCTGCGCGAGCGCGTTCGCGCCGCCGTCATCGGCTGGCTGCAACGCGGCGATGCGAAGCGGCGCGAGCGCTACGCCTTCTGACGAACATGAACCCCACACAACCCATCAAGATCGCGATCCTCGCCATGGGCGGCGAGGGCGGCGGCGTGCTGGCCGACTGGATCGTCGACCTCGGCGAGCACAACGGCTACATCGCGCAGACCACCTCGGTGCCCGGCGTGGCGCAGCGCACCGGCGCGACCATCTACTACGTCGAGCTGTACCCCGAGGCCCGCGCCAATGCCGACGGCGGCCGGCCGGTGCTGGCGCTGATGCCGCTGCCGGGCGATGTCGACGTGGTGCTGGCGTCGGAGCTGATGGAAGCGGGTCGCGCCGTGCAGCGCGGGCTGGTGACGCAAGACCGCACCACGCTCGTCGCCTCCACGCACCGCGTGTATTCGATTGCCGAGAAGTCGGCGATGGGCGACGGCCGGGTCGACAGCACGCAGCTCGTCGAGCACGCGCGGAAGGCGGCCAAGCACTTCATCCGGTTCGACATGGCGCAGGCGGCGGAGCAGTCGGGCAGCGTGATCAGCGCCGTGCTCTTCGGCGCGCTGGCCGGTGCCGGCGTGCTGCCCTTCAGCCGCGCGCAGTTCGAGGCGACGGTGGAGCGCGGCGGCGTCGGCGTCAAGCCGAGCCTGAAGGCGTTCGGCGGAGCCTTCGAACGCGTCCAGTCGGGCTCCGAGCAGGACGCGCCGCCGACGCCGCTGCCGGCACGTGCGGCGCCGGCGCCCCGGCATCCGCAAGTGCGCGCGCTTGTCGAGCGCGTGCAGCGCGACTTCCCCGCGTCGTCCCAAGCGATCCTGCTCGAAGGCGTGCGCCGCCTCATCGACTACCAGGACACGGCCTATGCCGGCACCTTCCTCGACCGCATGCGCGAGATCCATGCGCTTCGGGTGGACGACGGCGGCCGGCTCGCCCAAAACACCGCCCGGCACCTGGCGCTGTGGATGTCGTACGAGGACACCGCTCGCGTAGCTGCGCTGAAGACGCGCACCACCCGCTTCGACCGCGTGCGCGACGAGGCCGGCGTGCAGTCGGGCCAGGTCATGGCCATCAACGAATACATGCATCCGCGCCTGCAGGAAATCTGCGAGACGCTACCGGGCGCACTGGGCCGCTGGCTGACGAACTCGGGTGCGCCGCGGCGCCTCGTCGAACGCTTCACGCGCAAGGGCCGCGTGGTCCAGACCAGCTCGATCCACGGCTTCCTTCTGCTGCGCGGCGTGGCGGCGGCCGCGCGCTGGCGCCGATCCACGACGCGCTTCGCGGAAGAGAACCAGCTCATCGAGCACTGGCTCGAACGCATCGCGCAAACGGCGGCGATCAACCCGGCGCTGGCGCTGGAAGTCGCCGAATGCCAGCGCCTCGTCAAGGGCTACAGCGACACGCATGAACGCGGCCTGCGCAACTACGGGCTGGTCATGGGCGCGGCGCAGCGGGCCGGCAGCGCAATGGCGCCCGCCACCTTGCGCGAGCTTCGCGACGCTGCGCTCGCCGACGAGCATGGCCACAAGCTGCGCGACATGCTGGCCCGCTACGCGCTCGCCTGATACACGAGAGAAGACACCAATGTCACACGAACAACTTCCCACACTTGCAGTGCGTGTCGTGGAGGCGCGCCAGCTCAATCCGCTGATCCGCATGTTCCGGCTGCGCGCCGATGACGGCTCGGTGCTGCCGGGCTTCACCGCCGGCGCGCACATCCGCGTGAAGGTCGTGCTGCCCGACGGCAAGGAAGACTGGCGCCACTATTCGCTGGTCAGCCCCGAAGCGAAGCAGGGCGTGAACGACGCGCCGACCGAATACGTGATCGCCGTGCGCATCGAGGATGAAGGCCGTGGCGGCTCGCGCTTCATGCACCAGGGCCTGAAGGAGGGCGATGCGCTGACGATCGAAGCGCCGAAGAACGATTTCCCCTTGCACGAAGGCGCGGCGCGGGCGGTGCTGATTGCCGGCGGCATCGGCATCACGCCGCTCATCAGCATGGCGGCGCGGCGCAAGGCCGAGGGCGCCGCGGTGCGCATGCACTATGCCGGCCGCAGCCGCGACCTCATGGCATTCCTGCCGGAACTGCAGACGCTGCTTGCGGATGACCTGGTCGTGCATGCCGACGTCGAGGCCGGTGCGCCGCTGGACATCGAGGCGCTGCTGGACGCCTGCGAAGCGCAAGACCAGCTGTACGTGTGCGGCCCCAAGGTCATGCTCGATGCCGTGCTGGCGGCCACGCAGAGGCGTGGCTGGACGCACGACCGCGTGCATTTCGAGCTGTTCACCACGCCGGCCGTGGAAGAGGGCGACCATCCCTTCGAGGTGGTGCTGGCGCAGTCGGGCAAGAGCTTCACCGTGCCGGCCGACCAGACCATCCTCGACTGCCTGATCGAGCACGGCTGCGACCCGATGTACGACTGCAAGCGCGGCGAATGCGGCGTCTGCGCGACGCCGGTGATGGAAGGCGAGATCGATCACCGCGACTACGTGCTGATGGCCAGCGAGAAGGCAGCCGGCAACGTGATCCAGATCTGCATCTCGCGTGCCAAGGGCGCGCGGCTGGTCCTGGACATCTAGACACAGAAGGAGGCAACACCACATGACAAGCTACCGCGGCAACCCCGAAGCGATTCGCGCGCTGGTGCAGCCCGACCGCGTGCACCGCGACCTCTACATCAACCAGGAACTGTTCGACCTGGAGCAGGAACATTTCTTCGCGAACACCTGGAACTACGTCGGCCACGACAGCCAGTTGCCCAAGCCCGGCGACTACATCAGCAACGAGATCGCCGGCCGTCCGCTGATCGTGGTGCGCCACACCGATGGCTCGGTGCGCGTGATGATGAACCGCTGCGCGCACAAGGGCTCGCGGCTGGTGAGCGCGCCTTGCGGCAACACCGGCAAGTTCTTCCGCTGCCCCTACCACGCATGGACCTTCAAGACCGACGGCTCGCTGCTGTCGATCCCTCTGAAGAATGGCTACGAAGGCACGAAGCTGACCGAGTGCGAATCGGCCAAGGGCCTGACGCAGGTGAAGAACGTGCGTCTCTACCGCGGCTTCATCTTCGTCAAGCTCAACGACGTGGGGCCCGACTTCGAGGAGTTCTTCGGCGAGTCGCTGAGCTCCATCGACAACATGGCCGACCGCTCGCCCGAGGGGCAGCTCGAGATCGCCGGTGGCTGCCTGCGCTTCATGCACCAGTGCAACTGGAAGATGTTCATCGAGAACCTCAACGACACCATGCACCCGATGGTGGCGCACGAGTCCTCGGCCGGCACCGCCAAGACCATGTGGGCCGACAAGCCGGGCGATGCGCCCAAGCCCATGGCCATCGAGCAGTTCGTGCCCTTCATGTCGGACTACAAGTTCTTCGAGGACATGGGCGTGCGCGTGTTCGACAACGGCCACAGCTTCTCGGGCGTGCACTACAGCATCCACAGCAAGTACTCGGCAATTCCGGAGTACGAAGCGGCCATGCAGGCGGCCTACGGCCCCGAGCGCACGCAGCAGATCCTGGGCCTCGCGCGCCACAACACGGTGTACTACCCGAACCTCACGATCAAGGGCGCGATCCAGTCGATCCGCGTGATCCGGCCGATCGCGGTCGACAAGACGCTGGTCGAGAGCTGGACCTTCCGGCTGAAGGGCGCGCCGCCGGAGCTGCTGCATCGCACGACGATGTACAACCGGCTGATCAATTCGCCCTTCTCGGTGGTCGGCCATGACGACCTGCAGGCCTATCGCGGCATCCAGGCCGGCCTGCACGCGAGCGGCAACGAGTGGGTCAGCCTGCATCGCAACTTCGATGCGGCGGAGATCGGGCAGAAGGACGTCACCACCATCGGCACCAGCGAGATCTCGATGCGCAACCAGTACCGCGCATGGGAACGCCACATGACCGCGACGATGTGAGGCGCATGCGATGACCACCATCACCCGCCAGGACCTCATCGACTTCGTCGTGCACGAATGCCGCCTGCTCGACGCCAAGCGCTACGAGGAGTGGAACGCGCTCTTCACCGACGACGCCTTCTACTGGCTGCCGCTCGTGCCCGAGCAGGAAGACGGCATCCAGCACACCTCGCACATGTTCGAGGACAAGCTGCTGCGCGAGCTGCGCATCGAGCGCCTGAAAAGCCCGCGCGCCTTCTCGCAGCAGCCGCCGAGCCGCTGCCATCACCTGCTCCAGACGCCGACGGTCGAATCCTTCGACGAGGCGGCCAACCAGTTCGTCGTGCGCACCGAGTTCCACTACACCGAGTCTCAAGGCGACGAGCTTCAGTTCTACGTGGGCACCTTCTTCCATCACCTCACGGTGAGCGGCGGCGCGCTGCGAATGACGCTCAAGCGCGTGAACCTTCTCAACTGCGACGCGGCCCTGCCGGCGGTGCAGTTGTTCATCTGATCGAAGCCATGCACGCCACTGTCTACGACGTCTTTCGCGCCACCGCGGCGCGCACGCCGGATGCGGATTTCCTGTTCACCGAGCCGGTGACCGCGGCCGCCTATGGCATTGCATCGGGCGCGGTCTGCTGGAGCGAAGCCGCGGCCGAGGTCGAGCGCCTGCGCATCGCCTACCAGGGCGCCGGCTGGGGCCACGGCCACCGTGTCGGGCTGCTGCTGGAGAACCGCCCGGCTTTCCTCTTCCACTGGTTCGCGCTCAACGCGCTGGGCGTGAGCGTGGTGCCGATCAATGCCGAGATGCGCTCGGCAGAGTTGATCTACCTCATTGGCCACAGCGAGATCGGCCTGGCGGTCACGCTGCCGGCGCGCGCGAACGACTTGCGAGCGGCCGCGTCCGAAGCCGGGGTTGCCTTCGACACGATGGAAGCGGGCGGCGCCGTGCCGACCGCCAGGACCGCGGCGCCGCATGCAGGCCAGCCGGTCGGCACTGGCAGCGAATGCGGCTTGCTCTATACCTCGGGCACCACAGGCCGACCCAAGGGCTGCATGCTGGACAACGCCTACTTCCTGCGCGCAGGCGAGTGGTATGCGGCGCTGGACGGCGTGTGCAGCGTCCGCCGCGATACCGAACGCGTCATCACGCCGCTGCCGCTGAACCACATGAACGCGATGGCGTTCTCGACCATGGTGGTGCTGGTCGCGGGCGGCTGCCTGGTGCAGCTCGACCGCTTCCATCCGAAGACCTGGCTGCAAAGCGCGCGCGACAGCGGCGCCACCATCGCGCACTACCTCGGCGTGATGCCGGCCATGCTGCTGAGCGCGTCGGCCTCGAAGGCGGACCGCGACCATGCGATCCGCTGGGGCTTCGGCGCCGGTGTCGATCGCAAGAACCACGCGCCCTTCGAGGAGCGCTTCAATTTCCCGCTGGTCGAGGCCTGGGCCATGACCGAGACCGGTGCCGGCGCCTGCGTGATGGCGAACCGCGAGCCGCGCCTCGTCGGCAGCAGCTGCTTCGGCCGGCAGCCCGGCTTCCTCGAAGTGCGGCTCGTCGACGAGGAAGGCGGCGACGTGCCCGCCGGCGCACCGGGCGAACTGCTGGTGCGCTCCGCGGGCGACGATCCGCGCCGCTATTTCTTCTCGGGCTACCTGAAGGATGACGAAGCCACGCGCGAGGCCTGGGCCGATGGCTGGTTCCACACGGGCGACCTGGTGCGCCGCGACGCTGACGGCAACTTCTTCTTCGTCGACCGCAAGAAGAACGTGATCCGCCGCAGTGGCGAGAACATCTCTGCCGTGGAGGTGGAGAGTGTGCTCAACCAGCATCCGGCCGTGAAGGCTTCGGCAGTGGCCGCCACGCCCGACGCGGTGCGCGGCGACGAGGTGCTGGCCTGCATCGTCATGCGCGAGGAAGCCGACACGTCGCAGTCCGCCGCGCTGGCGGCCAGCATCGTGGAGCACGCGCTGGCGCAACTCGCGTACTACAAGGCTCCGGGCTATGTCGCCTTCGTCGACGCGCTGCCGCTCACGCCATCGCAGAAGATCCAGCGCGGGCAGTTGCGCGAGCTTGCCCATGCGTTGCCGGGGCAGGCGAATTGCATCGACACGCGGTCGATGAAGAAGAGGCAGGCATGACCAACAGAAAGTCGTACGAGGGCGTCGCGGTGGCCGTGCCGGTCACCGTGCCCTATGTGCGCTACTCCACCCGCTCGGCGCACTGGTTCATCGGCCATGCGGTCGATGCGCTGGTCAAGGCCAGCGGGCTCGCGAAGGAGCAGATCGACGGCCTGTGCCTCAGCAGCTTTTCGCTGGTGCCCGATACGGCCGTCGGCGTGACGCAGCACCTCGGCCTTTCGCCGCGCTGGCTCGACCATGTGCCGACTGGCGGCGCGTCGGGCGTGATGTGCCTGCGCCGCGCCGCGCGTGCGGTGCAGTCGGGCGACGCCGACGTGGTCGCCTGCGTGGCGGCCGACACCAACCATGTCGATTCATTCCGCCAGACGCTGGGCGCCTTCAGCAACTTCGCGCGCGATGCGACCTATCCCTACGGCGCGGGCGGGCCCAACTCCATCTTCGCCTTCATCACGGCGAACTACATGCGCACCTACGGCGCGACGCGCGAGGACTTCGGGCGCGTCGCGGTCGACCAGCGCACCAATGCGCTGGGCAATCCGCACGCGATGTTCAAGAAGCCCTTGACGCTCGACGAGTACATGGCCGCGCGGCCGATCTCCGATCCCATCCATCTGTTCGATTGCGTGATGCCCTGCGCCGGCGCCGAGGCCTTCCTCGTGATGAGCGAGGAGCGTGCGCGCGACCTGGGCCTGGCGCACGTCGTGATCCGCGGCGCCATCGAGCGCCACAACGCCTATGCCGACGACCCGGTGATGGTGCGCGGCGGCTGGCGCGTCGACCGCGACGACCTGTACGCTCAGGCCGGCGTGCAACCCGCTGCGCTCGATTTCGTGCAGACCTACGACGACTACCCGGTGATCGTGATGATGCAGTTCGAGGACCTGGGCTTTTGCGAGAAGGGCGAGGCCTCGGCCTTCGTGCAATCGCACGGCATGACATACGAAGGCAGCTTTCCGAACAACACCAGCGGCGGGCAGCTGTCCGCGGGGCAAGCCGGTGCGGCGGGCGGCTTCCTCGGCATGACCGAGGCGATCCGCCAACTGACCGACCAGGCCGGTCCGCGTGCCGTGAAGGATGCCCGGCTCGGGCTCGTGGCGGGCTTCGGCATGGTGACCTACGACCGCTGCCTGTGCACCGGCGCCGTGATCCTTGGGAGACCCGAATGACCATGCCCTTGATGCGCCCCAAGCGCAAGAACCCGGTCCTGCGCACGCGGCAGATGAACCTGCCGCCGTGGGCGCGCGGCCGCGTCGCGCTGGGCATCACCGCCGCCGCCGCCGAAGGACGCTTCGAGCTGCAGGTCTGCGATGAATGCGGCACCGTGCAGTACCCGCCGCGCGAGGCTTGCCACAAGTGCCTGTCCGCTGCCTTGCGCTGGCGTGAACAGTCGGGCGAGGGAAACCTGCTCGGCACCACCACGCTGCATCACAGCAACGACATGTACTTCCGCGAGCGCCTGCCGTGGCGGCTGGGCCTGGTGCACCTCGACGCCGGCCCGACGCTGATGGTCCACATGCACGGCGAGGTCGGCGACGCGCCGACTCGCGTACGCGTGGGCGCCCGGCTCGACCGCGCGGGACAGGCAGTTCTGATTGGATTTCCGAATGAAGGGAGCGCCCATATGGCCGACGACAAGATGCTGCGAGAAATGACCAGCGATCCGAAGTTCCGCAAGGTGCTGGTGACCGATGGCAAGACCGAGGTGGGCCAGTCCATCGTGCGTGCGCTGGTGAAGGCCGGCGCCGACATCGTGTGGGTCGGCCATGCCGAGCCGTGGAAGAAGACTGGTGGGCTGGAGGACATCACCGCGCTGCCGCAGGTGACGCTGGTGCCGCTCGACCTCACCAACGGCCGCTCGGTGACCGAACTGGCGGGCGAGATCGGCGGCAAGGTCGACATCGTGATCAACAACGCCGAGGTGCACCGCACCTTCGGCATCGGCGCGCGCCGCGGCACCGACGTGGCCAAGGCCGAGATGGACATCAACTACTTCGGCCTGCTGCGCCTGGCGCAGGAGTTCGGCCCTGCGCTGAAGGGCCGCTCCGCCGACGGCGAGACGGGCGCGACCGCCTGGGTCAACCTGCTGTCGGTCTATGCGCTCAGCAACTTCCCGCCGCACGGCACCTTCAGCGCGTCGAAGGCGGCGGCGCATTCGCTGGCGCAATGCCTGCGCGCCGAGATGCGGCCGGCCGGCATCCGCGTGGTCAACGTGTTCCCGGGGCCGATCGACGACGAATGGAACCAGCACGTGCCGCCGCCGAAGTTGTTGTCGGCCACGCTGGCGAATGCCATCGTCAAGGCGCTGCGCGATGGCGTCGAGGACGTCTATCCCGGCGACGTGGCACAGGAATGGCTGGAGCGCTGGCGCGACAACCCCAAGGTCCTCGAGCGCGAACTTGCGGCAGGTGGTTGATATGGGTCAGCGCCGACGTTTACTTTCGCTGCTGGCGGCCGAGGTTGTGGATGGGGGGCGGGATCACGCCGACGGCGTGCTCTGCTCCGCGATGTGTCCCGAAAGGAATCCGACTAAATGACGACAAGCACTCTCGCATCCGCCGCCGAACTGCTCGGCGGACTGGTCAGCGCGATGTCCACCGGCGAGATCCGCGTGGTCGACCTCACGCAGACGCTCACGCCCGAGTTCCCGCAGATTGCGCTGCCGCCCGAGATGGGCCAATGCTGGCCTTTCCGCATCGAGGAGGTCTCGCACTATGACGAGCGCGGCCCCGGCTGGTACTGGAACAACTTTTCCTGCGGCGAACACACCGGCACGCACTTCGATGCGCCGATCCACTGGATCTCCGGCAAGGACCTGCCGAACAACTCCGTCGACACGATCCCGGCGCAGCACTTCGTGGCCCCGGCCTGCGTGATCGACTGCTCCGAGCAGGTCAAGGCCAACCACGACTACCTGATGACGGTCGAGGACATCGAGCGCTTCGAAGCAACGCATGGCCGCATCCCGAAGGGTGCCTGGGTGCTGATGCGCACCGACTGGTCGCAGCGCCGGGACCCGGAGGCCTACCAGAACTTCGACGAGACCGGCCAGCACACGCCCGGCCCGAGTTCGGAAGCCGTGCGCTTCCTGGTCGAGCAGCGCGACGTGCTGGGCTTCGGCTCCGAGGCCATCGGCACCGACGCAGGCCAGGGCTACCACCTGCGCCCGCCATATCCGTGCCACTACTACATGCACGGCGCGGGGCGCTACGGCCTGCAGTGCCTGTGCAACCTGGACCAGTTGCCGCCGACCGGCGCCGTGCTGATCTGCCCGCCGCTCAAGATCCAGAAAGGCAGCGGCAGCCCCTTGCGCGTGCTGGCGCTGGTGGAAGGAAGAAGATCATGACCATCCGCAAAGTCGCCGCCGTCACAGGCGGCAGTGCCGGCATCGGCAAGGCCATCTGCGAGGACCTGCTCGCCAAGGGCTACGAAGTGATCTCGCTCGCGCGCCGCAAGAGCGACATCGCGCATCCGAAGATGCACAGCATCGAAGTCGACCTGATGGACCGCGTGGCAACAGCGCAAGCCGTCCACCAACTGGCGCACCAGTTCGACGTGAACACGGTGGTGCACAACGCCGGCGTCATCCGCGCCGCCTTGCTGGCCGACGTGAAGCTCGACGATCTCGACGCGCTGGTCGACCTGCACCTCGGTTGCGCCATCCAGCTCGTGCAGGCGACTCTGCCGGCGATGCGGGCGCAGCATTTCGGCCGCGTGGTGCTGCTGTCGTCGCGCGCTGCCGTGGGCCTGGCCACGCGCACCAGCTATTCGGCGACCAAGGCCGGCATGCTGGGCATGGCGCGCACATGGGCGCTCGAGCTGGCGCCGGAGGGCATCACGGTCAACGTCGTCGCGCCGGGCCCGATTCGCACCGACATGTTCTACGACGTGGTGGAGCAGGGCAGCGACAAGGAGCGTGCGCTGGCCTCGTCGGTGCCCGTCAAGCGCCTCGGCGAATCGGCCGACGTGGCGCGTGCGGTGAGTTTCTTTGCCGACCCGGCCAACAGTTTCGTGACCGGGCAAGTGCTGTACGTCTGCGGCGGCACCAGCGTGGGCAGCCTGGCGCTCTAGTTGCTCCATCACTGGCGCAAGTAGGTAGTTCCTCTGGTCGCCATGGCAGCCCATCACTAGTATTGTTTAGAGTTAAATAGTTGATTAATCATGTTGTTGTGCCGAATCACCCACGAAGGAAAGCCATGAAAGCCTCGACCCGCCTCTGCATCCGCACCGGACTTGCCCTGGGCATCAGCGCGCTCGCCGTCGCCAGCGCCTTCGCGGCCGACTTGAAGGTCGGCTTCATCACCTCGCTCTCGGGGCCGGTTTCCTCGCTGGGCATTCCGTATGAGAAGGGCATCAAGGCCGGCATGGCCTGGAAGTCGGAAGTGGCCGGCCACAAGATCACCATGGTGCAACTCGACGACGCGTCCGATCCCTCGACCGCGGCGCGCAACGCCCGCAAGATGATCGAGGAAGACAAGGTCGACGTGATCATCGGCACGGCCGGCTCGCCGGGCGCGTTGGCCATCGCCGCCGTGGCGCGCGAAACGAAGACACCGCTGATCTCGATCGCCAACGCCAACCTGCCGGGCGAGGAGGGTGCCTGGATGGTCACGCTGCCTCAGCCGGCGCCGCTGATGGTGAGCGCGGTGGTCGAGCGGATGAAGAAGTCGGGCGTGAAGACGGTCGGCTACATCGGCTTCTCCGACGCGTGGGGCGACCTGGTCTACGACGCGTTGAACAAGAGCGCGGAACCGGCCGGCATCAAGGTGGTGAGCAACGAGCGCTATGCGCGCGCCGACACCTCGGTGGCGGGGCAGGTGCTGAAGATCGTTGCGCTCAAGCCGGATGCGGTCATCACCGGCACGTCAGGCACGCCGGGCGCGCTGCCGTACCTGGCGCTGACCGACCGTGGCTACAAGGGCCAGATCTATGGCACGCATGCCTTGATCAACCCCGATTTCGTGCGCGTGGGCGGGCCATCCGTCGAGGGCCTGCTGGCGCCGACCGGGCCGGTGATCGTGGCCGAGCAACTGCCGGATGGCAATCCGATGCGCAAGGTGTCGATGGACTTCCGTGCGGCCTACCAGAAGGCCAATGGTGCGGCGCCGACCGATGCGTTCTCGGCCTACTCGTTCGACGGCTGGCTGGTGATGCTCGACGCGGCTTCGCGCACCAAGGGCGAGCCTGGCACGCCGCAATACCGGGAGGCGTTGCGCGATGCCATCGTGAGCACCAGGGAGCTGGTGGGAACGCACAGCGTCTACAACTTCAAGCCGGACAGCCGCTATGGCTCCGACGACCGCTCGCGCGTGATCGTCAAGCTCGAAAAGGGCCAGTGGAAGCTGGTGCCATGAACATGAAGCGATGCACACGCGTGTTCGTTGTCGCAGCGCTTGCGCTGGGTGTGGCGCAGGCTTTCGCGGCGGACCTGAAGATCGGCGTGATCAGTTCGTTGTCGGGGCCGGTCGCCGCGCTGGGCATTCCTTACGAGAAGGGCATTCGCGCGGCGATTGCGGAGCATCCGACGATCGGCGGCCGGAAGGTCGAGCTGATCGTTCTGGACGACGCCTCGGACCCGACGACTGCCGGGCGCAATGCGCGAAAGCTGGTCGTGGATGACAAGGTGGACGTGCTGATCGGCACCTCGGGCGTGCCGGGGGCGATGGCGATTGCGGCGGTAGCGAATGAGTTGAACACGCCGTTGATCTCGCCGACGCCGGTGGTCATCCCGGGCCCCGAAGGCGCCTGGACTGTGACGGTGTCGCAGCCGTTTCCGTTGATGGTGGAAGCGGTGGTGGACCGCATGAAGAAGCAGGGCGTGAAGACTGTTGCGTACATCGGGTTCTCCGATGCGCTGGGCGACCTGGCTTATGACTCGCTGGCGAAGAGTGCGGAACCGGCGGGCATCAAGATCGTGGCGAACGAGCGGTACGCGCGCAGCGACCAATCCGTTGCGGGGCAGGTGCTCAAGATCGTTGCGCAACGGCCTGATGCGGTGTTCGCAGGCAACTCGGGAACGCCAGGCGCGCTGCCTTACCTTGCGTTGGCGGAGCGAGGCTACAAGGGGCAGATCTACGGGACGCACGGGCTGATCAACGCGGATTTCGTGCGGGTCGGCGGTGCTTCGATCGAGGGGCTTCAGGTACCGAGCGGGCCCGTGCTGGTGGCGGACCAGTTGCCGGACGGCAACCCGATCAAGAAGGTGTCGATGGGGTTCCGTGCGGCCTATCAGAAGACAAACGGAGCTGCACCGACGGATGCGTTTTCTTCCTACACCTACGACGCGTATCTGCTGCTTGCGGATGCGGCTTCTCGCGTGAAGAGCGAGCCCGGGACGCCGCAGTACCGGACGGCGCTGCGCGATGCGATCGTGAACACGAAGGAGCTGGTGGGAACGCACGGCGTCTACAACTTCAAGCCGGACAACCGGTATGGGTCGGATCGGCGGGCTGTCGTGATCGTCAGGATGGAGAAGGGCCAGTGGAAGCTGGTGCCCTGAAGCCATGTCGAATGTGAGTCGTTCCTCGTTCACCCTCTCCGCGCGGAGCGCTGCACATGAACTACCGTGACCGTCCCGATGCGATCCGCGCACTCGTTCAGGAGGACCGCGTGCATCGCGATCTCTACCTGAGCGAGGAACTGTTCGCGCTCGAGCAAGAGCACTTCTTCTTCAATACCTGGAACTACCTCGGGCATGCGAGCCAGGTGCCGAATGCGGGTGACTTTCTTGCGCAGGACATCGCCGGCAAGCCGCTGCTGCTGGTGCGGCAGCCCGACGGTGGCATCCGGGTCTTCTACAACCGCTGCGCCCACAAGGGCACGCAATTGGTCAGCGATGCCTGCGGCAACGCCGGCAAGTTCTTTCGCTGCCCGTATCACGCCTGGACCTACAAGCTCGACGGGTCGCCGCTCGCGATTCCGATCAAGAGCGGCTATGAGGGCACTCGGCTGAAAGAGTGCGAGTCAGGACAGGGGCTGACCGCGGTGAAGCACGTCGCCGTGTATCGCGAGTTCGTGTTCGTGCGGCTTGGCGACGAAGGGCCAGGGTTTGAGGACTACTTCGGCGAGGTGCTGCGAGCCATCGACAACATGGTTGACCGCTCGCCGCAAGGCAAGCTCACATTGGCGGGTGGCGCAATGCGCAACATCATCCACTGCAACTGGAAGATGTACCTCGAGAACATCAACGACACGGTGCATCCGATGTCGACGCACGAATCGGCCACGCGGGCCGCCAACACGGTGTGGAAGGAGCGCGCTGCCGATGAGCCCAAGCCGATGGCCATGGAACAGATCCTGCCGTTCGGCTCGGGCTACGACTTCTTCGACAAGATGGGCGGACGGGTGTTCGCGCACGGGCACAGCGTGCTGGGGATCAACTTCAGCATCCACTCGAACTATGCGCAGTTGCCCGACTACGAACAGGCGATGCGCGAGGCTCATGGCGTGGATCGCGCGACGGAAATACTGCAGCGGTCGCCGCAGAACTCGGTGCTGTTTCCGAGCCTGTCGGTCAAGGGTTCTCCGCAGGCCATCCGCGTGATCCGGCCGCTGGCCGCCGACCGCACGCTGGTCGAGGCCTACGCCTTTCGCGCTGCCGGGGCGCCCGACGTGCTGTTCGAGCGCGCCATGAGCTACAACCGGCTCGTGTTCTCGCCGATGTCGATGGTCGCGCATGACGACGTGCACCTGTTCGAAAGCATGCAGCAAGGCTTGCGCGCCGAAGGCAACGAGTGGGTGAGCCTGCATCGCGACTTCAAGGCTGGCGAGTTCGACGTATCCACGCAGGACACGAACGGCACCAATGAACTGCTGATGCGCAACCAGTTTCGTGCCTGGTCGGCGTTCATGACCCTGCGCATGGGGGCTGCCGCGTGAACGAGTTGGCCATCACCGCATTCGACGAGACCGCGTTGCGCGCACTGGTCGTGAACGAGGCCGCTCTGCTCGACGAACGGCGCTTCGACGACTGGCTCGCCCTGTTCGCCGAAGACGGCCGCTATTGGGTGCCGCTGCTGGGTCGCTTGCAGACCGACCCGCACTCGCACAACTCGCTCGCGTATGAAGACAAGCTCCTGCTGCAATTGCGCATCGAGCGCCTGAAGGATCCGCGCGCGCATTCGCAGCATCCGCGGAGCCATTGCCAGCACGTGCTGCAGTCGCCGGCCGTCGAGGCCATCGCCGCGGACACGGCCACGCTGCGCACGCCCTTTCTCTACATCGAAGCGCGCGGCGAGCAGCAACTGATGCTCGCCGGCAGCTACCAGCACACGCTGGTGCGCACAGCCGAGGGCCTGCGCATCCGGCAGAAGCGCGTGGACTTGCTGGAGGCCGGTCGCGCCTTGCCGGCCGTGCAGCTTTTCATCTGATTTTCCTGTTTGACACCACTACCTACCCCCCGAGGAGCCACTTCATGAATCGCTTGATGCAGACCCTGACCCGCAGCGCGGTTGCGACGGCCGTGATGACCGCATTCGTCACCACCGCGCTGGCGGCCGATCTCAAGGTCGGGCTGAGCGTGTCGCTCTCCGGTCCCAATTCGTCGCTCGGCGTTCCCTACTCCAAGGGCATGCAGGCCGCACAGGCCTACAAGGGCGAGATCAATGGGCGCAAGGTGCAGCTGATCGTGCTGGATGACGGCTCCGACCCGACCACGGCCGGGCGCAACGCGCGCAAGCTGGTCGAGGAAGAAAAGGTCGACGTGCTCATGGGCACGTCGGGCGTGCCGGCCGCCATTGCGATGGCGCAGGTGGCCAAGGAAACGAAGACGCCGATGATCGGCCTCACGCCCATCCTGCTCGACGCTGCCGACAACCCCTGGGTCGTGACGGTCGCGCAGCCGACGCAGCTCATGATCGATGCGGTGGTCGAGCGCATGAAGCGCAACAACGTGAAGACCGTCGGCTACATCGGCTTTACCGACGCCTGGGGCGACCTGGTCTACAACGCCATGATGAAAGCCGCGCCCAAGGCCGGCATCACGGTGGTAAGCAACGAGCGCTACGCACGCGCCGACGCGTCGGTCACGGGCCAGGTTCTGAAGATCGTCGCGCTCAAGCCCGATGCGGTGATGACGGGTGGCGCCGGCACGCCAGGCGCGCTGCCGTTCCTTGCGTTGCAGGAGCGTGGCTACAAGGGCGGCGTCTATGGCCAGCATGGACTCATCAATCCCGACTTCGTGCGCGTCGTCGGCGCGGCCGGGCAGGGCGCATTGATGCCGACAGGCCCGATCATCGTCGCCGAACAACTGCCGGACACCCATCCGACAAAGAAGATCGGCCTGGATTTCCGCGCGGCCTTCCAGAAGGTCAATAACGCGCCGACGACCGATGCGTTCTCGGCCTATTCCTTCGACGGCTGGCTGGTGTTCGCCGATGCCGCCTCGCGGGCCAAGGGCGAGCCCGGCACGCCGGAGTTTCGCGTGGCGCTGCGCGATGCGATCTTCAGCGCCAAGGAAGTGGTGGGCACGCACGGCGTCTACACCTTCAAGCCGGGCGACATCTCCGGCGTCGACGAGCGTGCGCGTGTCATCGTCAAGCTGGAAGACGGCAAGTGGAAGCTGGCGCCCTGAAATGATGGTCCACCCCCGTGTCGGCGCACTTCCTGTCGCCGAGTACCCCCTCGAGGGGGCAACACCAGCGGCCCGGCAAAGCCGGTTCCGCGGTGTTCCCCGCCTGGCTTGCATTGCTTCATGCGTCACTGCACGTGCAATGGCGGTATCCCTTCCATTCGGCGAGGAAGCTTGACATGACCTGGGACGTTGCACTCATATTGGGCATCGACGGCCTGGCCAATGGTGCCGTTTATCTGCTCGCCGGCCTTGGCCTGGTGCTGATCTTTTCGGTCACGCGCGTGGTGTTCGTGCCGTTCGGCGACGTGGCCGCATTCGCGGCGCTGACGCTGGCGGCCTTCGAGACCGGCCGCACGCCGCCGACCATCGGCCTGGTGCTGACGCTGGCGGCGCTGGCGGTGTTGACAGAGGTTGGCAGCCTGGTCCGGCGCCGCGAATATGCGCACATTCCCAAGGCCGTCGCGCTGTGGGGACTGGTGCCTGCCGTGCCCTGCGTGCTGGCCTGGCTGGCCGCTCGCGCAGGCATTCCTCCCGTCCTGCAGATCGTGGCGACGGTGCTGTTGGTGGTACCCATCGCGCCGCTGCTGGCGCGTGTGGTGTTCCAGCCGATCGCGGATGCGTCCGTGCTGGTGCTACTGATCGTTTCGCTCGCGCTGCACTTTCTGATCTCGGGTCTGGGCCTGCTGTTCTTCGGGCCCGAAGGTTCGCGCACGCAGCCGCTGGCGTCCGGCATGCTGACGCTGGGCGACGGCTTCACGGTGAGCGGGCAGGTGATCCTGATGGTGACGTCTGCCATCGTGCTCAGCGGATTGTTCTTCCTGGTGTTCGAGCGCACGGTGGCGGGCAAGGCGTTGCGCGCGACTGCGGTCAATCGCGTCGGTGCGCGCCTGGTCGGCATCCGGCCGGCACGCACCGCGATGCTGGCCTATGGCTGCGCCTCGTTGCTGGCGGGCCTGATCGGCATCCTGATCGCGCCGGTGACCACGATGTACTACGACTCGGGCTTCATCATCGGCCTCAAGGCCTTCGTCGCCGCGATCATCGGCGGGCTGGTGAGTTATCCGATGACGGCCATCGGCGCACTGGCGGTCGGCCTTGTCGAAAGTTTCGCTTCGTTCTGGAGCGGCGCGCTGAAGGATGTGATCGTGTTCAGCCTGCTGATTCCGGTGCTGATGCTGAGGTCGTTCCTGACCACGCATTCCGAGGAAGAGGAAGAGGAGGTGGATCAATGAACGCCGCGCCGGGCCGCCCCAAGCAAGTTCGCGCCCCTTTGTGGGGGCAGCGAGGACACGGCAGTGCCGAGCGTGGGGGCACTATGAACGCCGCGCCGGGCCGCCCCAAGCAAGTTCGCGCCCCCTTGTGGGGGCAGCGAGGACACGGCAGTGCCGAGCGTGGGGGCACTATGAACGCCGCGCCGGGCCGCCCCAAGCAAGTTCGCGCCCCCTTGGGGGGCAGCGAGGACACGGCAGTGCCGAGCGTGGGGGCACTATGAACCACCGCTCTAACTTCCGTGTGCTGATTGGCGTGGTTATCGCTGCTATTGCGCTTGCACCATTGGTGCTTGGCAACTTCACGGTCTCGCTGATGAACGACATCGGCATCGGCGCACTCGTCGCGCTCGGGCTGGTGCTGCTCACCGGCGTGGGTGGCGCAACGTCCTTCGGGCAGGCGGCGTTCGTCGGCATCGCCGCGTATTCGACCGCATGGCTCACCACCGCGCAGGGCATGTCGCCGTGGATCGGGCTGCTGTTCGCGCTGCTGTTGACGGGCTTGTCGGCGCTGGCGATCGGCATGCTCACGTTGCGGCTCGGCGGGCACTTCCTGCCGCTCTCCACGATCGCGTGGGGCCTGTCGATCGCGATGCTGTTCGGCAATGTCGATGCGCTCGGTCGCCATACCGGGCTGTCGAACATTCCGGCGTTGCAGATCGCGGGCTGGTCGCTGGTCGAGCCGCGCGCCATCTACTACCTGATCTGGCTCATCGTCGGGCTGGCGTTCCTGTTCAGCTACAACCTGCTGGCGTCGCGCCCGGGCCGTGCGATCCGCAGCCTGCGGGGCGGTGCGACGCTGCTGGCCAGCGTGGGGGCGGACGCGTACCGTGTGCGCCTGTCGCTGTTCGTGCTGGCCGCCTTGTTCGCGGCGCTGGCCGGATGGTTGTACGCGCACATGAATCGCTTCGTGAGCCCCGCGCCATTCGACGTGCGTGCCAGCATCGAATACCTGCTGATGGCGGTGGCCGGCGGTCTCGGGCAACTGGCTGGCGCGGCGGTGGGCTCAGCCCTGGTGCTGGTGCTGAAGAACGCGCTGCAGGACGTGCTGCCGTTATTGACGCAGCGCGCCGGCCAGTTGGAAGCCGTCACGTTCGCAGCGATCTTCATCCTGCTGGTGCACTTCGCGCGCGGCGGGCTGATGGGCTTCCTGCGCAAGCTGACGCAAGGGCGCTTCGGCGCACCTCGATCGGACGAGAAGCTTGCCGGGCCGGTCGAACCGCTGCCGCATCGCAAGTTGCCGGAGCGCGGCACGCGCATCCTGTCGGTCAACGGTGCGGTCAAGCGCTTCGGTGGGCTGGTGGCGGTGAACGAGGTGAGCTTCGACGTGAATGCGGGCGAGATCATCGGCCTCATCGGTCCGAACGGCGCCGGCAAGTCGACGATGTTCAACCTGCTGACCTGCACGCTGCCGATGACCGCCGGACAGGTGCGCTTCCTCGACCGCGACATCGCCGGCATGCCGCAACGCGAAGTGGCACGGCTGGGGCTGGCGCGCACCTTCCAGCACGTGAAGCTGCGGCCGCAGATGAGCCTGCTCGACAACGTGGCGCTCGGTGCCCATGCGCGAACCCGGGCCGGCGTGCTCAAGGCGGGCCTGCGGCTCGATCGAATGGAAGAGCATCAGATCCTGCAGGAGGCGAAGCGGCAGCTGGACCGCATCGGCCTGGGCGACCGCGCGCACGAACTCGCCGGCAGCCTGCCGCTGGGCACGCAACGCATCCTGGAGATCGCGCGCGCACTCGCGGCCGACCCTGTGTTGCTGGTGCTCGACGAACCCGCCGCCGGCCTGCGCCGCAAGGAAAAGATGGCGCTCGGCGACCTGTTGCGCAAGCTGCGCGAGGAAGGGGTGACGATCTTGATCGTCGAACACGACATGGACTTCGTGATGAAACTGGTGGACCGCCTGGTCGTGATGAACTTCGGCTCCAAGCTGGTCGAGGGCGTGCCTTCGGCGGTGCGTGCCGATGAGCGCGTGCAGGCTGCATACCTGGGGAGCGTGGCATGAGTTCCATGTTGGAAATCGGGGACCTGCATGTTTCGTATGGGCAGGTCGAAGCAGTGCGCGGCGTGTCGCTCTCGCTCGAAAAGGGCCAGATCATCTCGGTGATCGGCCCGAACGGCGCCGGCAAGACGACGCTGCTCGCAGCCGCGATGGGCTTGCTGCCGTCGAAAGGCATCCTGCGCTTCGAGGGCGAGGACATGCACGGCCTCGACGTGGAGTCGCGCGTCGAGCGCGGCCTGTGCCTCGTGCCGGAAAAGCGCGAGCTGTTCGGCGAACTCACCGTGCTCGACAACCTGCAACTGGGCGCCTACACCAAGCGCCTGCGCAGCGATGCGCTGAAGAAGCGCATGCAGTCGGTGTACGACCGCTTCCCGCGGCTGGCCGAACGCAAGTCGCAGCGCGCCAACACGCTCTCCGGTGGCGAGCGGCAGATGCTGGCGGTCGGCCGTGCGCTGATGTCCGCACCGCGACTGCTGATGCTCGACGAGCCCAGCCTCGGCCTCGCGCCGCTGGTGGTGCGCGACATCCTCACCATCGTGCGCAAGCTGCGCGACGACGGCGTGTCGATCTTGCTGGTGGAGCAGAACGCACGCGCAGCGCTGGAAAGTTCCGATGAAGGCTATGTGCTGGAAACCGGAGAGATCGCGCTGCATGGTGAATCGCAGGCACTCGCCAGCGATCCGCGCGTGCAGGCCACCTACCTCGGCGGCGGCACGCATGACTAGGACGAAACACCCCCGAGGCGCCCGCGGCGCCTCCGCCTCGAGCCCCTCGAGGGGGCGATACCAGCGGCCCGGCAAAGCCGGTTCCGCGGTATCCCTGGCATTCGACGGCGCCGGTTTCATGCGTCGCGGGTCACGCGATAGCGTGGTGGAAAACTGAAATGAATCCGGGCTCACTCGAAAGATCGCAGGAAGCGCGCGTGACGGAACCTGAAGCGCTGGCCCCGGTCGCGCGCACGCTGCCGGCGATGCTCCAGCGCCAGCGCGCGAACTTCGGCGACAAGCCGTTGCTTTCGATCGCCGGCACACGCTGGACGCATGCGCAGGCCGCCGACATCGTTGCCCGGCGTGCCGGCGCACTGCAGCGCGCGGGCGTGCAGCGCGGCGACCGCGTGGCGCTCATGTGCGGCAATCGCGTCGAATGCCTCGAAGTGTTCCTGGCCTGCGGCTGGCTCGGCGCCGTGTCTGTGCCGATCAACACCGCATCGATGGGGCCGCAGATCCAGTACTTCCTGGCCAACAGCGGCGCGCGCCTGCTGGTCATCGAAGATGCGCTGGCCGAGCGGCTGCAAACGGCAGATCTTTCGCAGACCGCGCTTGCCGCAGTCTGGATCGTCGGCGAGAAGGCTGCCGACGGATCGAGCATCGGCGGCGTGACGAGAGTCCGCATGCCCGCCCCCGGCGATGCAGCCGAGGCGGCGGACGTGCAGCCGGGCGACACGCTCGCCATCCTCTACACCTCCGGCACCACCGGCCCGGCCAAGGGCGTGATCTGCCCGCATGCGCAGTTCCATTGGTGGGGCGCGAACACCGCGCGCATCCTTGGTCTGAGCGACCGAGACGTGTTGTGCACCACGCTGCCGCTGTTTCACATCAATGCCCTGAACACCTTCGCGCAAGCCGCGCTCACGGGCGCCGAAGTGGTCTTCGCACCGCGCTTCTCGGCCTCCGGCTTCTGGCCCGCCATGCAAGCCTGTGGCGCCACGGTGGTGTACCTGCTCGGCGCGATGGTGCCGATCCTGCTGGCGCAGCCCGAAGGCGAGGGTGAGCGCGCGCATCGCGTGCGCGTCGGCCTCGGCCCCGGCGTGCCCGCACAGGCGGGTGCGGACTTCCGCCGACGCACGGGCGTGCAACTGCTCGAAGGCTACGGCTCGACCGAAACCAACTTCGTCATCGCCACGCGGCCCGATGCGCAGCGCACCGGCGTCATGGGCTGGCTGCAGCCTGGCTTCGAGGCGCGCGTGGCCGATACCGCCGATGCCGCATTGCCCGATGGCGAGGCCGGCGAGTTGCTGCTGCGTGCCGACGAGCCGTACGCGTTCGCCACCGGCTACTTCAACATGCCCGACAAGACGGTGGAGGCATGGCGCAATCTCTGGTTTCATACCGGCGACCGCGTGGTGCGCGAGCCCGATGGCGCGTTCCGATTCATCGACCGCATGAAGGATGCGATCCGCCGCCGCGGCGAGAACATCTCGTCGTACGAAGTGGAGCAGGTGCTGCTGAGCCATCCCGCGGTCGCGACCGTGGCGGTCTACCCCGTGCAGTCCGAACTGGCCGAAGACGAAGTCATGGCCTCGCTGATCGCGCAACCCGGCAGCCACCTCGACGTTGCTGAACTCGCCACGTTCTGCGAAAGCCGCCTCCCATACTTCGCGATCCCACGCTATATCGACATCGTCGACAACCTCCCGCGCACCGAGAACGGCAAGGTCCAGAAATTCAAGCTGCGCGAGCGCGGCGTCACCGCGACCACATGGGATCGCGCCCCCACAACAAAGAAATGACAACCACGCAATCACTCGACAACCGTCACGCCGTCGTCACCGGCGCGGCGCGCGGCATCGGCGCTGAAATCGCACGCACGCTGGCCGCTGATGGCGCAAGGCTCACCTTGCTCGGCCGGCAGCGTGAAAGCCTGCAACGCCTGGCCGACGAACTGCCCGGCGGCGGGCACTTCATCGCGGTGGCCGACGTGGCCGACCAGGCCTCGGTCGCCGCTGCATTTGCCGACGCGCGCGCGGCGCTCGGCCCCGTCTCCATCCTGGTCAACAACGCCGGCCAGGCCGAGAGCGCGCCTTTCCACAAGACTTCGCTCGAACTCTGGCAGCGCATGCTCGCGGTCAACCTCACCGGCAGCTTCCTGTGCGCGCAGGCTGCATTGCCCGACATGCTGCAGGCGGGCTGGGGCCGCATCGTCAACATCGCCAGCACGGCGGGCCAGCGGGGGTACGCCTACGTCAGCGCCTACACGGCGGCCAAGCACGGCGTGGTCGGGCTCACGCGTTCGCTTGCGCTCGAAGTGGCGCGCAAGGGCATCACGGTCAACGCCGTCTGCCCCGGCTACACCGACACCGACATCCTGCGCGACAGCGTCGCCAACGTGGTCGCCAAGACCGGGCGCAGCGCCGACGAAGCACTGGCCGAATTCGCATCGGTCAATCCGCAGCAACGCATCGTGCAGCCGGCCGAGGTGGCGAATGCGGTGCGTTGGCTCTGCGGTGATGCGGCGGCATCGGTTACCGGCCAGTCGATATCCGTTTCGGGCGGCGAAGTGATGTAGACGAGGCCGCGAATTGAAAGCGCTGTCGGAAGTGGCTAGGCTCCTGAAACGGGCGCGAGCCGAGAATCCGGCCATTGCGACCTGTCCTCTTGAAGGGAGACCATCTTGAGCACCGAAGCCACTCTGCAAGCACTGCGCCCCCATGCCGAGGAATTCATCCGCATCCGGCGCGACATCCACCACCACCCCGAGCTCTCCTTCAAGGAACAGCGCACCAGCGACCTGGTGGCCGAGCGCCTTCAGGAATGGGGATACAGCGTCGAGCGTGGCCTGGGCGGCACCGGGCTGGTCGGCCAGTTGCGCCGCGGCAGCGGCACACGCTCGGTGGGGCTGCGCGCCGACATGGATGCGTTGCCGATCCAGGAAGAAACCGGCCTGAAGTACGCAAGCCGCAACGCCGGCGTGATGCATGCCTGCGGCCACGACGGGCACACCGCCATGCTGCTCGGCGCCGCCAGGTCGCTGGCCGAGCGCAGCAGCTTTTCGGGCACGCTCAACCTGATCTTCCAGCCGGCCGAGGAATACGGCACGCGGGAGAGCGGCGCCATGCGCATGATCGAGGACGGCCTGTTCGACAAATATCCATGCGATGCGATCTTCGCGATGCACAACATGCCCGGCTTCCCGCAAGGGCGCCTGGTGTTCCGTGACGGACCGATGATGGCCTCGTCCGACAAGGTCTACATCACCCTGAGGGGGGTCGGCGGCCACGGCGCCATGCCGCACCGCGCGGTCGACCCGGTGGTGGCGGCCGCCAGCCTGGTGATGGCCCTGCAGACCGTGGTGTCGCGCAATGTCGACCCGCAACAGACCGCGGTTGTCACGGTGGGCGTGCTGCAGGCCGGCCGCGCCAACAACGTGATCCCGCAAAGCGCGCGCCTCGAATTGAGCGTGCGTGCGCTGGAGCAGAGCGTGCGGGACCTGCTGCAGAAACGCATCACCGAACTCGCCCATGCCCAGGCGCAAGGCTACGGCGTCACGGCCGAGGTGGATTACCGGCGCGGCTACTCGGCGCTGGTCAACACCACGGCTGAAACGGATTTCGCAAGACGTGTCGGCGTCGAACTCGTGGGGGCCGACCAGGTCACGCTGCAGGGCCCGGCGCTGACCGGCAGCGAGGACTTCGCCTTCATGCTCGAACATCGCCCCGGCTGCTATCTCATGATCGGCAATGGCGACGGCGACAGTGCCGGCGCCTGCATGGTGCACAACCCCGGCTTCGACTTCAACGACGACAACATCGTGATCGGCGCGGCCTACTGGACCCGGCTGGCGGAGCGCTACCTGAGCGACGCGCCACTGGCCGCCTGAACCCCATCCACCCCACGCCCGGGAGGGCAGCGTCCGCCAAGAAAGGAAAGAGGGCCATATGAGCAGCACACCCCGCCAGCGTGGAGCGCGCCTTCAGCATGCCGCCACGGATCAATACAGTGGCGGCGCGGCCCCACGCACCGAGCGCGTCTCGCGCAGCATCGTGGCGGCCACCGTGGCAGGCAACGCGATGGAGTTCTACGACTTCACCACCTACGCCTTCTTTGCCGTCTACATCGGCAAGACCTTCTTCCCGGCGTCCACGCCCTTGATGAGCCTGCTGCTGTCGGTGGCGGTCTTCGGCGTCGGCTTTGTCACGCGGCCTATCGGCGGCGTGCTGATCGGCGCCTTTGCCGACCGCGCCGGCCGCAAGCCGGCCATGCTGCTGACCATCGCGCTCATCACGGTGGGCACGCTGGGCCTCGCGTTGACGCCGTCCTATGCCAGCATCGGCATGGCAGCGCCGTTCATCGTGGTGCTGTGCCGCCTGGTGCAGGGCCTCGCGCTCGGTGGCGAGGTCGGCCCTTCCACGGCCTTCCTGATCGAGATCGCGCCCAGCGGCCAGCGCGGCCTGTACGGCAGTTGGCAACTTGCGAGCCAGGGCGTCGCGGCGCTGGTGGCCGGACTCATCGGCGTGCTGCTGACGGTCTCCCTGACGCCCGAGGAGATGCTGGCCTGGGGCTGGCGCGTGCCATTCATCCTGGGGCTGGCGCTGATCCCGATCGCCATCTACCTGCGCCGGCGCATGCCCGAGACGCTGGAGGATGGCCCCAAGCCCACCGTTGGCGAGTCGAAGCCCGCAGGCATTGGCAAGCACACCCGGATCATCGTGCTGTGCGTGCTGGTGGTGATGGGCGGCACTGTGTCCACCTATGTGGGCAACTACATGACGACCTACGCAATCTCGACGCTGAAGCTGTCGCCCGTCATCGGGATGACCGCGACGGTCGTCTTCGGCCTGGCGACATTGATCTTCGCATTGGTCGGCGGCTGGCTTTGCGACCGCTACGGCCGCAAGTCGATCATGGTGATCCCGCGCGTGCTGCTGGCGCTGCTGACCTATCCGGCCTTCATGCTGTTGATCGAGCACACCAGCTTCACCAACCTGCTGATCGTGACCACGCTGCTCGGAGGCCTGACGGCCATCAGCGGAGCGGCCTCGATCGTGACCATTCCCGAACTCCTGCCGAGCCATGTCCGCGCGCTGGGCATGTCGATCGCCTACGCAGTGGGCGTCTCGGTGTTCGGCGGCACCACCCAGTTCATCATCACCTGGCTGATCGGCGCCACCGGCAATCCGGCAGCACCGGCCTGGTACGTGACCGGCACCAGCGTGATCACGGTGCTGGCGATGCTGGCTTTGCCAGAGACTGGCCGCAAGGCGCTGGAGCGCTGAGGGCCTTGCGCGAAGTGCGGCCCGAAGCGAAGTCGAGGCCTAGCGCGAGCACCATCGCCACCGCGCCGAGCTCGAACAGAAGCCCGTAGTCGTTGCCGCTGGCGAACAGCAGGTACGACATGCCGTAGGCCGACAGGGCCTGCAGCAAGGCGAAGCAGGTCGTGGCCTTGCTCCAGGCGGCCTTCTGCGCGGCAGGATGGTGGGCGAGCAGTTCCTGGATTCGGCCCAGCACCAGCGGCACGATGCCCGGCGTGAAGGCGCCCATCACGACGCTCGAGACGATGAGCCACGGCGTTCCGGTCGTGAACACGGGGATCGCCAGGGCCGCCGCCTGCAGGACGAACGCAATGCGCAACGCCGCCTGGAAGCCGATCCGGTCCGCCAGATGGCCACCGAGGATCGGACCGGCCACCGCACCCAGGCCGAACGCCACCCAGTACTGCGAGCCGACCGCCAAGCCTCGCCCCAGCCCGCTTGCAATGAATACGACGAGAAAGATCATGTGTGGCACCAGCCCGATCGCGTCGAGCGCGTATTCGGCATAGAGGAAGCGAAGCTGCCGCGTCGGCAAGGCCGGGTGCGTCGCGCGATGGAAGGGCGCGGCGCTCGGCGCCGACGCCGGCCAACCGTGCCAGGCGACGCCCGTCAGCAGCAGCGCAAGCACGCCGAGGCCCAGCCACGCCTGCGTCAGACCTTCGGCCAGCAGCAAGGGCACCAGCGTGCCGGACGCCGCGACGCCGAGCCCCACGCCCATGAAGATCGCGCCGCCTGCAATGCCGCGCCGGGAGGGCGCGATGTGCGGCAGGACGGTCGGCGCGGCCAGCACCATCACCGCGCCGCCGGTGACGCCGGACACGAAGCGCCAGCAGAAGAACCAGTAGAAGCTGGAAGGCCAGGCGCACGCGAAGAGCGCGACCGTCGTCAGCAGCATCATGGCCCGCAAGACGGATCGCCCCGGAAAGCGTGCCGCCAGAGGCGCCGCGATCAACGCGCCCGCAACGTAGCCCGCAAGATTTGCCGCACCCAGATACGCGGCCGCGGAGGCGCTGAACCAATGTGCCGCGATGATCGCGGGCAGCAGCGGCGTGTAGGCGAACCGCGCAAGCCCGAGGCCGACCAACGTGGCGCAAAGGCCCGACAGCGTGGCGCGCCAGGGCACCACGTCGGCGGTTCGGATGGGAGGGGGCGCTGCGGCGGACATCAGGGGCTCCTTGGGCTGTGGACTCCATGGTAGAAATTGCCGCCTCGCGTTGGAATGCCCGTGCTCCGGCATTCAGTGTTCCGCGGGCGGGAAGGATCGATGGATCGAATCGACGCAATGAAGGTGTTCGTGGCCGCGCTCGACGAGGGCAGCCTGGCCGGCGCGGGCCGCAAGCTCGGCAAGTCCCCGGCCGCCGTCAGCCGCGCCATCGCCTTCCTCGAAGCGCACGTCGGCACCGGCCTGCTGCACCGGACGACGCGTTCGATCAAGCTGAGCGAAGCCGGCGAGCGCTATGCCGTCGCCTGTCGCCGCGTGCTGATCGATCTGGAAGAGGCCGAAATGACAGCCGCCGGCGAGCACGCGGAACCGCGCGGCATGCTCACGATCACCGCGCCTGTTGCCGCCGGCGAAGACCTGGTGCGGCCGATCGTCGATGCATTCATGGACGCATGGCCGGCCGTCTCGGTCCGCCTTCATCTGCTCGATCGACCTGCCAACCTGATCGACGAAGGCATCGACGTCGCATTGCGCATCGCGCACCTTGCGGATTCGACGCTCGTCGCGATCCGCGTGGGAGAAGTGCGGCGGGTGGTTGCCGCGTCGCCGCGCTATCTTTCGCGGCACCCGCCGATCACGGAGCCTGCAGATCTGGCGATGCACCAGATCATTGCGATGACCCACTTCGGCATCGACTCATGGAGCTTTCCGGCGGTCGAGGGCGCATCGATGCCGCGCACCGTTCAATTCACGCCGCGTTTCGTCGTCAACGGCATTCGCGGGGCGGTGGCCTCGGCGGTGCAGGGCCGCGGCGTGGTTCGCCTGTTCTCGTATCACGTCGCCGCGCAGGTTGCGGCGAAGGAACTGGAGATGGTGCTCGTCGGCGACGAGCCGCCGCCGTTGCCCGTGCACCTCGTGTCGCCGCTCGGCCGCCTTGCCGTTCCGAAAGTGCGCGCGTTCGCCGACTTCGCGGTGCCCCGCCTGCGCGCCGGCTTTTCCCGCTGGGCCCGTGAGGCCGGCCCTGCGCACCGCTGACCGAGCGCTGCGTTACCTAGCCGGCAATCCGTGCCCATATCGCCCGCAGTCGCCGGGCGCGGTCTTCGAACAGATACGAACCCGCCAACGCGAGCACACCCGAGATGATGCCCGTGACCACAGCCTCGAGACGGAAGGTGCCGTAGTGGTTCTCGTGCGCGAAGCTGTCGCCGACCATCGTCAGGAGGCCGACCAGCAGTGCGTTGCCGTATCGGTTCGCGTAGAGCTTCGCGGCGGGCGTGAACGTCAGGAGCACGGCGAGGATCCCGGTGAACAGGCCGGTCTGCAGCGCGAGCGTCCAGTGCGGGACGCTCAGGACATTCCAGAGGCTTCCCGGCATGCAGGTCATGCAGGCGCTGGTGGGCTGCCAGAAGCGCTGGGCGAACAGGATCAGGCGGCGTTTCCAGGGGGTTGGATTCATGAATATCCCTTCCGGGGAGCCATTGTGAATGCAAGGCGCCTAGACTCCGCAAGCATGAATCCGCTGAATCCTTCGACCATCGAGAGCTGGCACGCCCATGTGTATTTCGACGGGTCGACGCGCGCGGCCGCGTGGGCGCTGCGCGAGACCATCGAAACGGAATTGGCCGGGCGCATGCAGATGGGCCGGTTTCACGAGAAGCCGGTGGGGCCGCATCCGATGTGGAGTTACCAGTTGGCCATCCCCGCGGCCGACTTCCCGCACGTGTTCGGCTGGCTCGCACTCAACCACGGCGCTCTGGACGTGTTCGTTCACCCGAACACCGGCGACGAGCTTCGCGACCATCGGGACTGCGCGACCTGGCTGGGGAAGTCCTACACGTTGAACCTTGCGATCTTTACGGGCTGAACGGATCGGGCAGCGGTCGATGCAGCGACCAGGCGAGATCGCTTAACCATCGTCGTCCTTGTCGTCCTCGATGCTCGCGCTCCAGCGCGTGCCCCAGCCGCTGCCCTTGGCATCGTCGAGTTGCCGCCGGTCGCGCTTGGTCGGCCGCCCTTGTTCGAGGCTGTGCGCGGGCTCGGTGCCCATGCGCCGCAACTCGCGCGCCGCGGCCTGGGCAGCGATGCTCTCCGGCGTTTCCTCGTAAAGCTCTTGCGCAACCGGCGCCGGGCCGCGCAGCCCGCTCAGGCCGAGCACGTTCACCACCCGCGTGATGGAACCCTGCCGCAGCGTGACCAGGTCGCCGACCTTCACCTCGCGCGAGGCCTTGGCGATGTCGCCATTGACCTGCACGCGGTGCTTGCCGATCTCGTCCGCGGCCAGCGAGCGCGTCTTGTAGAAACGCGCTGCCCAAAGCCATTTGTCGATGCGAAGTCGGTCCATCAGGACGGATTGTCCAGCGGAAGCCATACCGTTGCCGTCAATCCCACGATCACGCCATTCATTTCCCTGTTGTCGAGCGCAATGCGGCCCTCCAGCGCCAGCACGATCTCGCGGCAGATGGCCAGTCCGAGCCCGGAGCCTCGCGTCACGTCGCCGGCGGCAAAGGGCGCGAACAGGCGCTGGCGCAAATCGGCCGAGATGCCCGGGCCGGCGTCCTGCACCGACAGGCGCGCGCCGCCGTCTTCGGGCCGCAGCGCGACCAGCAGCCGCCCGCCGCGCGGACTGTGCTTGATGGCGTTGTGCAGCAGGTTGCGCGTAAGTTCCTGCAGCATCCAGCGGTGCGCGCGCACCGGCGACGGCGCTTCGTCGAACTCGAAATCCAGCGCCTTGTCGGCGATCAGCGGCGACACGTCCAGCGCGACTTCGCGCGCCATGTCGGCCCAGTCGATACGCGTCGACTCCGGCTGCTGCCGCAACTGCTCGACCTTGGCGAGCGAGAGCATCTGGTTGGCCAGCGCGGTCGCGCGCTCGACCGTCTCGTTGATCTCGCGCAAGGCCTCTTCGGGCGGCATGTCGCCACGGCGTGCCGATTGCACCTGCGCCTTGAGCACCGCGAGCGGCGTGCGCAGTTGATGCGCGCTGTCGCGCACGAAGCGCTTCTGGTGGTCGAGCAGGCGCTGCAGCCGGCCCATGACCTCGGTGGTGGCATCGACCAGCGGGCGCAATTCGCGCGGGGCATCGGGCGCGTCGATGGGCGACAGGTCGCTTTCGGAGCGCGCCGCCAGTTCGGCGCTGAGCCGGCGCACCGGGCGCGTTGCGCGCTGCACCACCAGCACCACCACGGCCGCGATCACCGCCATCAACAGCAACTGCCGCCAGAGCGTGTCGACCAGGATGCGCCGTGCGAGTGTGCGGCGAAGCTCCAGCGTTTCAGCGACCTGCACCACGGCCATGCCGCGGCCGCGTTCGGTGGCCACGGGCTGCAGCAGCACGGCCACGCGCACGGCTTCGTCGTGGACCGTTGCATCGTAGAAATCCACGAGCGCCGCATAGGCCGGGCGGCTGGGGATCTGGCCATGCCAGAACGGTAGTTCGTCGAAGCCCGACACGATCGCGCCGGACAGGTGCGATACGCGGTAGAAGATGCGGCTCTGGTTGTCGGCCTCGAAGGCTTCGAGCGCGGAGTAGGGCACCTTCGCGCGCAACTCGGCGTTCTCGTCGTAGCCCTCCACGTCGAGCTGCTCGCCGATGGTCTTGGCCGACGCCAGCAGCGTGCGGTCGTAGGCCAGCGTGGCGGCGGCAAGGCTTTGCGCGTAGAGGCTGACCGAGTTGATGATGACGAACAGCCCGATCGGCGCAAGGATGCCGATCAGCAGCGTCCGGCGCAACGAGGCGGCTTGCTTCATCCTTCCTCGCGCAGCAGATAGCCGAGTCCGCGCAAGGTCATCAGCGCCGTGCCGGTGCCGGCGAGCTTCTTGCGCAAGCGGTAGACCACGACTTCGATGGCCTCGTACTGCACCTCGGTCTCGCCGGGGAACACCAATTCGAACAGGCGCTCCTTCGTCACCGCATGGCCGGGCTTCGCCATCAATGCGGTGAGCAGCGCCAGCTCGCGCGGTGTGAGCTCCAGCACCTCGCCGCGGTGGTAGATGGCGCCGCTGTCCGCTTCGAAGCGCAGCGCGCCCACCTGTTGCGGCCGGGCCGCATGGTCGGTGTCCGCGCCGTGGTGGCGGCGCCGCAGGGCGCGCAATCGCGCCTCCAGTTCGTCCAGGTCGAAAGGCTTGGGAAGGTAGTCGTCGGCACCGGCGTTGAGGCCCATGATGCGGTCGCCCACGGTGCCGCGCGCGGTCAGCAGGAGCACGGGGGTGCGCAGCCCGGCGGCGCGCGCCTGCGCCAGCACTTGCAGGCCGTCGAGGTGCGGCAGGCTCAGGTCGAGCGCGACCACGTCGGGCTCCAGATCGCGCCACTGCGCAACGGCCAGCGCGCCGTCGCCGCACACGCGCACGTCGATGCGGCGCCGGCCCAGCGCTCGCTGCAGCGTTATCTGCATCGACGGATCGTCTTCGACAAGCAGGAGTTTCATCAGCCTTGAAGCGGCAGTTGAATGCGCCCGAGTGCATAGCGCCTCTTACCCAAGAGGTGAAGTTGATCGAAGTCCAGAGTGTCAAGGTTCATGTGATCTGTCCAAGGATTGGGCGCGGTCAACTGCCGATTCAAGGTTCAGTGTTTTCCCCAAGTTGCCGGACAGCCAACTGACAGCAAGGCGGCGCATGATACCGAGTCAGCTTCCGGTCAGATCCACAGTCACAGGAGACATCTTCATATGCGCCGCGATACCTTTCTGAAATCCCTGGCCGCCCTGGCCGCCACCGGCGCCTTGCCCATGTCGGCCTGGGCGGGGGCCAACGTCAAGATGATGATCCCTGCCAACCCCGGCGGCGGCTGGGACACCACCGGCCGCGCGCTGGGCAAGGCCTTGTCGGACGGCAAGCTGGCCGACACCGTCACCTACGACAACAAGGGCGGCGCCGCCGGTGCGCTGGGCCTGGCCCAGTTCGTGAACGGCTCCAAGGGCGACCCGAATGCGCTGATGGTGATGGGCTCCGTCATGCTCGGCGGCATCATCACCGGCAAGCCGCCGGTCAAGCTCGAGCAGGCCACGCCGCTGGCGCGCATGACCACCGAATACAACGTGTTCGTGCTGCCGGCCGATTCGCCGCTGAAGTCGATGGCCGACGTGGTCGCGCAACTCAAGAAGGATCCTGGCAGCGTCAAGTGGGGCGGCGGCTCGCGCGGCTCCACCGAACACATCGCCGCGGCCATGATCGCGCAGAAGGTCGGCGCCGATCCGTCAAAGATCAACTACGTCGCGTTCCGTGGCGGCGGCGAGGCCACGGCGGCCATCCTGGGCGGCAATGTCACGGTGGGCGGCAGCGGCTACAGCGAGTTCGCCGAATACATCGCAGCGGGCAAGATGAAGGCGATTGCCGTCACCTCGGCGCAGCGCCTGCCCGGCATCAACGTGCCGACGCTGAAGGAGCAGGGCATCGATGTCGAGATCGGCAACTGGCGCGGCGTGTATGGCGCGCCGGGCATCACGCCGGAGCAGCGCAAGGCGCTGATCGACCTGGTGCTGGCCGCATTGAAGACGCCGTCGTGGGCCGAGTCGCTCAAGAAGAACGACTGGACGCCAGCGGTCATTTCCGGTGACGCATTCGCCAAGTTCGTGGACGATGACTTCGCAAGCCTGCGCGCGATCATGACCAAGTCCGGGATGGTCTAGCGGGGGCAAGGCCGGCTTCGCGGGTGCCCACGAACAGACTCAGGGGGCGATACCAGTGGCCCGGTGAAGCCGGTTCCACGGTATCCCTGGAGTTCGACGACGCCGGTTTCATGCGTCGCGGGTCACGCGATAGCGTGGCGAAAATCTGAAATGGGGCCATCGCGCCCCGAATCCGGAACAGACAAATGACAAATCCAGAAATCGCGGCGTCGCCGCAACCGGCGGCCCTGTGGCCGCAGACCCTTGTCGGGGTCGGTGTGTTCTTGACCGGCCTGGGGCTGGCGGTCGGTGCCATCGACATTTCGTCCGAGGCGGGTTATGGCGGCGTCGGCCCCAACTTCCTGCCGTGGCTGGTATCGATCGTGCTCACGATCTGCGGGGCCTGGATCATCTGGGAAGCGCGCAGCGGCGGCTTTCGTGAACTCGACGAGCCCTCCGGCGACGTGAAAGCCTATTGGCCCGGCTTCGTCTGGGTGTCGGCGGGGCTGCTGCTCAATGCGGCGCTCATCACCACGCTGGGCTTCATCCTGAGTTGCACGCTGGCCTACGTGCTGGCCGTGCAGGGCCTGCGCCGCGCGAACGGTCAACCGGCCGCGAACGAGCCGCGCATGTGGCTCATCGACTGCGTGACGGGCTTGCTGATCGCGGCGCCCGTGTACTGGGCCTTCACCAAGTTCCTGGCCATCAACCTGCCCGGACTCACCAACACCGGCTGGATCTAGAGAATGAAACACCCCCGAAGCGCCTGCGGCGCCTCCCTCTCGAGGGGGCGCTACCAGTGGCCCGGCGAAGCCGGTTCCACGGTATCCCTGGAAATTGACGGCGCTCGTTGCATGCGTCGCGGGTCACACGTCTGCGGAGTGGAAAACTGACATGGACATCTTCAACGCACTCATGCACGGGTTCGCGCTCGCGATCACCCCTGCCAACCTGCTCTGGTGCCTGGTCGGTTGTGCGCTCGGCACGGCCGTGGGCGTGCTGCCCGGCATTGGCCCGGCGGTGGCGGTGGCCATGCTGCTGCCGATCACGGCCAAGGTCGACGTCACGGCATCGATGATCTTCTTCTCGGGGATCTACTACGGCGCCATGTATGGCGGCTCGACCACGTCGATCCTGCTGAACACGCCGGGGGAGACGGCCAGCATGGTCACGGCCATGGAGGGCAACAAGATGGCCAAGAGCGGGCGGGCCGGCGCGGCGCTGGCCACTGCGGCCATCGGCTCGTTCGTGGCGGGCTCCATCGCGACGGTCATCGTCACGTTGTTCGCGCCGTTCGTCGCCGACTTCGCGGTCAAGCTCGGTCCGCCGGAATATTTCCTGCTGATGCTGCTGGCCTTCACCACGGTGAGCGCGGTGCTGGGCAAGAGCACGCTGCGCGGCATGACGGCGCTGTTCGTCGGCCTGGCGGCAGGCTGCGTCGGCCTCGACCAGATATCGGGCCAGGGCCGCTACACCGGCGGCGTTCCCGAACTGCTCGACGGCATCGAGATCGTGCTGGTCGCGGTCGGCCTGTTCGCAGTGGCGGAGGTGCTCTATGCCGTGCTGTATGAAGGCAAGGTCGTCGAAGGGCAGAACAAGCTGAGCCGCGTGCACATGAGCGCGAGCGACTGGAAGCGGTCGATTCCGGCCTGGTTGCGCGGCACCGTCATCGGCACGCCGTTCGGCTGCATCCCCGCGGGCGGCACCGAGATCCCGACCTTCCTGAGCTATGCCACGGAAAAGAAACTCGCCAAGCCGGAAGTCCGCAAAGAGTTCGGCACCACCGGCGCCATCGAAGGCGTGGCCGGGCCCGAAGCCGCCAACAACGCGACGGTCACGGCCGCACTGATTCCGCTGCTGACGCTCGGCATCCCGACCAGCAACACGACGGCCATCCTGCTCGGCGCGTTCCAGAACTACGGCATCCAGCCGGGGCCACAGCTGTTCACCACGTCGGCGGCGCTGGTGTGGGCGCTGATCGCGTCGCTCTACATCGGCAACGTAATGCTGCTGGTACTGAACCTGCCGATGGTGGGCCTCTGGGTCAAGCTGCTGAAGATCCCCAAGCCGCAGCTCTATGCGGGCATCCTGATCTTCGCGACGGTGGGCGCCTACGGCATGCGCCAGAGCTCGTTCGACCTGTTCCTGCTCTACGGCATCGGCATACTGGGCGTGATCATGCGGCGCTTCGACTTCCCGACCGCGCCTGTGGTGGTCGGCATGATCCTGGGGCCGCTGGCCGAGGCGCAACTGCGCAACGCCATGTCGATCGGCGAGGGCAGTGCGGTGGTGTTCTTCCAGCGGCCGATGTCGATCGCGCTGATCGTCATCGTGCTGGGCGTGCTGATCCTGCCGCGCCTGGCCAAGCGCATGAGCGAGCGCAAGGCGCGCGCCCTGGCGGCTTGAACGAGCGCAAGGCGCGCGCCCTGGCGGCCTGAACGAGCGCAAGGCGCGCGCCCTGGCGGCCTGAACGAGCGCAAGGCGCGCGCCCTGGCGGCCTGAACGAGCGCAAGGCGCGCGCCCTGGCGGCCTGAACGAGCCTGGACGCCGCGTTCAGTGCCCAGCCGGCGGCACGATCACCGCGCGACCATCCCTGGACGTGTAGGTGGAGTCGGAGTCGGCTCCGCTCCTTGCCGTGCCGTTGGGCCCGATAACGGTGGAGCGCGAGTCGGGGATGGTGTCGGGCGAGCCTGTCGGCTGCCCGCCGCGTGCACGCGCCAGCGCGATCCCCGCGTCGCGAATGCAGGCGTTGCGCTGCGGCCGTGGCAGGTTCGCGCTGTTGCACCGCGCGATCGTCTGGTCGTAGCGCTGCTGGGCGGCGTCGTAAGGCTGCGCGCTTGCGGTCGACGCGGCGGCCGCAAGCAGGGCCAGGGCCAGGGCAAGCGGAATGCGGCTGCGTGCGTGCTTCATGAATGAACCTCTGCGTCAGCCCGGTGACGGTTTCAGGTCGTCATCGATGTGCGGGTCCACCGGTTGCCCGCGCACCTTGCGTACGGTTCGCCTGATCCAGTGTTCGATGTCGTCGATATAGGTAAAGACCGCTGGCACTACCAGCAGGCTCAGCACGGTGGAGGTGATCAGCCCGCCGATCACGGCCACGGCCATCGGCGAGCGGAAGCTCGAATCCGCCGAGCCCAGGCCGATCGCGATCGGCAGCATGCCGGCGCCCATGGCGATGGTGGTCATGATGATCGGCCGCGCGCGCTTGTGGCAGGCATCGCGCAGCGCGTCCCAGCGGCTCATGTGGTGTTCGCGGCGTGCGACGATCGCGTATTCCACCAGCAGGATGGAGTTCTTCGTGGCCACGCCCATCAGCATGATGAGCCCGATCAGCGAGGGCATGGACAACGCCTTCTGCCCGATCAGCAGGCCGACGAAGGCGCCGCCCAATGCCAGCGGCAGCGCGCACAGGATGGTGACCGGATGCAGGAAGTCCTTGAACAGCAGCACCAGCACGATGTAGATGCACAGCACGCCGGTCAGCATCGCCAGGCCGAAGCTGTTGAACAACTCGGTCATCACCTCCGCATCGCCCACTTCCGCGACGCGCACGCCGGGCGGCAGGTTGGTGATGGAGGGCAGTTTCATGACCGCATCCTTGGCATCGCCCAGGCCCACGCCCGACAGTTCGATCTCGAAGTTGACGTTGCGCGAGCGGTCGTAGCGGTCGATCACGGCAGGGCCGCCTTCGACCGTGAGCTTGGCCACCTGGCCGAGCATGACCGGGCCGCGCGCGCTCGGCACGCTCAGGCGTTCCAGCAAGGGAAGGTCGGCACGTGCGGAGTCCTCGAGCTTGACCACGATCGGCACTTGCCGCTGCGCGAGGTTGAGCTTGGGCAGCGACACGTCGTAGTCGCCCAGCGTGGCCACGCGCAAGGTCTCGGCGATTGCGCTGCTGGTTACGCCGAGGTCGGCGGCGCGCGCGAAGTCGGGGCGCACGGCGATCTCGGGACGGATCAGGCTCGCGGTCGATGTGATGTTGCCGAGGCCGGGAACGGTGCGCAGGTCGCGCTCCACCGCGCGGGCCGCGGTGGTCAGCGCATTGGGGTCGTCGCCTGACAGCGCGAGGATGTATTTCTCGCCCGAGCCGCCCAGGCCGACGGTGCTGCGCACGCCCGGCAAGCTTTCGAGCGCCGCGCGGATCTGGTTCTCGATGACTTGCTTGCGCGGCCGGTCGCCGCGCGCGTCGAGCTGGATCGTGAGCGTGGCCTTGCGCGTCTCCGGCGTGCCGAAGTTCGCGAACGGGTCGCCGCCCGCGCTGCCGCCGGCCACGGTGGTGTAGACGCTGCGCACGTGCTGGACTTCCATCACGCGGCGTCGTGCCTCTTCCGCCGTCGCCGTGGTCTGTGCCAGCGTGGCCCCAGGCGCGAGCGAGATGTAGACCTGCGTCTGCGAGTTGTCGTCGGGCGGGATGAAGCCGGTCTTGAGCAGCGGAATCATCGCCAGCGAACCGAAGAAGAACAACGTGGCCAGCACCATCGTCTTGAAGCGGTTGGTCATGCACCAGCCGACCGTGCGCATGTACAGCTTGAGCCAGCCGGCTTCCTTCTCCTGTGTGACGATGGGCTTGAGGATGTAGGCGGCCATCATCGGCGTGAGCACGCGTGCGACCACCAGCGAGGCGAACACCGCGAGCGATGCCGTCCAGCCGAACTGCTTGAAGAATTTGCCCGCCACGCCGCTCATGAACGCGGTCGGCAGGAACACCGCGATCAGCGTGAAGGTGGTCGCGATCACGGCCAGCCCGATTTCATCGGCGGCCTCCATCGCTGCTGCGAACGGCGTCTTGCCCATGCGCAAATGGCGCACGATGTTCTCGACCTCGACGATGGCATCGTCCACCAGGATCCCGACCACCAGCGACAGCGCCAGCAGCGAAACCACGTTGATCGAAAAGCCCAGCAGGTGCATGCCGATGAACGCAGGGATGACTGACATCGGCAAGGCAATGGCCGACACGAAGGTCGCACGCCAGTCGCGCAGGAACAGCCACACCACGAGCACCGCCAGGATGGCGCCTTCGTAGAGCAGGTGTAGCGAGCCTTCGTACTCCTCCTCGACCGGCTTGACGAAGTTGAATGCCTCGGTGAGCTGGATGTCGGGGTGCTGCGCGCGCATTTCGCCGAGCGCGTGCTGGATTGCGGCGCCGACCTCGACTTCGCTGGAACCGCGGCTGCGCGCCACCTCGAAGCCGACCACGGGCTTGCCGTCGAGCAACGCGGCGGCGCGCGGCTCCGCGATGGTGTCGCTCACGCGAGCCACCTGGTCGAGCCGGATGCGGCGGCCATCCGACAACGCGATCTGCAGGTCGGCCAGTTCGCCGGCCGACTTGACCGTGGCCAGCGTGCGCACCGGTTGCTCGCTGCCGCCGAGGTCCGTGCGACCGCCGGCGCTCTCGGTCTGCACCTGCCGCAACTGGCGCGAGATGTCGGCCGCGCTGGCGCCCAGCGCCTGAAGCTTGGCCGGGTCGAGGTCCACATGCACCTCGCGCGTGACGCCGCCAACGCGGTTGACCGCGCCGACGCCGGGCAGCGCCAGCAGCTTCTTCGTGACGTCGTTGTCGACGAACCAGCTCAGCGCCGCGGGGTCGAGCTTGCTCGACGAGATCGTGAAGGCGAGCACCGGCTGCGCCGCGAAGTCGAGCTTGGTGACGACCGGGTCGCGCACGTCCGCGGGCAGGTCGGAGCGCACCTTCTGCACGGCCGAACGAACGTCGTCGACAGCCTCCTGCACCGGCTTCTCAAGACGGAACTCGACGATCAGCGTCGCCGCGCCGTCCTGCACCTTGGTCGTGATGTGCTTCAGGCCCTGGATGGTGGCGATCGCGTTCTCGAGCTTGCGCGCAACATCCGTCTCCAGTTGCGAGGGCGCGGCGCCGGGCAACGCGGCCGACACCGTGACAGTCGGCAAGTCGATGTCGGGAAAGTTCTGCACCTTCATCGCATTGAAGGACAGGAAACCGCCGAAGGTGAGCAGCACGAACAGCATCACCGCCGGAATCGGGTTGCGGATGGACCATGCGGAGACGTTCATTCGAAGTGCCCCTTACTTGGCCGTGGCGGCATCGACGACGCGCACCAGGTCGCCGTCGTTGAGGAAACCGGCGCCTTGCACCACCACTTGCGCGTCGGCCGGCAGCTTCGTCGTGATCTCGACGCGGTCGCCCACGCGGCGGCCGGTTTCGATCTTGAGCTGGCTCACGCGGTTGTCGGGCTGCAACAGCAACAGGTAGTTGAAGCCGTCACGCGGAACGATCGACGCCTGCGGCACGGTCAGCGCGTTGCTGCGGCCGAGCTTGAAGTCGCCGCGCGCGAACATGCCGGCCTTGATGGCGCTGTTCTCCTGCAGGTTGGGCATGTCGACGTACACCAGCGCCGCGCGCGTCTGCGGGTCGACCATCGGCGACACGGCGCGCACCTTGCCTTGCACCTGCGCGCCGCTGGCGCTCGTCACGGTGGCCGGCGTGCCGACCGGGACACGGCCCAATTCGGCCGACGTGACTTCGGCGCGCCATTCGAGTCGGCCTTGCCGGATCAGCTTGAACAGCTCCGTGCCCGCGGCGACCACGCTGCCGACGGTGGCCGTGCGTGCGGAGATCACGCCGTCGTCGGGCGCGAGCACTTGTGTGTTGCGGCCGCGCACCTGCTGCGCGGCGAGCACGGCTTCGGCCGCTTCGACGCGCGCCTTCGCGGTCTGCTCGGCCGTGACGTACTGATTGATCTGCTGCTGGCTCATCGCGCCGGTCTTCTCGAGCGTGCGCGCACGCGCCGCGGTGCCAGCCGCGTCGGCGGCCGTGGCGCGGGCTTCGGCGAGCGAGGCCCTGGCCTGCGCCACGTCGGCGTTGATCGTCTCGGGCGCGAAGGTGGCGAGCACCTGGCCGCGCTTGACCGTGTCGCCGACGTTCACCCGCACTTCGGCGAGGCGCAAGCCGTTCGATTCGGAGCCGACGCTGGCCTCCTGCCACGGCATGACGTTGCCGTTGGCCGCGAGCGTGTCGGCCAGTTCGGTGGACTCCGGCTTTGCGACCGTGACCGTGAGCGTCGGCCGTGCCGGCGCGGCACCCGGCTTTGCGCTGGTGGTCGAATTGGCGGCGCCGGCCGCGGCAGGTTGCTCGGGCTTGCGCATCATGAAGATGGCCGCGGCCACGATGAGCAGCAGCATCACGGAGGCGACGATGAGGGTTGGGCGTTTGATGATCATTGCGACTTTGCGGGTGTCGTTTCTTGTTGGCTGATGACGGTGGCACCGTCGGGCCGGACCCATCCGCCGCCCATGGCACGGTACAGCGCCACCCAGGCGTCGCTGCGTTCCTGTTGCAGTTGCACGCGCGCGGTGAGCGCGTTGATCAACAGGCGGCGCGAGGTCTCGAGATCGAGCAGGTTGGCCAGGCCGCTCACGTAGCGCGCCTGCATCGCGTCCAGTGAGGCCTGATAGTTCTGCACCGCGACGTCGGCGTCGTCGGCGCGGCGCGCGGTGCTGTCGAGGTTGAGCAGCGCCGTCTCGACTTCGCGCACTGCTTGCCGCACATTGCCGCGATAGACCGATGCCGCTTCGTCATAGCGCGAAGTCGCGGCGTCGACGTTGGCCTTGAGTGCGCCGCCATCGAAGATCGGCACGGTGAGCGAAAGGGGGCCGACGCTCCACGTGTCGAGCGCCTCGGTGAAGCCCTGGGTGCGAAGCTGCAGCCGCCCGACGGAGCCGGTGAGCGACAGCCGCGGATAGCGTGCGCTCTGCGCCTCGCCGACGGCGGCGCTGGCAGCGGCCACGTCGAGTTCGGCCGAATACAGGTCGGGTCGTTGCGCCAGCGCTTCGGCCGGCACGCTGGCAATCGCGTGGATTCTCGGCAGTGCGCGGTCGGCTGGGGTCGCGGCCATTTTTTGATCGAGCACGTTGGCATCGAGGCCGGTGAGGGCCACCAGTCCGGCGCGCACCACGGCGCACTGCGAGCGCTGCAGGGTCAGGCGATTCGTTGCGTCGGCGGCGCTGGCGCGCGCCAATGCCGCATCGGCCGGCGCCGTGAAGCCGGCGCGCATCGAGAGTTCGGTCAGGCGTGCTGTTTCGCCGCGCGACGTCGCGTCGTTCTCGGCCACCGTGACGAGTTGCTCGCAGGCGCGTTCGTTGAAGTAGAGGTTGGCCGTGTCGGCCGCGATGGACACGCGCGCCTGGTGCCACCGGGCATCGGCACCCGCGAGGCGCAGGGTGCTGGCGTCACGCCCCGCGCGCAGCTTGCCGAACAGGTCGATTTCCCAACTGGCCTGCAAGCCGGCCTGCATCGTGGTGGCGATGAGCGTGGCGGTCGATGCGCTGGCTGTGGTCGTCGAGCCGCCGAAGCCGCTGGCGCCAGCGAATTGCGAGTTGCCGCGAGAGGCCGACGCCGTGCCTGCAAGGTTCGGCAACAGCGCCGCGCCGGCCGCGATGCTATTGGCACGCGCCTCGCTGACGCGTGCCGCGGCGCTCGCCAACGTCGGGCTCGCGTTTTCAGCCGCGTCGATCAGCTCGACCAGCAAGGGATCCTCGAGCTGCCGCCACCATTCGGTCAGCACGCGCACCGAGCCGTCATGGGGCAGGGCGGCGGATCCGGCCGGCGTCGGTGCTGGCACCGGCACCGGTGTCGACGCGGGTGTGGGCGGCAGCGGCGCATGCCATTGCGCTGGCATGGGCGCGCTGACTTCCCGCGGTGGCCGCGTCAGGCTGCAGGCGCTCAGCGCAAGCACCGCAAGAAGCAGGCAGGCGGCGGGACCGATCCGCCTCAAACTGCGAATGCTCATAGGATCTTGTCGCTTTTCTTGCGGGCCGCTTGTGCCCGCTGGGGTCTGGAGGAGGGCGTTTCGCTGCGGCGCCGTGCCTCCGACGCGACCAGCGCCAATGCGTACTGGACGAGGCGTTCGGCCCATGTGTCGATATGCGATGGCGAGCGCAGGAGTGGTGGCCGAATTTCGCCGATGACGTCCTGCATCACGAAAAGCTGGATGGCCAGGCCGGTGACCGAGAACGCAAGGCGATGCATGTCGTCGTCGGCCTCTGATTCGGGTACGCCGAGATGCCGGCGCAGCAGCGCCACCATCGCGTCATGTGGCGCCTTGAGGTCGCGGTCGAGTTCCATCTTCCACTGGCTGGTTGGCTCGATCAGCTCGCGCATGTGCAGGCGCATGCACTGGCGCGCGGTTTCGCTGTCCTTGAGCGGCGCAACGTAGCTGGACATGAAGATGCGCAGCGCTTCTTCGAGCGACAGCCCGGCTGCGGTGAAGTGCGCGATGAGCTCGCGCGAATCGCCGCCCATCGGCTCGGTGAAGGTGGCCGCATAGAGTCCGGCCTTGTCGCCGAAGTAGTAGCTGATGGCGGCGATGTTGGCACCCGCCGCCTGTGCAATCTCGCGCGTGGAGGTCTTGGCGAAGCCCTTTTCGGCGAAGAGCGCGAGGGCGGCGTGCAGGATGCGCGCCCGGGCTTCGACGCCATCGGATCGCGTGGGTTGGGGTGGCGGGACGTAGGCAGCCATAAGTTCCGCCATTGGAACATATAAATCAATCGATTGATTGACTTGCCCCGGCATGCCGAATGGCTTTAGCCGTCGGGGAAGGGTTCCAGCTCCTCTGGCGACGGAATGCTCATTTCAGTTTTCCACCACGTCATCGCGTGACCCGCGACGCATGAAACCGGCGCTGTCAAATGCCAGGGATACCGCGGAACCGGCTTTGCCGGGCCGCTGGTATCGCCCCCTTGAGGGGGAGGCGCCGCAGGCGCATCGGGGGTGTTTCCGTCAGCAGCAGCGTCCCGCGCCACCGCCGTAGCGCGCCTGTTGCCGCTCCCGGAAGAATGCCTCGTAGCTCATCGGCTCCTGCTCGGGATGCGTCGTCCTCATGTGGCTCACGTAGGTGTCGTAGTCCGGCACGCCGACCATCAGCCGCAGCGTCTGCGTCAGCGTGCGGGCCAGGTAGCGGCCGGCTTCGGGAAGCGAGGTGTTCATTGCACGATCACCCCGTCGACGTGGCCGGCTCGAACGGCGTCTCGCGCGTGGTCGGCCGGTTCGCGGCGCGTGCCGCCAGCGAGGTCTTCACGCTGTAGAACAGCACGCTCAGCACGACGAAGATGAACACGCCGCACAGCGCAGCGTCGAGGCGGTCGTTGAAGACGATGCGCGCCATGGCCTCGGGCGTCTTGGCCGGCGCGAGCAGCGTGCCTTGCGCCAGCGCGTCGGCGTACTTGGAGGCATGCGACAGGAACCCGACCTTGACATCGTCCGAGAAGATCTTCTGCCAGCCGGCCGTCAGCGTGCACACCAGCAGCCAGGCCGCGGGCGCCATCGCCACCCAGGCATAGCGCTCGCGCTTCATGCGGAACAGCACGACGGTGCCAAGCATCAGCGCCACCGCGGCCAGCATCTGGTTGGAGATGCCGAACAGTGGCCACAAGGTGTTGATGCCGCCGAGCGGATCGACCACGCCCTGGTAGAGGAAGTAGCCCCAGGCCGCGACCGTCAGCGCCGTGGCGACCAGGTTGGCCGGCAATGAATCGGTGCGGGCCAGTGCCGGCACGAAGCTGCCGAGCAGGTCCTGCAGCATGAAGCGACCGGCACGCGTGCCTGCGTCGACTGCGGTGAGGATGAACAGCGCCTCGAACAGGATCGCGAAGTGGTACCAGAACGCCATCATCCCGGGTCCGCCGACCGCTTGCTGGAGGATGTGCGCCATGCCGACCGCCAAGGTAGGCGCCCCGCCGGCGCGGCCGAGGATGGTGGTTTCGCCGACGTCCTTGGCCGTTTGCAGCAGCATGTCCGGTGTCACGGAAAAGCCCCAGCCCGAGAT
This sequence comes from Variovorax humicola, assembly GCF_037889915.1. Classification (NCBI taxonomy): domain Bacteria; kingdom Pseudomonadati; phylum Pseudomonadota; class Betaproteobacteria; order Burkholderiales; family Comamonadaceae; genus Variovorax; species Variovorax humicola. The sequence continues at coordinate 147,323 of NZ_JBBKZV010000004.1, read as the reverse complement.
GGCTTGTGCAACCGCTTCAGGCGTCGAGCCCACCAGCGCGGCCGGGCTGTTCATCGCAAAGTAGACGCCGGGCTCGATGACCGAAGCAGCCACCAGCGCCATCACTGCCACGAACGATTCGGCGAGCATGCCGCCGTAGCCGATCACGCGCATGTGGCTCTCGTTGTCGATCATCTTGGGCGTGGTGCCCGACGAGATCAGCGCATGGAAGCCCGACACCGCGCCGCAGGCGATGGTGATGAAGAGGAACGGGAACAGGCTGCCCGACCAGACCGGCCCGTTGCCTTGCGCGAACTGCGTGAGCGCGGGCATCTGCAGCGTCGGCGCAACGAAGACGATGCCGATCGCCAGCGCGACGATGGTGCCGATCTTCAGGAAGGTCGACAGGTAGTCGCGCGGCGCCAGCAGCAGCCACACCGGCAGCGTGGCTGCGATGAAGCCGTAGCCGATCAGCATCCACGTCAGCATCTTGCCGTCGAAGGTGAAGAGCGGCGCCCAGTATTCGCTGTGGCTCACGGCCTGCCCGCCGAAGATGGCGAGCATCAGCAGCACGAAGCCGATCACCGAGATCTCGCCGATCTTGCCGGGCCGGATGTAGCGCAGGTAGATGCCCATGAAGATCGCAACAGGGATCGTCGCCGCTACCGTGAAGGTGCCCCACGGCGATTCGGCCAGCGCCTTGACCACGATCAGCGCCAGCACCGCCAGGATGATGATCATGATCATGAAGGTGCCGAACAGCGCGATCATCCCCGGCACCGTTCCCATCTCGGTCTTGACCAGGTCGCCGAGCGAACGGCCGTCGCGGCGAGTGGAGACGAAGAGAATGATGAAGTCCTGCACCGCGCCGGCAAACACCACGCCGGCCAGGATCCACAGCAGCCCCGGCAGGTAACCCATCTGCGCGGCGAGCACCGGGCCGACCAGCGGGCCGGCGCCGGCGATGGCTGCGAAGTGGTGGCCGAAGAGGACCTTCTGGTCCGTCGGCACGTAGTCCAGCCCGTCGTTGTGACGATGCGCGGGCGTCTTGCGCTTCGGGTCCACGCCCAGCACCGCGTTGGCGATGAACAGGCTGTAGTAGCGGAAAGCGATGAGGTAGACGCAGATCGCCGCGACGACGATCCAGAGTGCGTTGATGGCCTCGCCGCGCGAGAGGGCCACAGTGCCGAGCGCGAAGGCCCCGAGCACGGCGATGACGAGCCAAGGAAGATGCCGACCGATGTTATGCATGTTTGTCTCCCGGTGAAGAGCCGTCCATGCTTTCTGAATTCGGCTTGGGCGTCAACCGGGGCTGTGTTACCGACTGCTGCGCCGAAGGGCAGGCTTGCCGCCGGGCTGCGCGACTTCAGGGTGCAAACATGGCCTGCAATGTCTGGAGCGTGCTCGCGAGAGTCTGTTGACGCAATGCCCCCATGCGTTTGACAAGTCGTGGCCTGTCCAGCGTGCGAATCTGGTCAAGGACGATCAGGCCACTCTTTCCCTGGAACGTCAGCGACACGCGAAACGCAGCGGGGCGCGACCCGGTAGTCATTGGCGCAACGATCACCGTGGGAAGGTGGATGTTCATCTCCTCGGGCGAAATCACGACGCAGGGCCGTGTCTTTTGAATTTCGCTGCCGACCGTTGGATCGAGTTGGGCCAGCCAGATCTCTCCCGCCTTCATGGTTACCAGACCAATTCGTCGTCACCGGCGTTGGGCATCTCTGGCCAGACCAGGGCATCGTCGCCTTGTGCGACGAGACGGCGCGCGTCCTCGGCCCATCCCTCACGGGGATTGCGATGTATCGGGCGAATCTCGATCACGCCATCGCGCACCTGCAGATCGGCTCTTCCTTCGAGACCCAATTGAGCAAGGATCGGCTTGGGAATCAGCACGCCCTGCGAATTTCCCATTTTTCGGATTGCGACTTCCACAGGTCCTCCTCATCGATATGTAAGCACAATGGTAGCACGGAGGTCGGAAGGATTTCACGCTACGATCCGCGCCATGCCGTCCCCTGCCACGCCCACGCTCCCCCTCGACGCCAATGCCATCCACGCGCTCGCGGCGCGTTCGATGTTCCATCTGTTCTCCAGCATCAGCCAGGGCATGTTCCTGGTCGACCGCAGCGGACGCATCGTGTGGGTCAACGAAGGCTACAAGCGCTTCCTGCCGGCGCTCGGGTTTTCGTCGATCGACCAGTTCATGGGGCAGATGGTCGAGGACGTCATTCCCAATACGCAAATGCGGCAGGTGCTGGAAACGGGCAAGCCGATCCTTATCGACCTGCTGACCAACAAGGCCGGCACCTTCGTGGTCAGCCGCATTCCGCTGCACGAGGAGCGCGAAGGCGACGAGGGCTATGTGCTCGGCGACGTGATCGGCGCCATCGGCATCGTGCTGTTCGACCATCCCGAGACGACGCTGCAGCCGCTCATCAGCAAGTTCGCGATGCTGCAGCGCGACCTGGACGATGCGCGGCGCGAGCTGGCCACGCAGCGGGCCAACCCGCTGCTGAAGCAGCCAGCGGACGGCCAGCGCCGCGCCAAGTACACCTTTGCCAGTTTCATCGGCAGCAGCCCCGCGGCGGTGGATGTGAAACGGCATGCGCGGCGCGCGGCGCAGTCGTCGAGTCCGGTGCTGCTGCTCGGCGAGACCGGCACTGGCAAGGAACTGCTGGCGCATGCGATCCACACCGCATCGGCGCGGTCCAACGGGCCGTTCGTCAGTCTCAACATCGCAGCCATTCCCGACACGTTGCTGGAGGCCGAGTTCTTCGGTTTCGCGCCGGGCGCCTTTACGGGCGCCGACCGTCGCGGGCGCGACGGCAAATTCAAGCTGGCCGACGGCGGCACGCTGTTCCTCGACGAGATCGGCGATATGCCGATGAGCCTGCAGGCCAAGCTTCTGCGCGCGCTGCAGGAGGGCGAGATCGAGCCGCTCGGTTCCAACAGGCTCGTCGCTTTCGATGCGCGCGTGATCGCGGCGACCTCGCGCGACCTGGCGGGGTTGGTGCGCGACGGGCGGTTCCGTGAAGACCTCTACTACCGTCTCAACGTGCTGCCCTTGCGCGTGCCGCCATTGCGGGAGCGGCGTAGCGACATCCCGGCACTGGTAGAAGCGTTGGGCGAAGACATGGCGCAGCGCAGCGGCGAAGCCCCGCCCGAGCTGATGCCCGACGCGCTCGCCTTGCTGGCCGCCCAGCACTGGCGCGGCAACACGCGCGAATTGCGCAACGTGCTCGAGCAACTCAGCATGCGCAGCGACAAGCAGCGCATCGATGCGGAAGAGGTCAAGCGCGTGCTGGCCGAGACCGGGCTCGAGAAGATCGCCGCGCCCGAACCGATGGCGCCAGCGGAGACGGGCGCAGACGCCGTCGCGCTCTTGCGCCCGTTGGCGCAGCAGATCGAGGAACTGGAGCGTCGGGCAATCGATGCCGCCATGGCGTCGACCGGAGGCAACAAGCTCGCCGCTTCTCGTCTGCTGGGCATCTCGCGCGCCACCCTGTACAGCCGGTTGAGCAGCGACGATCCGCAGTGAAGCGTGCCGATGCGTGGCGCTGGAAAACCCTGATCGTCAATCAGACAGTTGTCTGAAAATTGGTCGAAATAGTTGTCTGTGACGTAGCCGATTCCCGTGATTCACAGAGAAAACCCCATGTAATCAAGCATCTCCCACCTGGCATGAACTGTGCAATATTCAGCCATTCCAACCAGGAGACTTTGATCCATGAATCGTCGCAGCCTCGTCGCGATCGCCGCGCTCAGCGCCCTTGCAGCTTCCGCCCCGGCACTCGCCCAATCGGGCAAGGACATCCGCATCGCACACATCTACAGCAACACCGGGCCGCTGGAGGCTTACGGCAAGCAGACCGCGATCGGCTTCAACCTGGGCCTGGAGTACGCGACCGAGGGCACGATGATGGTCAATGGCCGCAAGCTCGTCGTGCTGGAGAAGGACGACCAGGGCAAGCCCGACGTCGCCAAGTCGCTGCTCTCGGCGGCCTACAGCGACGACAAGGCCGATCTCGCCGTCGGCACATCGTCGTCCGGCGCCGCGCTGGCGATGCTGCCGGTGGCAGAGGAGTACAAGAAGCTGCTCGTGGTCGAGCCCGCCGTGGCCGACTCCATCACCGGCGACAAGTGGAACAAGTACATCTTCCGCACCGCGCGCAACAGCTCGCAGGACGCGATCAGCAACGCGGTCGCGCAAGACAAGGACGGCACGTCGATCGTGCTGCTGGCGCAGGACAACGCCTTCGGCCGCGACGGCATGACCGCGTTCAAGGAGTCGCTCAAGAAGGCCAAGGTGGTGGGCGAGGAATACCTCCCGCCGGCCACCACCGATTTCACCGCCGCCGCGCAGCGCATCCTCGACAAGTTCAAGGGCCAGTCCGGCCGCAAGGTGGTCTACATCGTCTGGGCCGGCGCGGCCAATCCGTTCAAGGTGTCGGACCTGGGCCTGAAGAGCGGCGGCATCGAGATCGCGGGCGGCGGCAACATCCTGCCGGCGCTGGTCAACTACAAGCCGTTCCCGGGCATGGAAGGCTCGATCTACTACTACTTCGGCATCCCGAAGAATCCGGTCAACGAGTGGCTCGTGTCCAACCACTACAAGAAATACAAGGCACCGCCGGACTTCTTCACCGCGGGCGGCTTCGCGGCAGCGACGGCCATCGTCACTGCGCTCAAGAAGACCGGTGGCGACACCAGCACCAACAAGCTCATCTCGACCATGGAAGGCATGAGCTTCGAGACGCCCAAGGGCAAGATGACCTTCCGCAAGGAAGACCACCAGGCCATGCAGTCGATGTACCACTTCAAGATCAAGGTCGATCCGGCGTTCGCGTGGGGCGTGCCGGAGTTGGTGCATGAGATCAAGCCTGAGGAAATGAACATCCCCATCCGCAACAAGCGTTGATGCCTTTCCCTCTCCCCGCTGGGGAGAGGGCAGGGTGAGTGGCTGCCTCCGCCTGACGCACGCACCCCAACCCTCTCCCCAACAAGGGGAGAGGGAGCCAGAAAACTCCCGATGCTCGAAACCAAAGACCTGACCATTCGCTTCGGCGGCCATGTGGCCGTCAATGCCGTCTCGTGCGCCTTCGCACCCGGCACGCTGACCGCGATCGTCGGCCCGAACGGCGCGGGCAAGACCACGTACTTCAACCTGATCTCGGGCCAGCTCAAGGCCAGCGCGGGCACGGTGTCGCTCGACGGCAAATCGCTGTCGGGCATGTCCCCGTCGGCGCGCACGCACGCGGGACTGGGACGGGCGTTCCAGCTCACCAACCTGTTTCCCAACCTCACGGTGCTCGAGAACGTGCGCCTGGCCGTGCAGGCCACGCAGGAGGGCGCGCACAAGCGCGGGCTCAATCTCTGGAGCATCTGGAGCGACCACAAGGCACTGACCGCGCGTGCCGACGAATTGCTCGCGCAGATCAACCTGAAGGCCAGGGAACACGCGACCGTCGCAAGCCTGCCGCACGGCGACCAGCGCAAGCTCGAAGTCGCCTTGCTGATGGCGCTCGAACCCAAGGTCTTCATGTTCGACGAACCCACGGCCGGCATGAACGCGGCCGAGGCGCCAGTCATCCTCGACCTGATCCGCCAACTGAAAAAAGACAAGACCAAGACCATCCTGCTCGTGGAACACAAGATGGACGTGGTGCGAGAACTGGCCGACCGCATCATCGTGCTGCACAACGGCACGCTGGTAGCCGACGGCGAGCCGGCCGAGGTGATTGCCTCGCCGGTGGTGCAAGAGGCCTATCTGGGCATTTCGAAGGAGGCTGCATGAACCTGCTCGAACTGAGCGGCGTGCACACGCACATCGGTGCGTATCACATCCTGCACGGGGTTGACCTGGCGATTCCGAAGGGCCAGCTCACGATGCTGCTCGGCCGCAACGGTGCCGGCAAGACGACCACGCTGCGAACCATCATGGGGCTGTGGCACGCGTCGCAGGGCAGCGTGCGCTTCGGCGGCAAGGACATCACCGCGATGCAGACGCCGCAGATCGCCGCGCTGAACATCGCCTACGTGCCCGAGAACATGGGCATCTTTTCCGACCTCACGGTGAAAGAGAACATGCTGCTTGCCGCGCGCTCGGCGAAGAACGCCGCGCAGATGGACGACACGCGGCTGAAGTGGATCTTCAAGCTCTTCCCCGCGGTCGAGAAGTTCTGGAATCACCCGGCCGGCAAGCTGTCGGGCGGGCAGAAGCAGATGCTCGCCGTGTCGCGCGCGATCGTCGAGCCGCGCGAGCTGCTCATCGTCGACGAGCCGAGCAAGGGGCTCGCGCCGGCGATCATCAACAACATGATCGATGCGTTCGGCGAGCTCAAGCGCAGCGGCGTGACGATCCTGCTGGTGGAGCAGAACATCAACTTCGCGCAGCGCCTTGGCGACACGGTGGCCGTGATGGACAACGGCCGCGTCGTGCACAGCGGGAGCATGGCGACGTTCTCGGCCGATGCGGAATTACAGCAATCGCTGCTCGGACTGGCGCTATGAGCGCAGTGCCGGGCCGCCCCAAGCAAGCTCGCACCCCCGCGGGGGGCAGCGCGGCACATGAAATGGCAAGCGTGGGGGCATCATGAAATTCGACTTCGACTGGAAGCCACTGCTGCTGGTGCCGGGGCTTGCGCTCATCGCGCTGGTGTTCACGGGCTCGTTCTCGACCTGGCTCACGCTCACCATCGCGGGGCTTGCGATGGGCATGATCATCTTCATCATCGCGTCGGGCCTGACGCTCGTCTTCGGGCTGATGGACGTGCTGAATTTCGGCCACGGCGTGTTCATCGCATTCGGCGCGTACCTGGCGACCACGGTGCTTGGCGGCATGAGCGACTGGGCCACGGCGGATTCGCTCGCGCGCAACCTGATGGCGCTCGTGCCGGCGCTGCTGATCGCGATGCTGGCGGCCGGCGCGCTGGGCGTGTTGTTCGAGCGCTTCATCGTGCGGCCCGTGTACGGCCAGCACCTGAAGCAGATACTCATCACGGTGGGCGGCGTGATCATCGGCGAGGAACTGATCAAGGTGATATGGGGGCCGGCGCAGTTGCCGCTGCTGCCGCCCACCGCGATGTCGGGCACGGTGTTCTGGCTCGGCGCTCCCATAGAGAAGTACCGGCTGTTCGCGGTGGCCGTCGGCATCGTCGTGTTCGCGGGGCTGGCCTGGACGCTGTCGCGTACCAAGGTCGGCCTGCTGATCCGTGCCGGCGTGCAAGACCGCGAGATGGTCGAGTCGCTCGGCTATCGCATCCGGCGCCTGTTCATCGGCATCTTCGCAATCGGCAGCGCCCTGGCCGGCCTGGGCGGCGTGATGTGGGGGCTGTTCCAGCAGAGCGTGGTGCCGCAGATCGGCGCGCAGGTGAACGTGCTGCTGTTCATCGTCATCATCATCGGCGGCCTGGGCTCGACCGGCGGTGCGCTCATCGGTGCGCTGCTCGTCGGCCTGATGGCCAACTACAGCGGCTTCCTGCTGCCCAAGCTGGCGCTTTTCTCCAACATCCTGCTGATGGTGGGCATCCTGTTGTGGCGTCCGCAGGGCGTGTATCCGGTGAGCAGCAGATGATGCTGAAAAGACTTCTTTCCGACGACACGCCGCGCAGCCGCGTGCTGGCCGCGTTGCTGATTGCGGTGGTGCTCGGCCTGGCCTTCGCGCCGTTCATCTTCCCCGGCGTCAAGGCGCTCAGCGTGGCCGCCAAGGTGCTGGTCTTCATCGTGCTCGTGGCAAGCTTCGACTTGCTGCTGGGCTACACCGGCATCGTGAGCTTTGCCCACACGATGTTCTTCGGCATCGGTGCGTACGGCATCGCGATCTCGGCGACGCGGCTCGGCGCGGGCTGGGAGGCGATGGCGGTCGGGCTTGGCGCATCGCTCGCCGTGTCGCTCGTGTTGTCGTTCGCCGTCGGCTTGTTCTCCCTGCGCGTCCGGGCCATCTTCTTCGCGATGATCACGCTGGCCGTGGCCTCCGCGTTCCAGACCCTGGCCTCGCAGCTCTCGGACTTCACCGGCGGCGAAGACGGCCTGACATTCAAGCTGCCCGAACTGATCTCGCCAAGCTTCGAGTTCTCGGAGGAGCCGTTCCTGGGCGTCTCGCTGGACGGACGCCTGCTTTGCTACTACATGCTGTTCGTCGCGGCGGTGGTGCTGGTGCTGGCGCTGCTGCGCATCGTCAACTCGCCCTTCGGCCGCGTGTTGCAGGCCATCCGCGAGAACGAATTCCGCGCCGAGGCCATCGGCTATCGCGTGGTCGTGTATCGCACCACGGCGGCGGTGCTTTCGGCCCTGTTCGCCACGCTGGCCGGCGCGATGCTCGCAATCTGGCTTCGATACAACGGTCCGGATACTTCGCTGAGCTTCGAGATCATGGTCGACGTGCTGTTGATCGTCGTGATCGGCGGCATGGGTACCGTCTACGGCTCGGTCGTCGGCGCCACCTTGTTCGTGGTGGCGCAGAGCTACCTGCAGGACCTGCTGAAGCTCGGCAGCGCGGCCGCGAGCGACCTGCCGTGGCTGTCGGTCTTGCTGTCGCCGGACCGCTGGCTGCTGTGGGTCGGCGTGCTGTACGTGCTCTCTGTCTACTATTTCCCGACCGGCGTCGTCGGCCGGCTTCGCACACGGGCATCGCGATGAACGCACCTTCCTCCCACTACGTCCAGTTCGTCGGCCGCGAGATCCACTTCATGGACTGGGGGCCGCGCAATGGCGAGGTCATCATCGCCTGGCACGGGCTCGCGCGCACCTGCCGCGACATGGACGACCTTGCGCAGCATTTCGCCGAACGCGGCTTCCGCGTGCTGTGCCCCGACACCATCGGCCGCGGCCTGAGCCAGTGGAGCCGTGCGCCGGACGACGAATACCAGCTCTCGTTCTATGCGCAGCTCGCCGATGCCTTCTGCGAGACGCTGAATCTGGAGCGTGTCCACTGGGTCGGTACGTCGATGGGCGGCGCGATCGGCATGGTCTGCGCGTCGGGCCTGGCGCAGCCGCGCATGAAGCAGCGGATCAGGAGCCTGGTCATCAACGACACCGCGCCGGAAGTCGCGGCTTCGGCCATCGAGCGCATCCGCTCCTATGCCGGCAGCCCGCCCGCCTTCGACAGCGTGCTCGAACTCGAAGCTTTCTTCCGCACGGTCTACAAGCCCTATGGCTGGCTCAGCGACGCGCAATGGCGCCGTCTCACCGAGACATCCACGCGCCGCCTGGCCGACGGCCGCGTCACGCCGCACTACGACCCGGCCATGGTGCGGCAGTTCATTGCGCACCCCGACGACTATCTGATCTGGGCACATTACGACGCCATCGAAGCGCCGATGCTGGCCCTGCGCGGCGTCGACTCCGACCTGGTGCGGCCGGAGACCATCACCGCCATGCATGGTCGCGGCCCCGGTGCGCGCGGAAGGCTGCGGGTGATCGAGGTACCGGGCTGCGGCCACGCACCCGCACTCAACGTGCCGGCGCATCTGGACCCCATCGAGGCATTCATCCGCGCGGCTGCCTGAGAAAATTGGCGCCACAATCGCGCGCCCTTCAAAACTACCTGAGAGACCCTGTCATGCTTATCTCGATGTACGACGCATCTGTCACCGTCTTCCTGCACAACCTGAACCAGCTTTCGCATCTGCTCGACAAAGGCCTGGAGCATGCCAAGGCCAACGGCATCGATCCGGCCACATTGGTGGAGGCGCGGCTGGCTCCGGACATGCTGCCGCTGTCGAAGCAAGTGCAGATTGCCAGCGACACCGCCAAGCTCGCCGCAGCACGCCTGACCGGCATCGCCGCGCCGAGCTACGAAGACAACGAATCAACTTTCGAGGAACTGCAAGCCCGCATCGCGAAGACGCGCGAATGGCTTCAGGGCCTGGCGCGCGAGACCTTTGCCGCCAGCGAGGAACGCGCGGTCAGCTTCAAGGCCGGCCCGACCGAACTGAACTTTGCCGGCCTCGGCTACCTGCTGCACTTTGCGATCCCGAACTTCTTCTTCCACGTCACGACCGCCTACGACATCCTCCGCCACAACGGCGTGCCGATCGGCAAGCGCGACTACCTCGGCCGGGCCTGAGGCCGGGCCGGAGCCCGGACCTGGGCGCTGACCTGAGCATGACTCGTCACGGGCCCGAAAGGGGCCTGCGGCTCGCTCTCCGGCCCGTTGTCCGGATGCACCAGGATCCACAGGATGCGGCACTGGCCGACCAGCAGTCCGGTCAGCATCAAGATGCCGAAGATGCCGTAGTCGCCCCGTCTGCCGGCGACCGCGTCATACAGCAGCGTCGCGACTGCGCCCAGCGCGACGATGCACGCGGTCAACGACAGCGCCGTGGTGACGACCCGGAAGAAGGTTTTCATGCCGATCAGGATGGCGTCCGCGCCGGGAGCGGTCAATGTGCCGGACGGTGCAGGGCGCCGTCTGTCTTTCGGCGTAGATCTTTTCATTACAGGGTAAACCCGTAGCATCGCCGTTAGATCCCAGGGAAACCGCGGAACCGGCTTCGCCGGCCCGCTGGTATCGCCCTCTTGAAGGGGAGGCGCGCGGGCGCCTCGCGGGTGGCTATCTCGTTTTCCAGCCGCTCAAATGGCGCTCCGCAATGCCGCAGAGCGCCGTGATCCATGCGTTGCCATCGTTCAGCGCAGGGATGTAGTGAAACTCCTTGCCGCCCGCGTGCAGGAACGCATCGCGCCCTTCCATCGCGATCTCTTCCAGCGTCTCCAGGCAATCCGCCGGAAAACCGGGGCACATCACATCGACGCGCGCCGCGCCCGCCGCGCCGAGTGCGCGCAGCGTCGGCTCGGTGTACGGCTCCAGCCACTTGGCGCGGCCGAAGCGCGATTGAAAAGTCACGCGATAGCGGTCAATCGGCAACTGCAGTCGCTCGGCCAACAAGCGCGCGGTCTCCAGGCATTGCGCCTGATACGGGTCCCCCAACTGCACGTTGCGCGCCGGAATGCCGTGAAAACTCATCACCAACTGGTCGGGCCGGCCGTGATGCTTCCAGTGCGCCATCACGCTGGCAGCTAGCGCGTCGATGTAGTGCGGATCGTCGTGGTACTGGTTGACGAAGCGGAACTCGGGCAGGCGGCGCACCCTGCGGCTCCAGTCATTGACCGCGTCGATCATGCTGGCCGTCGTGGTCGCCGAATATTGCGGGTAGGCCTGCAACACCAGCACGCGGGTCACGCCTTCGGCCTTGAGGGCATCCAGTTGCGACGCGATCGACGGGTTTGCATAGCGCATCGCCTCGCGCACCGTCACGCGATGGCCGCGTTCGCCAAGCCAGCCGCTCAGCATCACGGCTTGCTTGCGCGTCCACGTCTTCAACGGCGAGCCGTCGGGCGTCCACACGCTCGCGTACTTGGCGGCCGACTTCGCCGGCCGCGTGCGCAGGATGATGCCGTGCAGGATCAGCGACCACACGAGCTTTGGAATCTCGACCACGCGCGGGTCGCTCAGGAAATCGGCGAGATAGATGCGCACTGCGCGGGCTGTCGGCTCGTCGGGCGAGCCAAGGTTGCACCAGAGCACGGCAGTGCGCTCATCGGCAGGAAAAACTGCAGGCGGTTCGGGGCGAAAAAGCATGCGGTATTCTGGCGCATGACCTCCGCGACCCTGGCCCCGCCTCTCGACGTGAAACGCATTGCCGGCATCACCCTCGACCTCGACGACACCCTCTGGCCGATCTGGCCCACCATCGAATACGCCGAGCGCATGCTGCATCAGTGGATGGAGGCCGAAGCGCCGCGCACTGCCGCCATGCTGGTCACCCCCGGCGTGCTGCAGGAGCTGCGGGAGGCCACCGCCAAGGAGCGCTCCGACCTGGCCCACGACCTGGGCGCGCTGCGGCTGGAGTCCATCCGCGCCGCGCTCCGTCGTGCTGGCGAGGACCCGGCGCTGGCCGAGCCGGCGTTCGAGGTCTTCTTCGCCGCGCGCCAGAAAGTCAAACTCTACGACGATGCGCTGCCCGCGCTGCGATGGCTCAGCGAGCGCTATCCGCTCGTGGCCATTTCCAACGGCAATGCCGACATTCATCGCACCGGGGTGGGCAGGTGGTTTCGCACCGCATTCAGCGCGCGTTCATTTGGCAGCGGCAAGCCGCAGGCACCGATTTTTCGCGCGGCAGCCGCATCGATCGGACTGTTGCCGCGCGATGTGCTGCACGTCGGCGACGACGCGGAACTCGACGTGGTCGGCGCGCTCAACGCCGGCATGCAGGCGGCCTGGCTGGTGCGCGAGGAGCGGCCATGGGCGCACGGGATGCATCCGCACCTGATCGTGCCCAATCTGCATGCACTGTGCGACGCGCTTGGCGCGGGTGTGCGGACCGCGCCGGCCTGAAGACTCAGGAAGCCGAGGCAGCGGCCATCGCGGAAAGCACGGCACCTTCCAGCGTCGCGGGGTAGGGCCCTTCCACGTAGTCCCCGCAAGCACGCAAGCCCGGTGCGATCGCCATCGACGGGCGCTGCAGTCCGGGCAGGCAAGCAAAGGTCGCGCGCTTGTCGACGACGGTCTGCAGCACGCGCGGATCTGCGCAGCCCAGTTGCCCTGTGGCCTGAGCGCACACCTGGGACTCCAGCATTGCGCGCTCGGTGCCGCTGGCGCTGACCACCATGGCCCACACGCCTTCATCGCCGCAGAGTTGCGAGCGGTCGAATGCGAACTGTGCGGGCGCATCCGGCGTCGATCGCAGCGCGAGCATGGGTTCCGGAAGGCGGTGTCCGCCTTCGAGATAGACCGTCGTGATGGCCTCGAAGCGCAGCGCGCGGGCTTGCGCGCACCATGCGCCGGTGCCGGTGCCGGTGCCGGTGCCGGCGCTGCTGCCTTCGACGAGCCGTGCGGCTTCCGCCGGCGGACAGGCGAGCAATACCGCGTCAAAAGCTTCGCCGTCGACATGCCAACCGGGCGTCGCCGGCACGACGGCCTGCACACGATGGCCAATTTCGATGCGGCCGCCGCGATTGCAGACCCAGCGGCTCGCAGCCTCGGGGAACAACGCGCCCAAGTCATGTCGCGGCAGCAGCAAGTTCGAGCCGCCGCTCACGCCGAACATTGCATCGCGCAATACGCGCAGGAAGACCTGTCCACTGGCCTCCGGCGCGGGCGTGTTGAGCGCGGACACGCAAAGCGGATCGATCATCTCGTCGCGTACGCGGTGCGTGAGGGCGGCGCACAGGTCCGCAACGGACCGGGTTGCATCGCAGGTAAAGCCCGCACGCTGCCAGCCGATGGCGACGCGCAGCAACGCGAGCTTGTCGCGCCACGACCAGCCGCGCGCACCCAGGATGCCGACGAATGCATCGAGTGGCGCCGGCAACGCTGGCAAGCGCAGGCCGTTGCCATCGGGGAACACCAGTGCCAGCGGCGTGCGCAGCAGCGCGTCGTCGACATCGATGCCCACCTGGCGCATCAGCCGCAGGGTCTGTGCATAGGCGCCGATCATGATGTGCTGGCCGCTGTCGAGCGTGATCGGTGTGCCGTCGGACCTGGTCGCGCTCACCGCGCGCGCACGACCACCGAGTTGGCGCGAGGCCTCGAAGACAGTGACGCCGTGGCCCGCGTGCGTTGCTTCGACGGCGGCGGCAAGGCCGGCCCAGCCGGCACCGATGATGGCGATGCGCTTCATGGCAGGCGCCGGCACTCCTGCCGGGCTGCTCCCGTCACACCCGCCCCAGGGCCTGCACGCGCCACGCCAGCCACAACTTGCGCACCGGCGTCAGGCTCACGCGCTGGTTCAGCACCTGGAAGTCGTCGCTCTCGATCTCCCGCAGCAGCGTGCGATAGATGCTGGCCATCATCAGCCCCGGCTTTTGTGCGCGAAGGTCGGCAGCCGGCAGCAGCGTCAGCGCCTCGTCGTACGCCGCATGGGCACGCGCGGCCTGGAACTTCATCAGCGCGACGAAGCGATCGGAGTACACGCGGTTCAGCAACTCGTGCGCCTTCACATCGAACTTCTGAAGTTCATTCACAGGCAGGTAGATGCGGCCACGCATCGCGTCCTCGCCGACATCGCGAATGATGTTGGTCAACTGCAGCGCCAGGCCGAGCTTGTGCGCGTACTCGGTGGTGCGGGCGTCGGTCTGGCCGAAGATGCGCGCCGCCACTTCGCCGACCACCCCGGCCACCAGGTGGCAGTACTGCGCCAGGTTGGGAAACGCGAGGTAGCGCGTCTGTTCCAGGTCCATCTGGCAGCCATCGATGACCTGCTGCAACTGCATTGCCTCGATGCCGAATTCGGCGGTGCAAGGCATCAGCGCCTTCATCACCGGATGGGTCGGCTTGCCGGCGAATGCCTGCGCGACCTCGGTGCGCCACCAGGCGAGCTTGGTGGCCGCGACGCCGGGGTCGCGCACCTCGTCGACCACGTCGTCCACCTCGCGGCAGAAGGCATAGAAGGCCGTGATCGCCGCGCGGCGCGGCTTGGGCAGGAACAGAAAGGCGTAGTAGAAGCTGCTGCCCGATGCGGCGGCTTTTTGCTGGACGTATTGCTCGGGCGTGGTCATCGTGCGTGCGAAATCATGGGCCGCAATTGTCGACGACGCGAGCGGCTTACATGCGCAGGGCGCGCCACGCGAGCAGCGGTGCGTCGGTGGCGCCGACGGTGGGGCGATGGCGCAGCGTGTCGAAGCCCAGCGCCTCGATCTTGTCGAGGATGCGCAGGCCGCCTTGCACCACCAGGCGCAGTTCCCATCCCATGCGGCCCGGCACGCGGTGGACCAGCGGCGCGCCTTGCGCCATGAGTTCGCGAGCCCATTCGACTTCGGCTGCGATCAGGTTGAGTGCTGATTTCGGCGGTGCGGTCGCGGAATCCGTCCCCAGGGATTTGAGCTTGCCCGGCTTTATCCGGAATGTCTTGCAGTCGGCCAGCGGAAAGTAGAAGCGGCCGCGCGGCAAGTCGACGCTCGGGTCCTGCCAGAAGTTGATGAGTTGCAGCGAAGTGCAGATGGCATCGCTCTGCACCAGCGCAGTGGCGTCGTCGATGTCGTAGAGGTGCAGCATCAGCCGGCCAATCGGGTTGGCCGACCGGCTGCAGTAGTCGAGCAAGGCGGCGCGATCGATGTAGTCGGTGCCGTCGCGCGTCTTCTCGATGTCTTGCGTGAAGGCCGACAGCAGCGCGGCCAGCAAGGGCTCCGGCAGGGAGAAGTCGCGCATTGCCACGGCCAGCGCGCCGAATACCGCCGGCCAGCGCGTCGAAACCCGGCCATTGCGCGCCACGGCCCGGAGGTCGGCACGATACGCCTTCAATTGGGTCAGGCGTTCGTCAGGCGACAGGTCGCCTTCGTCGGCGATGTCGTCGGCCGTGCGCGCAAAGTTGTAGATGGCCGTGATCGGCGGCCGCAGCCGTGGCGGGCAGAGCAGGGAGGCGACCGGAAAGTTTTCGTAATGTTCAGACACGCGCCGCATTGTCGGGCACGGCTGTACGATGGTGCGCACATCATGACCTCCACCACCCCCGCGTCTCATTCCCATACCGGCGCCGAGTCGCATGCCACCGGCCGGGCGGCCGTGGTGGTGGCAGCGCTGGGCGTAGTCTTCGGCGACATCGGCACCTCGCCGCTCTACGCCTTCAAGGAAACGCTGAATCCGGAGCATGGGGTGGCTTTCGCGCCCGATGCCGTGCTGGGACTGCTGTCGCTCATCTTCTGGGGCCTGATGGTGGTCGTGACGCTCAAGTACGTGATGTTCGTGCTGCGCGCCGACTACGACGGCGAGGGTGGCATCCTGGCTCTGCAGGCACTGGCGCGGCGTGCGGTGGAGGGGGCGCACGCGCCGGCATGGATGTGGCAAATCCTGGGTCTGCTCGGGCTCGTGGGCGCCGCGATGTTCTACGGCGACAGCCTGATCACGCCGGCCATTTCGGTGCTGTCGGCCGTCGAGGGGCTGGAGGTGGAGGCGCACGCGCTGAGGCCATTCGTCATCCCGATCACCATGGCGATCCTGGTCGCGCTGTTTGCCGTGCAGCGCCACGGCACGCACGTGGTCGGCAAGGTCTTCGGGCCGGTCATGCTTTTGTGGTTCGTCGTGCTGGGCGCGGCGGGCTTGACGCAGGTGTTGAAGCAGCCGCAGGTGCTGGTCGCGCTGGACCCTTCCCGCGCCCTCGGCTTCATGCTGGCGCACCGGGCGCAGGCGCTGTCGGTGCTCGGGGCGGTTTTCCTGGCCTTTACCGGCGGCGAGGCGCTCTATGCCGACATGGGGCACTTCGGTGCCAGGCCGATCCGCTTCGCCTGGCTTTTCATTGCAATGCCGGGTCTGGTGCTCAACTATTTCGGACAGGGCGCGCTGGTGTTGGGCAACCCGGCCGCCATCGACAACCCGTTCTTTCGCATGTATCCGTCGTGGGCCGTGCTTCCGATGGTGTTCCTGGCCGCCTTTGCCACGGTGATTGCCTCGCAGGCGGTGATCTCGGGTGCCTTCTCGCTCACCGCACAGGCCATGCGCATGGGCTACCTGCCGCGCATGCGCATCGTCCAGACCTCCGGCGCGGCCATCGGGCAGATCTATGTACCCGCCATCAACTGGTCGCTGATGGTCGGTGTGCTGTTGCTGGTGGTGGGCTTCGGCAGTTCCAGCGCGCTGTCGGCGGCGTATGGCATCGCGGTGTCGATCACGATGGTGACGACCACCTTGCTCGCGGGCGTGGTGGCCTACAAGCTGTGGCGCTGGAACCGCGTCGCCGTGGTGCTTGGCGTCGTGGTATTTGCGGGGATCGACCTGACGTTCGTGGTCGCCAACAGCCTCAAGGTGGCGCAGGGCGGATGGCTCACCCTGGCCGTGGCCGTCGTCATGATGGTGATTTTCACGACCTGGGCCAAGGGCCGGCGGCTTGGCCTGCAAGCGGCAGAGGCCCATCAGTTGCCGCTCGAGCCCTTCGTCGAATCGCTGGCAGGACACATGCCGCACCGTGTGAGCGGCACGGCGGTTTTCCTCAACCGCGACGCGTATTCGGTGCCGCATGCACTGCTGCACAACCTCAAGCACAACCAGGTGCTGCACAACCAGGTGATCGTGCTCGTGGTGCAGTCCAATCCCACGCCTCGCGTCGATGCGGTGCACAGGATCTCGGCGCGCAGCCTCGGCCACGGCGTGTGGTCGGTCATTGCGCGGCACGGCTTCATGGAGCGGCCGGACGTGCCGGAATTCATCCGCATCTTCGCGTACCAGCAAGGGCTGGCCTGCGAGACGATGAGCACCTCGTACTTCACCTCGCGCGCATCGGTCACGGCCGGGCAGCTGCCGGGCATGAACCGCGTGCGGCAGGTGCTGTTCAGCTGGCTGCAGCGCAACGCGGGCAGGGCGTCGGATTATTTCGAGTTGCCAGGCAATCGGCTGGTGGAGATGGGGCAACGGAACTGACCTGGCGTGCCGATCCTGGTCGTTCGATTTGTTGTGCGTGCCGATCGGCGCGCGCATCGCCACGGGGCTGGCAGTCGCCCAACACCACCCTGCCGTGTGCGAAGTGCCCGAGCAATGGCGAAGTGCCCGCTTCGAACGGGCCCCGGCCCCGGTTTAGAATACACGGTTGACCGATTTCAAGCGGCTGGCTGCCTTGCGCTTCCCTCTAGGAGCCAACCGCTTTTTGCATCCATTCACCAGAGACGCGCGGGTGGCGAAATTGGTAGACGCACCAGGTTTAGGTCCTGACGTTCGCAAGAACGTGCCGGTTCGAGTCCGGCCCCGCGCACCAGCTCCAGATTCACTTTTGAGGAACAAAAAATGACCGTGACTGTAGAGACTCTCGAGAAACTCGAGCGCAAGATCACGCTGACCCTGCCGGTCGGCACCATCCAGAACGAAGTCGATTCGCGTCTCAAGAAGCTCGCGCGCACCGTGAAGATGGACGGCTTCCGTCCAGGCAAGGTGCCGATGAACGTCGTGGCCCAGCGCTATGGCTACTCGGTGCACTACGAAGTCATGAACGACAAGGTCGGCGAAGCCTTCTCGCAAGCCGCCAACGAAGCCAAGCTGCGCGTCGCCGGCCAGCCCCGCATCACCGAAAAGGAAGAAGCGCCCGAAGGCCAACTGGCTTTCGACGCCGTCTTCGAAGTGTTCCCCGAGGTCAAGATCAACGACCTGTCCACCGCCCAGGTCGAGCGCCTGACCGCCGAAGTCAGCGACGAAGCCATCGACAAGACCCTCGACATCCTGCGCAAGCAACGCCGTACCTTCGCCCAACGCGCGCTGGATGCTGCAGCGCAAGATACCGACCGCGTGACGGTCGACTTCGAAGGCAAGATCGACGGCGAGCCCTTCCAGGGTGGCAAGGCCGAAGACTTCCAGTTCGTCATCGGCGAAGGCCAGATGCTCAAGGAATTCGAAGACGCCGTGCGTGGCCTGAAGAACGGCGACAGCCGTACCTTCCCGCTGTCGTTCCCGGCCGACTACCACGGCAAGGATGTGGCCGGCAAGCAAGCCGACTTCATGGTCACCGTGAAGAAGATCGAGTCGACGCACCTGCCCGAAGTCAACGAACAACTCGCCAAGTCGCTCGGCATTGCCGAAGCCACGGTCGAGGGCCTGCGCGCCGACATCAAGCGCAACCTCGAGCGCGAAGTGAAGTTCCGCCTGCTGTCCCGGAACAAGACCGCCGTGATGGACGCGCTGATCGCCAACGCAGAGCTCGACCTGCCGAAGGCCAGCGTGCAGCAGGAAGTCCAGCGCATGGTCGAAGGCGCCCGCGCCGAACTCAAGCAGCGTGGCATCAAGGACGCCGACAAGGCGCCGATTCCCGAAGAGATCTTCCAGGCACAGGCCGAGCGCCGCGTGCGCCTCGGCCTGGTGGTCGGCGAACTGGTGCGTGTCAACAACCTGCACGCCAAGCCCGAGCAGATCAAGGCCCACGTCGATGAACTGGCTGCCAGCTACGAGAAGCCGCAGGACGTCGTTCGCTGGTACTTCAGCGACAACAACCGCCTGGCCGAGGTCGAATCCGTGGTCATCGAGAACAACGTCACCGACTTCGTGCTGGGCAAGGCGCAGGTCAGCGACAAGTCGGTTTCGTTCGACGAACTGATGGCCCAGCAACAGCAGGGCTGATCCATCCCGTACGATTCGACGGGCTTGCAACCGCGCAGGCTCATCCCCATTTGCACTTTTGCCGGCATCCCCCGGCAAGGTCAAGCACTGAACGGAGCAATTCATGAGCGCACTGGACACTAAAGCTCTCGGCCTGGTGCCGATGGTGATCGAGCAATCGGGCCGCGGCGAGCGGTCCTATGACATCTATTCGCGCTTGCTGAAAGAGCGCGTGATTTTCCTGGTCGGCGAAGTCAACGACCAGACCGCCAACCTCGTGGTGGCGCAACTGCTGTTCCTCGAGAGCGAAAACCCTGACAAGGACATTTCGTTCTACATCAATTCGCCGGGCGGTAGCGTGAGTGCCGGCATGGCAATCTACGACACGATGCAGTTCATCAAGCCGGCGGTGTCGACGCTGTGCATCGGCTTCGCGGCCAGCATGGGCGCATTCCTGCTGGCGGCGGGCGAAAAAGGCAAGCGCTTCTCGCTGCCCAACTCCAAGATCATGATCCACCAGGTGCTCGGCGGCGCACGCGGCCAGGCGACCGACATTGAGATCCATGCCCGTGACATATTGAAGACCCGCGAGCAAATGAACAAGATCCTGGCCGAGCGCACTGGCCAGACGTTTGAGAAAATCGCCCGGGACACCGAACGCGACTATTTCCTGACTGCCGACGAGTCGAAGGAATACGGACTCATCGACCAGGTGATTTCCAAGCGCAGCTAAGATCGCTTGGCGCCCCGGCGCCCGTGCTGCGCCTTGGGGAGAGCAGCACAAGAGCAACAACGGCGTTTGCCCACACGGGAAACGCCGTTTTTGTTTCGCTATCATTGTTAAATTCCAGTTACGAGGCACCTTCATGGCCGAGAAAAAAGGCTCCTCCAGCGAAAAGACGCTTTACTGCTCGTTCTGCGGGAAGAGCCAGCATGAGGTCAAGAAGCTGATCGCCGGTCCTTCGGTGTTCATCTGCGATGAATGCATCGATCTTTGCAACGAGATCATTCGAGACGAACTCCCCGCTGGCGAAGAAACGCGCGACGCACGCAGCGACCTGCCGACGCCGCTTGAAATCAAGGCCAACCTCGATAACTACGTGATCGGCCAGGAGCCGGCCAAGCGCATGCTGGCGGTGGCTGTCTACAACCACTACAAGCGCCTGCGGCACAAGGAAAAGGCCAAAGGCGACGACGTCGAACTCAGCAAGAGCAACATCCTGCTGATCGGGCCCACGGGCTCCGGCAAGACGCTGCTGGCGCAAACGCTGGCGCGCATGCTCGACGTGCCGTTCGTGATGGCCGACGCCACCACGCTGACCGAAGCCGGCTACGTCGGCGAAGACGTCGAAAACATCATCCAGAAGCTGCTGCAAAGCTGCAACTACGAAGTCGAGCGCGCCCAGCGCGGCATCGTCTACATCGACGAGATCGACAAGATCTCCCGCAAGTCGGACAACCCGTCGATCACGCGCGACGTGTCGGGCGAGGGTGTTCAGCAGGCTTTGCTGAAGCTCATCGAGGGGACGATGGCCAGCGTGCCGCCGCAGGGCGGGCGCAAGCATCCGAACCAGGACTTCCTGCAGATCGACACGACCAACATCCTGTTCATCTGCGGCGGTGCGTTTGCCGGACTGGAAAAGGTGATCGAGAACCGTACCGAGGCATCGGGCATCGGTTTCGGTGCGTCGGTGCGCAGCAAGCAGCAGCGCAGCCTCACGGATGTGTTCCGCGAAGTCGAGCCGGAAGACCTGATCAAGTTCGGCCTGATCCCCGAACTGGTTGGCCGCATGCCGGTCGTGGCTTCACTGGCCGAACTGAGCGAAGACGCGCTGGTGCAGATCCTGACCGAGCCGAAGAATGCGGTGGTCAAGCAGTTCACCAAGCTGCTGCAGATGGAAGGCGTGGACCTCGAGATCCGCCCGGCCGCGCTCAAGGCGATCGCGCGCAAGGCGCTTGCCCGCAAGACCGGCGCGCGGGGCCTGCGCTCGATCCTCGAACAGTCGTTGATCGACACGATGTTCGAGTTGCCGAATGCGACCAATGTCGACAAGGTCGTGGTCGAGGAATCGACCATCGATGAGAACAAGGCTCCGTTGCTCGTCTACCGCGAAGCGGCCAAAAAGGCGTAGGTGGCCGAGGTCTCGACGCCGATCTTTCACACGCCAACTGGCGTGTGCCTCACACTGAACGCGCCGCGCGGGCTTGAAATCCGCGCGGCGCGTTCCATCTTTGCCTGACACATCAAGAGGATTCGCATGTCCGGTCATACCCCCCTGCCACCCGACGCCATCGACCTGCCGCTGCTGCCGCTGCGCGACGTCGTGGTGTTCCCCCACATGGTGATCCCGCTGTTCGTGGGGCGCCCCAAGAGCATCAAGGCGCTGGAACTCGCGATGGAGGCCGAGCGCCGCATCATGCTGGTCGCGCAAAAAGCCGCCGCCAAGGACGAGCCCGCCGTCGAAGACATGTTCGAGGTCGGCTGCATTTCGACCATCCTGCAGATGCTGAAGCTGCCGGACGGTACGGTGAAGGTGCTGGTCGAAGGCCAGCAGCGCGCACGCGTCAACCGCATCGACGACAGCGAGACGCACTTTTCTGCCAATGTGAACCCCGTTGGCGGAGGCGAGGGTGCCGCCCAGACCGGCACCGAGATCGAAGCACTGCGCCGCGCCGTAATGCAGCAGTTCGACCAATATGTAAAGCTCAACAAGAAGATCCCGCCTGAAATCCTCACGTCTATTTCGAGCATCGACGATCCGGGACGCCTGGCCGACACGATCGCCGCGCACCTGCCGTTGAAGCTGGATAACAAGCAATCGGTGCTGGACCTCGCCGACGTCAAGGCCCGGCTCGAAAACCTGTTCGGCCAACTCGAACGCGAAGTCGACATCCTCAACGTCGACAAGAAGATCCGCGGCCGTGTGAAGCGGCAGATGGAGAAGAACCAGCGCGACTTCTACCTCAACGAGCAGGTCAAGGCGATCCAGAAGGAGCTTGGCGAAGGCGAAGAGGGTGCGGACATCGAGGAGATCGAGAAAAAGATCAAGCTCGCCAAGATGCCGAAGGATGCGCTCAAAAAGGCCGAGAGCGAACTCAAGAAGCTGAAGCTGATGTCGCCGATGTCGGCCGAAGCGACGGTGGTGCGCAACTACATCGACGTGCTGGTCGGCCTGCCCTGGAGCAAGAAGACCAAGATCAAGCACGACCTGGCCCATGCCGAGGAAGTGCTCAACGAGGACCACTACGGCCTCGACAAGGTCAAGGACCGCATCCTCGAGTACCTCGCGGTGCAGCAACGCGTCGACAAGGTGAAGGCGCCGATCCTGTGCCTGGTCGGCCCGCCGGGTGTGGGCAAGACCTCGCTCGGCCAGTCGATCGCCAAGGCGACCGGCCGCAAGTACACACGCATGGCGCTGGGCGGGATGCGCGACGAGGCCGAGATCCGCGGCCACCGGCGCACCTACATCGGCGCGCTGCCGGGCAAGGTGCTGCAAAGCCTGAACAAGGTGGGGACGCGGAATCCGCTGTTCCTGCTTGACGAGATCGACAAGCTCGGCACGGACTTCCGCGGCGACCCGTCGAGCGCGCTGCTGGAAGTGCTCGACCCCGAGCAGAACCATACCTTCGGCGACCACTACGTCGAGGTCGACTTCGACCTGTCCGACGTGATGTTCGTGGCCACTTCGAACTCGATGAACATCCCTCCGGCGCTGCTGGACCGGATGGAAGTCATCCGCCTCGCGGGCTACACCGAGGACGAGAAGACGCACATCGCACTGAAGTACCTGCTGCCCAAGCAGTTGAAGAACAACGGCGTGAAGGACGGCGAGTTGCTCGTCACCGAGGAAGCGGTGCGCGACATCGTGCGCTACTACACGCGTGAAGCCGGCGTGCGTTCGCTCGAGCGAGAGCTGTCGAAGATCTGCCGCAAGGTGGTGAAGGGCCTGCTGCTCAAGAAGATGACGCCCGGGGTCTCGGTGACCGGCGAGAACCTCAACGACTTTCTCGGCGTGCGCAAATACACCTTCGGCCGTGCGGAGAAACAGAACCAGGTCGGCCAGGTGGTTGGCCTTGCATGGACCGAAGTCGGCGGCGACCTGCTGACCATCGAAGCGGTGACGATGCCCGGCAAGGGCGTCATCAGTCGCACGGGTTCGCTCGGCGACGTGATGAAGGAATCGGTCGAGGCTGCACGCACCGTCGTGCGCAGCCGCTCGGCCCGCCTCGGCATCAAGGACGAAGTGTTCGAGAAGCGCGACATCCATATCCACGTGCCCGATGGCGCCACGCCAAAGGATGGACCGAGCGCGGGCGCTGCGATGACGACGGCTTTCGTGTCGGCGTTGACCGGCATTCCGGTGCGCGGCGATGTCGCGATGACGGGGGAGATCACGTTGCGCGGCGAGGTCACGGCCATCGGTGGGCTGAAGGAAAAGCTGCTGGCCGCGCTGCGCGGCGGCATCAAGACCGTGCTCATTCCCGAGGAAAACGCGAAGGATCTGCAGGAGATTCCCGAGAATGTGAAGAACGGCCTCGAAATCATCCCCGTCAAGTGGATCGACAAGGTGCTGGAGATCGCGCTGGAGAAGGCGCCCACGCCGCTGTCCGACGAAGAGGTTGCTGCGTCTGCTGCCGCCGTGGCCGAACTTGCCAAGAAGCGCGGCGTGCCGCCTGCCGAAGATTCGTCTTCGGTGAAACATTGACGGGTAAGTTTGCGAGGGCCTTGAAAACCGGTATATAATTCGAGGCTCGAAACGCGGGAATAGCTCAGTTGGTAGAGCGCAACCTTGCCAAGGTTGAGGTCGAGAGTTCGAGACTCTTTTCCCGCTCCAGTTTTTGAAAAAGGGAAGCATCAGCTTCCCTTTTTTTCGACTTCAGGAACAACGTGGCGCGATAGCAAAGCGGTTATGCAACGGATTGCAAATCCGTCTAGCCCGGTTCGACTCCGGGTCGCGCCTCCACTCTTTGGGTTCATCTTCGGATGCCCGATTCGGCAGCCTCATCAACTTCGTTGGCGAGGCTGTTTTTGTTTGGGTTATCTTCGACGCATCGAACCCCATCGCCCGGGTGGTGAAACTGGTAGACACATCGGACTTAAAAGGTTGGGTGTCATCTTCCATGACAGCACCCTTCCCGAGGGCAATTATACAGAACTGCTGACCGTGTGGACCTACATTGCGGGACGATTTGCGGGGACCGCGTGCAGGGCGTTGAGCACAGCAGCGGCCTCGATCCCTGCAGCGCTGGGCGCGAGGTGCGCGTAACGCTGGGTCACTGTGGGGGTCGTGTGCCCCAGCAGGTTCTGCACGGTGAACAACGAGACCCCAGCGCCGACCAGCCTTGACGCGTAGCTGTGGCGCATCGTATGCGGCGTGACCCGACCCAGTCGCCCTGCGTCGTCGTTCAGGCCTACAGCGTCAATTGCAGCTTGAATGCCGTCCGCCCCTTCACCTCGGCCGATGTCTTCGTCCGCCCAGCGCTTGCCCGTGAAGGCGGGCCAGACATGGATGCGTGGCGCGGTGATCTTCCGGCGCTCGCGCATCATCTCCAGTGACCGCGCGGACAGTGTCAGCGTGGACCAATTCTGAGTCTTGGAGCGCCACAGTTTCACAGTGCCGGCGTCGAGGTCGACGGCATCCCATTGGAGCGTCGTCGCCTCTGTGAAGCGGCAGCCCAAGTCCAACAGCAGCATGACGAGATCATGGGAGTCCTGGGGCGCTCGCTGACGCGGTCGGGCCGCAGCGTCAGTCGCGAGATACGCCAGCAGCTTGGCCTCCTCTGCGGTCGTCAGATAGCGAGTCTTGCCGACTTTCTCAGTCGTGCGGAGGGATGCCGTCTTGTTCATCTTCACCGACCATTGGATAGCCGGGTTCGGCAACACGATGTTGTGCGCGGCGGCGAACTTGAACAGACTTTGCAACAGGCTGATCTCTCGGTTAATGGTCGACTGGGTGTTGCCCTCGGTCTTCCGCTTGCCCTTGAGCGTCATCAGCATCCCCTGCGTCAGTTCGTGGACCGGCAGGTCACGGGGTAGTCCCGCACGCGCCCCCTCGACCAGCTTCCAGGCCTTAGGGGTCTCGGGGTCTCGCTGCAGTTCTTCGCCGAACAGCTTACGCAAGCGCGATGCGTTGTTGCCGGCGTCGCGGTGGTGCTCTTTGGACGCAGCTAGCCACATGTCGCCCAAGGATCCCAGCGTAGACCGGGTGATGCCGAGGCGCTTGGCTTCGGCGTCGTCCTTCGCCTCTTGACGCATGCGGACCTCGATGGCTTTGGCCTTGATCTTGTCGGCGGTGCCGGTGGCCTTGCGGTATCGGGTCCCCTTCATCTCGAATTCGACAGTCCAATTCTTGGTGCCGGGTGGTTGGTATAGGGCCATGGTCAGTCTTTCTTGCGTTCTGTGATGTTCTTGCGGACGCGGGCCTGGGCCTGCTTGAGGGAGGCCACGGTCGGCGCCGGGGGCTTGAGGTGTTCTTGGGTAAATGGGGAGACGCCGAACAGGGCGGCGTAGACGTACGGCTCGCAGTACCACAGCCACGCTCGAGCGAACTCCTCGGCGGTCATCCCAATGGCGGCCGACCACGCAGCGATGGTCGCCGGGGGTGGGGCGGAGACTCCGCGCTCGACTTGGGACACAAGGCCAGTAACGCGCCAGTCCAAGGCCAATGCGAGGTCAGATTGGGTCAGGCCGGATTCTTCGCGCTTGCCCCGGATGAGGGCGCCGAAGCGTTGCCGAAGGATCTTGGCTTGGTCAGAGGTTGGATTGGGCATCGTCGTCGTCGTCGGGGCAGGTTGCGGAAGCGTCACTATAGCGAACTGCTGACAGTAATCAAGTGCTGTCAGAAAGGCGGGTCTTCCGGGTTCGTTGGGCCGGCAGTTGAGAGGAGGGCGGCCTTCGCGGCTGCTTCGTCGATCCATCGCTGTTCGCTGTCGGCTCGACGATGAAACATGCCCTTTCGGACCTTGACCGGCGGGGCCCACAGCTTCGGCGGCACGACCACGCGAACAGGCTCGGGTGGCGGCATCCGCTCGACAACGGGTCGCGCCGGGACCACTGGGACCACCAAGACCGCCGGAACCACCGGGGCCGCTGGCGCCCTGACGCGCAATCTGTCCATGTAGCTGAGGTCGACCGCAGGGGACCTGGGGGCCATGGGGGCCGCAGAGACCGCAGGACGCGCTGGTCGCCTCGCTGAGGCCTTGGCTATGTCTTTCACGACTGGAGCGCCTACGCGCGGCCTACGGCGTCCTGTGGGCCACCGAGGCCCCACGAATCTCGCAACGAACCGCGCGTAGGCGTCGGCCTTGTTCCGGGCCTTCCGGTCTAGCTCGGCTCGACCACGGGCGGCGTATGACTCGCGCTCTTGGCGGCGCCGTAGCTCGGCCATCTCGCCGGCCCGTTCGGCCGCTCTGATGGCGGAGCGGCATGGCTTGCATGTCGAATCGCGACGATATCGACCGTGCGGGTTCGCGTGGAACTCCTCGGAGGTCTTCCAGCATTCGCACGCGGTGCAGTAGCGAGGCAACAGAGGGCCCATGAAGCCCTTGGAGACCACGGCGTACGGCTTCCACCCCACCGGGCGCGTTTTCGGCTGACGTAGTGCCATGGGTGGTTCTCTTTCATTTGGGGAGGCCGCCCGCCACTGATGCCGCCTTGCGGAAACATCAGGGACTGAAGGTCTACCGGGTATCGATGGCAGCGGTCAGAGCGTCCGCTGCGTGGCTCGCGGCGAATGGCGACACGTCGGCTTGAGCCAGCAAGGCCGCTGCGCCGTTCGTCTGGACCGTTTGGTAGGTGCTGAAGTCCGGGTCGGTCGCGAGGGTCCGCAGGCCCGCCGGGGTCTGTCGGCCTCCCAGGGTCTCCGAGATCGCGAGGCGCAACTTTTCGTTGGGCGACATCAGACCGCCAGTCCCGTGATCTCGTTGCGGGTCACGGTGACGCCCTCGAGGGGCTTGCCAATCTCGGGTACGAACCCAGCGGGCACGTCGTGTTGTTGACCCAGGCTTGCGTCGAGGCGCTCGTCGTTGATGCCGATGGCGACGACGTGGCCAGTGATCCGATCGATTGCGACGGTCAGCTTTGTGACCTCGGGGGCCGGGGCGTTGACGCCGTACTTGCCGGCTTCGGTGGTCCGTGCGCTCGGGGCGCGTTGGAAGGATGACATGGTGTGATTCTCAGAAGATGGGGAACTGCCCGACGGGGAGCCAGTCGGGCGTCGGCATGGGCTCAGGCCTTGGGGAGGCCGCCGAAGAATGAAATGGGCGTCATGCCCGGGGGCAACGGCGCATTGCCTGGCGTGGCACTCGCCCTGCCGTACACGTTGCCGGCGGGAATGGCGTAAACGTGTGCCCCGTTTTTGTCGATGGTGCTGGTCGCGACGGCGGCGACGATGCGGTCTACGCGACGCTCGTCGAAGCCCTTGATTTCGGCTTGTGACCTGCCGCCGGCTTCCACATGGACGATCTGTGGCTCAGGGTTCGTCATGAAGGCGCGGCGGGCTTCGGCGCGGCCGGCCTCGGTGTTGTACTTGGCGAACTGCGCGTCATGTGCAGCCTGACGGGCGTCCTGCTTTGACTTCAAGTCATAGTAAATGGACGCGGGGTACAGCCGGCCATTCAGTTGGAAAAGGGTTTCATTCATGGGGTGGTCTTTCAATAGTTGTGGTAGCGGACGCGGTAGCGCTCGGCGGCCTCGGTGACTTCGGCATGAAGCTTTGCGGCGTGAATCTGGGCGGCGTCCGGGTTGCGAGGTGCAAAGGAGCTCAGATACGCGCTCTGGGTTTCCCTGAAGGCGGCGACGTAAGACAGCGCGAGCGTCTCGAGACGCTGTACCGAAGCCCAGCCGGCTGCCACGCCGTCGATGAGCTTCTGAAGCTCGGCGGCACGGCTGGCCTGCGCCTCGGGGAACGTGCTGAGCACGGGCGAGAGGTTGGCCGGGATGTCATTGCGGTCCTTGAGGGCCTCGGCGAGGTCGTGGGCCAGTCGGCCGGCGGCGTTGGCGGCATCCAGTTCAGGACTGGCGATGTACCCGCCGGGGGCAGCGCTGGGGAGGGTCGGCACGAAGGCCGGGATGGTCTTTGGTTTCATGTGAACTTACGTAGGGTTGGGTTGTGCCAATCGCTGGCGGGTGTGTCGGCCGGTGGCGATCCGGCGGGACTTGAGGGGAGGTCTGGGGCTTGCAGCGCGGCCAGCTTGCTGGAGTGGCCGATGTCGCGGCCGGCTGGAACCAGTCGAAGATTCGACCGGCGACAGTTCAGGGTGTTGCCGTCCGCGTGCTTAACGTAGTCGTCGATCTTGGCCTTGAGCATCAGGCGGCCCAGTTGGGAGGTCGCCCGCATCTCGCGGTTGTTCAAGATCGCGTGCTTGACGCCGTGGCTGTATGCAACTGACAGCGACCAGCCGGCGGCCCATCGCCACCATTCGAGTTCGCCGAGGTCGGCTTTGTCGATCAGGACGTATTGCCCATTGACGTCCAGGGCGACGGAGTCCCCGTGGTCCTCCGCGACCACAAGGTCCCTGGGTCCTTGCCGGCTCATACGCGTTCCACCCTGATGTCCGGGACGCGACGCAGCATCTTCAGCAGCGCGGGCACGTCATAGGTCGCCGGCTCTGCAGAAGTACGCGACCGCGACAGGACAATGTCGCTGGCGGTCAGCGTCCACGTCGACGAGTCGCAGCGCGTGTTGGGATTGCGTACTAGATCCAAATAGGCCTCGGTGGACAACGTGGCATAGCCGACCAAGTTCCGCTTGGCGTCCACCAATGCGACCCGCGTTGTGGCCCTGGAGGTGTTGGGCGCCTGGGCGTATTCCCGGCGGCCATTGACGTAAATCGGAGGCCGGCCTCCCTTGGTGGCCGAAGGCGAACGCGTTGGCATGGTGGCCGTGAAGTTCGCAAAGGCGTCGGCAATCAGCGACTGAGGCGTCGCAGCCTGTGCGGGCTTCTTGGCGGCCTTGGGGACCGGCGGGGACGCGGGTGGCGCCGCGATCAAGTCGGCCAGCGCTTCGAGACTCAGCCCGTGGAGTTCATCGCGAGACTTGCGGTAGACGCGGACCTCGTCGTCGACGACGCACAGGCGCGACAGGTCGATGTCGAGGCCGATTAGGCCCGCATGTGTCTTGGGGTCAATGCGGACCTCGTGGCCTTCCAGTGTGGTTATGGCGACATCGTTCATTGCGGAACCTCGGCGGCCACCAGATCAACGAGTTTCAGCGAGGAGCGGCGCAGATCGAAGGGGCCGCGCGTGTGGATGACACGTTGTCGACGGCTCGCCCCTGTGATCAGTCGGCTCAGGAAGACCATAGGCATTCGCGGGGAGCGGCTGGGGAACGTGATCGAGGTCTTGCCGGTGGCGGGGTTCGCTGTGCGTGCCCAGCCCGAGCTACAGCCGACGGCCCGGAGCATGTCCCATGCGTCCGCGTCGACAGTGACGTATTCGCCAGTCGACAGCTTAACGTGGGCGACCTGCTGGCCGTTCTCGTCGTTCACGTACAGGACGCGGTCGCGGGGCTGCAGCAATGCAGCGGTAGTGCCGACTGCGTCGGTCTTGATGTTGGTGTTTTGCATAGGTGTTGAATTGATGGGTTCAGGCTGCGGCGCGAACCTTGGTCAGCAAGGCGACCAGCACGGCCTCGAGGTCACTGGTGCCCACGAGATCACGCAAGGCGTTCTCAGCGTTCGCCAGGACCTCGGGGTCCACGGTGGTCTCGGGGATCTCGGTGGCCTCGACGTCGACCACTTCGCCCGACTCGATGTCGAGATGGGGGCGAGGGGACGGCGCGGGCCTGGGGTTCGCGGCGACGTATTCGGCGTGGATCCGGGCGTTGTGAGCTGCTACTTTCTCGTTGTACGCGTTGCGTAACGGCTCGGAGATGGACGACCACTTCACGCCCTCGTGGATCTCGCCGGACTTGCCGCGAACCGTGCAGCCGCCTGAGGGGGATCGCTGCAGAATCTCGGCGGTGGCCGGTCGGTGGATTCCGTCTGCACCGCACCTCAGTGTTTGGGTACTTGCAGAAGGTCGACCAGTGCGGGGCGTGACCGTTGAAGAAGTACTGGTACTACTTGAGAGGCTGCGGATGCCACTGAAGGTCTGGTAAATGACCACGGGATTCGCAAGGCGCTCGGTGATCTTCCCCGAGGCCTCGATCTCAGCGCGGTTCAAGTGCCACCACGCGGCCTTGGCCCGCTCATCTTTCGAGTAGCGATCCAGACCGGCGGCGGCGATCCATTCGGCGCGGTTCTTCGTCGAGGGGAACAAGACACGAGCACGCACCAGGATTGCCCCGAGGTCGTCCCAGTGGTCTCGCATTTCGCTAACGCCTTGATCGATTCGCGAAGTAACGAGGCGGGACTGCGCCGCGAGTTCATCGAGGTCCATCAGGGCGAAGGCAGTGGCCGCGATGCCTGAAGAAGTACTGGTACTACTGGAGACGACCGACTGCAGCGGCGCGACGGCCGGGACAGTGTCGATCAACTTCACCAGTGCGTCGCGCGACACCAGGTGGACCGAGCCGTCGGCGCAGCAGGCGTCGCAACTGCCGTGTACGTCTGCGTCGTAGTTGACAGTGACGCAGTCGCCACGATCAAGGTCGCCGACCAGGTACTGGGCGGTTTCTACGCGGCCGAGCTTCGCGATGTTCGCGGCTGTGAGCGGCCAACGGCCGACGCCGTTCAGGACGACCGTATTGGTCAAAGAGGCGATGCGGGATTGGGTGTTGGACATGATGCGCAGGGATGGAGGAATCGGGTTGTTCATTCGCCGAGGGCAGTGGCGGCGCGGCTCAGGTCTATGGCACGGTCGCGCACTCGCTGGCGTGCCCGTTCTTCGGCAGCGCGGGAGCGGCGCCATACGCCGTTTGTCAGCTTCCAATAGGGAAAGCTGCGGGCGAGGTGATCGCAGATCAGCAGCCAAGACGGGTCGGTGTAGTTCTTGCCGTGCGCCTTGCCGACGGTCTTGCGGACGTAAGCGTCGGAGGTGTACGTGCAGCGCTTCTGGATTGCGCCGAGATGCCGCATGACGTAGCGGGCGTGCGTTGCGATCTGATGGGGCGAGGGGGTTGGTGTGGACATGGTGCAGATGAAAAGGTGCGCCGACTCCTGGAAGAGACGGGCGCGGTTAAGCCCGCTCGGATTGAGCAGACCAAGGGGAGCCGATCAGCGGGAGCCGATCAGCGGGGATCAGTTGGGTTCGGTGAGACGGGCGACGCGTCTAATGCGTGCGATTGCCAGCCGAGAATCTCGCGGATTCCTGGGCGCTGTATGGCGTCAACGTGTGGGACGCTTGTTGCTCTTCGAGGTCGCCAGCAACCGGCGACGGCGATTGGTCAACGCGTTATGACGCGCGGGGTCGGCCGCGTAATGCGCGGCGTTGTCCTTGGCAAAACAAGCGCGGCACTTGGCGCGAAAGCGGACGACGCCATTGGCTTCTTTCCGCTCGCGGTAGTGGTCGCGATAGAACGCCTGTGGAACCTCGGCGGCTCCATGGAACGCTCCGCACTTGACGCAGCGTTGCCCTTCGGCGGGTTGGTTGATGGTCAGCATGGTGTGCAGTCGGATGGACGACCACACGCCAGGGCACGGGTCAATCAGTTGTCGGGGAGCCGCAGAAGGGCGGCGGCTGTTTGGTGGCCGAGCGGTCGCCGAACTTGAGCCTGTTCTCGGCGATGAGCCTATGCATGCGCTCGAGGTGCTCGAGTTGTTCTGCGTCGGGGGTGGGGCCGTGCTGCTCGGCCGCTTCGGCCTGGGCTTTCTCGGCCTTCAAGATGGCGGTCTTCTCGGCCTGCGTCCGGCCCGCAAACCGCCCGTACCACAGCTTGGGCGACGGGTCGCCGCGTACGCGTGCGGAATGCTTGATCAGCGCCTTGGTAAACACCAGCTTTTCTGCACGGGCCTTGCGGACCTCGGCGACAGCGTGGTGGGCTGCAGCGGCCTCGGGGGTCATCAGGACCGCCGGGGGTCTGAGGGCCTGGGCTTTGGCTTCGGCTCTCTTGGCGCGGCGCCGCTCGTTGCGACGCTCGGCGTTGGCGCGTTCCCATGAGCGGGACTTGGCGGCCGTGCAGGCCTTGCACGTCGCCCCGAGGCTCCAGACTTGCCAGGGGTATCGATACGGGCCGGTCTTCCGGTAGAAGTGCTCGTCAGTCAGGGGCAGCGTCCGCCCGCATCCAGTACAGGCGCGGGTCGCTGGCAGCCCCCAGGATTGTGGGGAGGTCATTGGGGTCCTGGGTGTAATGCAAAAACGATGGCGGCCGGGCTCTTGGGCTTACGGTTGTCACCTTGTGTAGGTTTATTCCCGTGAAGCCTGTCGAGCACGTCGGCGGCCTTACGTCCAGTCGCATGCGGGCACAGGTGGGGGCGGAGGTCTGCGGGGCCCGGGATTCCGATGGGAAACCCGTCGGGGTTTCGTGCCAGTTCCCCGGAGTCATTAGAGCCGTGGTCACTCTGTGTGGGTGCGACCCCTGCATGGGCCGCTGTCGGCGATACGGTTGTCACTTTGTGTGGGTTGAGTCGCGGCGGTGTTGCGGTCGTCACTTTGTGTGGGTGAACCCGCACGCTCGGTCGCCCCGATTTGCTTACGGTTGTCACCTTGTGTGGGTGACCCCTGCCCGTCGATGGTCGGTGTCGCGGTCCGGTCGTACGGTCGTCACTCTGTATGGTTTTATTCCCTGCGGCCCCACGGAGACCTCGGAGCTTCGGCGATTCGGTCGTCACTCTGTAGGGGTCGAGGTTCCCATGGGGTCTAGGCGGTAGAGCCGTCACCTTGTATGGGTGAACCCCAGGCGGCCTCAGGGTCTCCCGAGGCGTTGGGCGGGAAACCCGGCGGCGCAGGTGCAGCCAAGCGCATGCAAACGGCGATGGCCTCCCAGGACCCCTCAGAGCCCCCAGGACCCGCGCGGTTCTCCCACCGACCCCTCCGGGACCCATGCGGTCCTACGCGTCTCTGGGGCCGATTGCGGGCTCCGACGGGCTGCCGTAGTACCAGTACTTCCTCAGGAAGTTTCAGACGTGCAAAGCCCGCCAGGGCGTAGTACGCATACCAATCCTCGCGGCCGGCCTCGGCAGCGTCAACGCCAAATCGGGCCAGCACGGCGCCATTTTTTACCCTCAATAACAGGGGTTTATCGTGACCTATCGACCGCGCCGGCCCCTGACAGGGCGGATGTCGTTCTAGGTATCCGGTGCTCATAAGCCGCCGCCCCGTGGGAAATCGCAGCGCCGCAGGGCTCACCGTGGGGGCTTGGCGGTCCCCTCAGGGCCGAGCTGGCTGGCTGACGCCCAGAGCCGCAGGGCTCCCGATGGGCCGCTCGAGCCCCAGCGCCCCAGCGCTCCCCAGCGCCAGCCTGTGGTCGACCCGGGGCCCTATGGGGGGCGTCAGGCTGCGCGGCGGGACGGAGGAGTGGGGACAGATTTCCCGGAGGTTTTTAGGTCCGAGGGACCTCCAGGAATCCCAGGGCGGCGAGGGTGATGGGGTATTGAAATGCCAGGAACAGCCCCCACCTCGTTCCTACCGGACGGGCGGAACCCGGGTATGAGGAGAAGACGAGATGGCAAAGTTCAATACTGGAGATTTGGTGAAGCTGAAATCGGGCGGCCCTGTGATGACCGTCGACTCGTACGAGAAGATGTATGGAGGCGACCAGGATAAGCCCCGCGTGTTCTGCAAGTGGTTCGCTGGCTCCAAGGCCGAGCAGAACTTCTTCCACGAGCAAACGCTGGCGTTGCACACCGACGACGCGCCAAAGAAGTGACAACTCCATCGGACGTCGCGGCTTGGATGAAGGCGACTCTCGACGAAGAGGGCACCTTGTACCAGGACGTCGCGGCAGCGAATATCGCCGTGAAGTTCGGTGAGCCCTTCGTGACCATCAGCGAGGTCAGCGGCAACCAGGTCATCGACAAGGCGGTGCTCGCTGCCTTCAACAAGATCACGAAGGACGTGGTCTGGATTCGCAGCGAGCGCTACTGGAGGCCGCGTCAGCCGCACGACGTGACGGGACGACAGCAGCCGTACTAGCGCTTGCGGGGGTGGCTGATGAGCCACCGTGTCCCTGGGGTCAAGCGTGCGCGATCATCGTTGCAGCCGGTGGGCGCTGGAGAGGGCCGGAAGCCGATGCGCATGCACGCGGGGCGCCGGGGTAAGGGGCAGCATTCGAAAAATCGCCGAGCGCTCTACTAGGCAGGAATTTGCTGGAACATCGTGGCTTCAATTGCCCCGGTGGCGGCGCAGAACGCTTGCAGTTCATCGGGTGCGGAGAACCCATAGACGATTGCGTTCCCGCCTATGGCACCTACCTCCGTCCAATTGCTGGGGAACGGTTGCATTGCAGGGACAAACGATTTGCCTTGGTGCCGTCGAGGTTGCGGCGACAGCGTTAGCCAGTGGGCGTCCGTGCGAGTCAAGTCTCCGACCTGCACGCACAGGTGAACGTCCAGATCCATGTCCTGTACGTGTGAGTTGGAATCAAGGAACACGAATTGACCGGGCCACGATGGGTCCGTCGTGCGGAAGAAAATGCGGTAGGTCATAAGCGTGAGCATAGCGTCCGCCGCGTGGCGGCGGGGCATGAGCTTTGCAGACCCGTGACGGCACGACCCACAATAGCGGCCCGCAGTCAATTCGCCCTGCCCATGGCTAAGCCTATTCCGTCCGCACTCCTCGCAATCGTTTCCGACATTGTCTCTACGGTCGAGACCCATGCCAGCATGGACAGTCTGTTCATTTATGCCGAGGCTCCGGGCGATCCTCCGGAGGGCAGCAAGCACGTCAAGGCCCAAGAATGGCTACGTAACACGAATAAGCAGCACCCCGAGCCGTTGGCGGTTGTCGGACGGATCATTAGCGGGTACATGGAAGACCCTGTGATGGCGGCCGACTACGCGCCGCCTGCTTGGACGAGGGAAGACGAATACACCTTGAAGAAGCGCGAGAGCGTTCGCAAGATTGAAACGGTACTTGCCAACAATGGGTTGCAATACCGGGTCGGCGGATTCATCACAGGCGGGGGTCTCGCGCCCAGCAAGACCCTGGGGCAACTGATCAAGGGTCGCGACATGCCGGCGATTCATCGCGAGTTTGATCGTGCAACGGAGACCGTGGAGGCTAAGCCTAGAGAGGCTGTGTCGGCCGCCTCAAACATCCTCGAATCGATTTTCAAGACGTACATCGACGACAACAAGCTGACGATGCCGGACAAGCAGGATTTACAGCCTGTATTCAAGGTCGTCCGTGCTGACCTCGGGCTCGAACCCGCGAGCATCGTGGACCGGGACTTGCA
Organism: Variovorax humicola; assembly: GCF_037889915.1. Classification (NCBI taxonomy): domain Bacteria; kingdom Pseudomonadati; phylum Pseudomonadota; class Betaproteobacteria; order Burkholderiales; family Comamonadaceae; genus Variovorax; species Variovorax humicola. Next base: position 112,061 of record NZ_JBBKZV010000004.1, on the reverse strand, counting down.
ACGGATCATCACCGGGCTGTTTTCAATCGTTGACGGAATCGGCGCACTGCGTACCCATGCGGGGAGTGCCCATAGCGAAGGGCGCAGGGGCTACAAGCTTGAGCCACGTCATGCACGCTTGGCAGTCAACGCCGCACACACAGTCGCTACGTTTGTGATGGAGACATGGGATAAGAAGGTCGGGTTTCGGGCGACGCCTCCTGCGATCAAGCCGAAAGGACGACGACCACTTTCTTTCAGCGACCTCGACGACGACACGCCGTTCTAGTTCCCGAGTGGCGCTGGGGCCGCGTCGTGTCCGATGGTCGACCCCAGGGCATGGGGCATTGCGGCCGCGCGGGCGACGGTGGATCCTCGAATTTTTGGCATCGTGAATGGTCCAGCGGTTCTAGTATGCACAGTGCGGAGCAACGCAAGGGTTGAAAACATCATCGAGAGTAGTTTTGGGGGAAACTCAAATGTTCCAGTTGAGTCACCATCTCCGAAATCTAACTGCTCATTTCACGAGCAAGATGGAAGCCGAACGGGCAACCGTTTTTCTTTCTTACGCGTCAGAGGATAGGGATGTTGCGGAATCAATTCAGTTGGCGCTCGCATCATTGGAGTGTGATGTGTTCTTTGACGAGCGCAACCTTCCGCCTGGAGGGAATTTTTACGACCGAATTGAGCGAGCCATCAACCACTGTGATTTGTTCGTGTTCCTTGTCTCATCTGCATCGCTTTCCCCGGGCAAATTCACCCACAACGAACTCTCGTGGGCGCGGGATCGTTGGGCAAGCCCAGTAGATCGCGTTCTTCCCGTGAACCTCCACGGGCTGCCTTTGTCGGCACTGCCGCCTTATTTGCGAGCAGCCACGGTTCTCGCTGTCAAAGGTAACCCCGCAGCGGCAGTGCGAACCGCGGTCAAGGGGCTTCTCAGCAGGCAGATTCCAAGCAGGGAAAAGCGGCGACTTGGAAAGATCGCAATTACAGGCGCAGTGGGGGTCGCGGCAGTCACATGCTCATTCACGGTCACTATGCTAGGCCCTTCAGGCCCTGGTGGTCGCTTTCAACCTGCACTACCAATTTTTGTTCCTGCGCAGGACTACGTCCGAGGGATGAATGTCGCGATTGATCAATGCATTCCCGGTCCAGGCACACTTTCCAATGGGCCTCCGTGTAATCACGCGCCAAATGCCGCCGAATTTGAATTCGAAGCAAGCGAAGCTGGAACTTATCGAATGTCTATAAATTTCGCCGCTGACGAAGCGCGGCCGATAAAAGTGATTTTGAATGGAGATTTAATAAGCGACAATGCACTTGATGAAAAAACCGGGGGATGGCAGAACAACTTCTTGAAATGGGCAGAGGTCGGCGGGGTCGCTCTCAAGAAGGGTATTAACATCGTTCGATTAGAAAGGTCAGATGTATTTCCGCACATTCACGATCTGCGATTTGACCCTGTGATCGAGTTGCAGCGGCCTTGAGGCGACTTGCCGACCTCATCGGTCTCAACCAGTCGAGCGCAGCGTCTTCGGGCGCCATCTTTCGCAAGCGCTCGTCGTTCCACAGGCCCCGCGCGACCTCATCGAGTTCCTGGGGGTCTACGGTGTTGCGGTCGATCTGTCAATTGGGAATGGCCGCTGAGCAGAGCTAAATTTGCGAAGTGACTGTGATTTAAAACACGTACGTTCAGGCGCATACGACCTTAGAATAAGCCATTAACAATTGGAGACTACGTGCGTTCTACATTTACCCTATTCGCCGCCACATGCATTATCGCCCTTAGCGGCTGCGCAGCCGATGGGAGCGGCATCAAAACTGGCAACGATCAGCCCATGATCAACAATTTTGCGGTAGCGATGTTCGGCTTTCAAGAGAAAAAGTCCCCCGAGTATTTGGAGAAAATCAAGAATTGTGCCGATGGATCGCGTTCCTTTCCAGATGGAAATCCTTGCGCCGAGGACAAGGCAGCAGGCAAGACGACGGGCGGGAAATAAAGCCTCGGTCGCCGGCTCGACCCCGAGACCATCAAGGCCCGATCCCGGTTCGCGGAGGACATCGCAGATGCGGGCAAAACTCGACGCCGCTGGGAACGGCGCGACCGCTTCAATGAGTCGACTGGAGCACGGGAGCGTCTTGCCCGCTATGGACCTCGCGACCGCTACCCGCAAGAGCGCTGATGTCGAACGCCTTATCAAGTGCGTTCAACGAATCTTTCACTCCTTGCAAGGCGACGAGTTTCTCGGCGGCTGTTGCCGCTGGCGCCCCATTGGGCGGTTTCAATACATTCTGCAGGCGCTCACATGAGACTTCCCAGTGGAGCCTCGCGCGTAATTGTGCAGGTCTCATAGCCTTCCACCCCCCTTCCAGATGTAACCATTCAACAGATGCGGACGTCTGCAAACCAGGCCGCAGGACTTAGCACTTTAAGCTAAAGATTGGGCCATGCGTCCTCAAATGTGAAAAATTCACATTTGTTGCTCCGGGGTAGGACGAAGCCCAAATGTCACGCCAGGCGCTCACGGCTACGCATCCGCCCCGGGGGACCAAAGGGTCCGGGCCCGTCTACCCGCAATCTTGGTGGTGCGTCCTGCGCGGGGCGCCTGAGTGGACCCAGGTGACCCCGGCGGAAGCCAGGGCACTGGAGAGGCTCAGGGAGGCCAAGCGGATCGGTGCGTCGATGCACACCCACGGAAGTCGCCGAGCCTAAAGTCGAACTGGTATCGCACAAGAACTTTGCCTGTGCTCCCCGAGAATGGAAGGCATGGATTCCGATACCGTGAAGCTTGTGATCAGCGTCGTGTCTGCACTCGTTGCAGTCATAAGCGCGGTACTGGCCAATCGGACTCGGGTTCAAGCACGTAGCGACCTCTTCGAGAATCAGCGGGACTCGCTCGTACTTGCGATGGCCGACAACGACAACCGCATCGCGTACTTGGTCCTGAGTGCGGGCGCTCTCCGCCAGCAAATTTCCGATCTGCTTGAGCAGGCGAACAGCGATGACATTGCGGAGGCGAATCGGCTGATGAAAAATCTTGCGGAGATCGCGGCGGCAGCACAAGCGCTCGCCCGAAGGGAATACTCAGAAGAGTCACTGGAGCGCATCGCCTATTCCGAAGAATCAATTCAACTTCTTCGTCGGAACGCCCGCAGCGAGCAGATCATCGCCAAGTCGCTGCGGAATGAAGGTTATGGGCTCGTGTTCGACTACGCAAAAAACGTCATCGCGAAGCTGTCGCCCAGGCGGTAGCCCCCCCTCGGAGCGCCTGAGAGGACTCAAGTGTCCCCGGCGGAAGCGAGGGCACTGGAGAGAGCTAGGGAAGCCGGGGAAGCGGGGAGTCGATGCACTGTCACGCGGGGCGCCGGGGTCGCTGAGGGGCCGGCCCTGCAAGCCTCACAAATCCGCCTTTTCGCGGTACCCGGTAAGCTTAAATAACCGGTCTCGCTCCGAGGAACTCGCGCGGCGAAGCGAAATGACCCTTACCGATTCGTCTGGACGCATCGTCGTGACCATCAAAACCACCTTGCCCGAGTCGTCGGTGCATAGGTGCATGTGCCTAACTTCCCCCCCTTCGGCGAACCCGTCGCTCAAGGCATAGGGCGCCTTCGCGCCAAACCCGAGGAGAACGCGCTCTAAAAGAGAGGCAGCAAATTGGAGAGAATAACCATGCTTCTCCAAGTTCGCGGCATCCTTTGTTGGGTCGTACTCGATCCTGGTTGTGCCGAAAACGACCCGAAACTCCCATTCGGGGATACCCATCTTGAGCGGAATGTTCATTAGGACCGTCGGCTGTCAGAAGGCCGTCTACTTCATCGTTGAGCGCCGGCCCGTAAGGTCTGCACAGCACTGAGGGATGCGGCGAGCGTCACTGGACGTCTACGGGCTTGTGGGGGCCGGACCGACCTATCAGCCATAGCCGCGCTTGCTGCGTTGGGTTCGCGCGAGGACTCAGGGGAACCCGAAGGATCGCCGTGCCCTCGGGGAACGCTCGGGCTCCGGGTCGACCGGAAACGTCGCCTCGCACTTCTTGACTGTGCATCTGTACGTCCCCGCGTACACACGATTGTCCTGCAGGATCTCGATGCGGTCGTCGTTCATGCAATTGGGGCATGCGTAGTGCGCAGGCTCTCCTTTGAAACCCCAGACAAACGCGCCCCCGGCGGTCTTGGTGAGTTCGTATGCAGCCTTACGAGTCTCGAACGCCAGCCGCCGATCGGCCTCGCGCTTCAGCTTGTCGTTCTCAGTCTGGAGTCTGAACAACTCGTCGCGCATGACGTACAGCGCATCGGCGACTTCCCCAAGTTTCCCAAGCGCCTCGACTACTCTTTCGGACGACTTCGCGTCGACCTTGGCGTCAATGCCAAGCTTGACGATGTCTTGAAGCGCCTTCACTGAGGCGATACCCGCCTGAACCAACGACATGTCCATGTTGCGCCGTCTCCAACTGTTGTACAGCCCGCATTCTGGCCCATGCCGTAGGCTGTAGTCGCGGCCCCACCAGTGGCTCCGGCGATCTGTCGGGGCCATGGGAGTTCGGGACCCCATTGATTGCGACTGGCATGGCGACCACCAAGCAATACCACCACCAAGACAATCAATCAGGGGATGGTCGCCCAGCGACAGCGACCAAGGGGCTGCATGCGATTCGACCCATGCCCCTGGGTCAGCTTGGGTGGTCCCCGTTTTGGAACGGGGTGTGGTCGTGCAAAGGGTGCGGCGGTCAGCCGGGACCCGCTTGATCCTGCGGCGCCCGGCGGTCTGCCTGTCGAGCATTGATGCCAAAAGTGCAACAGTCGCACGCTCGCTGTCGCATTGCCCCATGCGTTGCTATAGCATCGGGCTGCAGGCCTTATGTATGCTCAATAGTTTGCTATCAAAAGTGTAGCAAACGGTTCATCATACCCCCGTTTTGATCTACACAAACACGCTTTCGCAGTGTTTGATTGTTGCAGTTTTGGCATCAATCCGTTCCTGCCGACAGCAGAAGTCACAGAAGCACGATGCATCGGCCCGCGCATTGGCCTGTCGGTTCTCCCAGAAACTGCCAACACTCGGCGGGCCCGCGAGCAGCGCCTCGAGGCCCCCGGGTCCCAGCGGTCTTCCAGGCTGCTCGGACGGGCTGCGGTTTTGCTCGGCGCTCCACTGGGCCTTGTGACCCATTGCGACGTACTGGCGGCGCGAATCGGCGCCGTCGATCAGGTCGCACCAGTTGAAGCCGGCGGTCAACTCTTCGGGCGCGGGGGCCCTGGCGGGCCATCGGCCCTTGTGGGGCACCTCCAGGATTGAGGTCGGTACGGTGTCGAACCCTTCCGGGCCCGAGCCGGGGACCATTCGGGTCTCTGTGCTCTGCAGCTGGGCGACCTCGGTAGCGATCTGCGCCAGGTCCTTGGCGACCTTGGCGACCCTGCGCCGCGCAGACACCCCGGCGGAGGTCTTGGCGTTCGTACACGGCCTGCAGCGGCCTTGCAGATACAGCGGCGGGCGTGAGGTGTCTCGGCCGAATCGATCCAGCGGCAGGGATGTCGAACAGGACGGGCAACGCTTGGTCGCAGGGGCGACCTGGGCGCCTTCGGTTGTCTCGGTGGGGGTCATGGGGCTCATGAAAGAGAAACCGGCCACGATGGGCCGGCTGGGTGATGTGAGGGGCCGCCGGGACCGTTGGGGTCACCGGGAGCCTGGGCGCGCCTAGTGGGCAGCGCGGCGCAGGGCACGCCATCCGCGCATAGCTGTGAACCGTGCGGCCTTGATGGCCTCCGGGAACTCCGAGCCCGGGGCGACGGCTGCGCCGTCAGGCGCCATGACCGCAGCGTCCCCCGGGACCCCGGGGCCGACCAGGATGGAGACCAAGGTGTCGGCGGACTCGTCGACGCACAACGCGGCCCATTGCTGGCCGCAGTCGGCTGCGCCGTATTCGGTCGTTATGAGTCGCTGGGTCCGCTGGGTGAGGTTGCGGCGCAGGGCTTCGATGTGATTGCGTTGGTCGGCGGTGAAAGCTATAGGTGTGGTCATGAGTTGCGGGGGAAATTGCGGGGGCTCGGGTCGAATTTCCACCGGTAATCCGTTGTTCACTAACCTAGGGCGCGGCTCAAAATCCAGCGATTACACTGGAGAGATACCTCCGCCCGGGTGGTGAAACTGGTATACACAGTGGACTTAAAATCCGCCGCTTCCTGCAAAGGGGCATGCCGGTTCGATTCCGGCCCCGGGCACCAACTTACAAGGGAGCAAGACATGCCACGCTACAACGCTCCGTTCGAAATACACGTGCACGGCGATGTGCCGCTGCGTGCCGACGTCAGCTTCGACCAGATCCAGGAGGCCTTGCGCCCGCTCTGGAAATACGCGGGCGCCAAATCACTGGCCGACGGCGCCGTCAGTGCCTATGAGGAAGAGCCCGGCATCCGCTTCGACCAGAAGGAGCACATGCTCCAGATGTGCTGGACCGTGCCCGGCGACGAAGATTTCCGCCAGGAACTCGACGAGATGTGCATGGCGCTCAACGAGTTGGCCGAGCAGGGCGCGGCCATCGAGGTCACGTTCTACGACACCGACTACGACGAGGAAGAAAGCGACTCCGAAGAAGAATCGCGCGACGACTTCATCATGCTGTTCGTTGGCCCGAACCCGGCCGCGATCATGCAAGTGCAGCGCGACTTGCTCGTGGAAGACGTGGTCGCGCTGATGGAGCGCCACTTCGACGGTTCGGAACTCGGCGGCGTGGTCGGTGAAATCGACAAGCTGTTCGGCGACCGCTTCGACGCACTGGTCAGCTCGCTTGAAATCGGCAAGCGCCCGCGCGGCAGCGGCGGTGCGCCGGGCGCGGGTGGCCACGGCGGCGGCCGTCGCCCACGTCACCTCCACTGATCCCGCGCTTGGAACTCTTCCCAACGTCCGCCCTGAACCCCGGCGTTCGCAAGCGCGAGGTGTTCGGCTGGGCGATGTACGACTTCGCCAATTCCGGCTACACCACGGTCGTCATTACGGCGGTGTTCGCCGCCTACTTCGTGGGTGACCTGGCCAAGGGCGCGCCCTGGGGGGCGTTTGCGTGGACGCTGTCGCTCAGCATCGCCTACGCGATCGTCATGTTCACCATGCCGGTCATCGGTGCATGGGCCGATTTGCGCGCGGCCAAGAAGCGGGTGCTGATGCTCGCGACCGCGGCTTGCGTCCTCAGTACCGCGGCGCTTGCGCTGACGCCTCGCGCCTCGGGCATCGCAGCAGTTGCGCTGGCGATGCTGCTGGTCGTGGTTTCCAACACCTTCTATTCGTACGGCGAATCGCTGACGGGGGCCTTCCTGCCTGAACTGGCCACGGCCGACGGCATGGGCAAGGTCAGTGGATGGGGTTGGGCCTTCGGCTACATCGGCGGCATGCTGACGCTGGGCCTTTGCCTGGCCTACGTCCTGTGGGCACAGGCGCAGGGCCTGCCGGCATCGCATTTCGTGCCGGTGACGATGCTGGTCACTGCCGCGATGTACGGCGTGGCGGCATGCGCAACCTTTGCGTTGCTGCCCGAGCGTGCGCGGCCCGTGGCGGATGCGGGGCGCGTCTCGTGGGGCGACTCGTGGCGCCAGTTGCGCCAGACCTTCGAGCAGGCGCGCGCGTTCTCGGACTTCATGTGGTTGCTGGCATGCACGGTGGCTTACCAGGGTGGCGTGGCAGTGGCGATCACGCTGGCCGCGGTGTATGCGGAGCAGGTGATCGGCTTCAAGCCGCAGGAGACGATGGTCCTGATCTTCGCGTTGAACCTCGCCGCGGCCATCGGGGCATTCGGCTTCGGTTATCTGCAGGACTGCATCGGCCACAAGGTCTCGCTCTCGGCAACCCTGGTGGCATGGATCGCGGTCTGCCTGATTGCAGGCTCGGTCACGAGCAAGGGCGGCTTCTGGTGCGCTGCCGCCATTGCCGGACTTTCGATGGGTTCGAGCCAGTCGGCCGGGCGCGCGATGACGGGGGTTCTGGCGCCGCCGCAGCAGCTCGGCCAATTCTTCGGCCTGTGGAGCTTTGCGACGCGCCTGGCCAGCATCATCGGGCCGCTGAGCTATGGCGTCATCACCTGGATGGCCGGCGGCAATCAGCGCGTTGCGATCTTCGCGACAACGGGTCTGTTCATTGCCGGCCTCCTGTTGTTGGTGCCGATCGACATGAGGCGTGGCCGCGTGGCTGCCCTGGGCGCGGCGCGCTGAAATCAAACACCCCCGATGCGCCTGCGGCGCCTCCCCCTCGAGGGGGCGATACCAGCGGCCCGGCGAAGCCGGTTCCGCGGTATCCCTGGTGAAATTGAGACACCCCCGATGCGCCTGCGGCGCCTCCCCCTCGAGGGGGCGATACCAGCGGCCCGGCAAAGCCGGTTCCGCGGTATCCCTGGCATTTGACGGCGCCGGTTTCATGGGCCGCGAGTCGGGCGAAGCGCGGCGGAGCAATTGATATGACGCGGCTGGCCCGGATCAGGGCGTCATCACCGACGCATCGGATGAGGAGTGCGCCACGTAAACGTGCGCGCGGCCAAGGGCCACCGGCGCATCGGGACTTTGCTGCCAGCAGCGAATGCCGACTGCCGCGATGCGCCTGCCGACGCGGTGCATCTCGCATTGCGCATACAGGTCCGCAGGCCCGGCGGAACTGAGGTAGTCGATCGAGAAATCGACCAGCTTCGGCGGCACCGCATTGCCCAGCGCCGCGCTGGTGGACAGCAACGCGGCGGCCTGCATAAGAGTGGCCAGCACGCCGCCGTGGATTGCGGGCAGGGAGGGATTGCCGACGAGGCGTGCGTCGAAGGGCAGGTAGAACGTCACCTCGCCGTCGTGCGCATCGGCTGCCAGGCGAATGCCGAGGTGGTGGAAATAGGGGACGGCCGCCAGTGCTGCTGCGGTGCGCTCGTGCATGCGCTGCACGGTTTTTTCGGGCTCGGTCAGCGGCGTCATGATGCTGCCCTTCGCGACGTGCTGGATGAAAGCATGAAGGTGCCCATCACGATGGCCACGACCTTCGCGGCGGGCCCCGCCATCAACTCGCAGCGCGTGAACGCCACGGTGCGCGTCATGCGGTAGCACTCGGCCTCGGCGTGCAGGTCCGCATCCATCGTTGCCGGGGCCAGGTGGTCGATGCGCATGTCCAGCGTGGCAATCGGCACGACGCGGTCAAGCGCCTTGAACACGGCCATGCCGCTGGCCGAGTCGGCCAGGCTGAACAGCACGCCGGGAAAGAAGAAGGCGCCGCAGTTGTCGCCCGCCAGGTACGGCTGCGGCGAGAGGCACATGCGTGTCTTGCCGTCCGCGCTCGCTTCCTCGAGCCGCATGCCGATGTCGTGGCCGTGCGGCATGCGCCGCGCAAAAGAAACGGCAAAGCCGCCGGCCGCGGCAGCCCCGCTTTGAGTCTCGTCCAATGTCATGGGTCCTGAATGCCGTTGAGATGTCCGACCGATGATGGCACGCAACCCACGCCTCATTCGCAGGGCAAGCGCCGGAAGGCAAGATATCGGCACGCCGGTGGCATAGTCCGGGCTGGGTGTCGCGCGCCGTCGGTGCGCCGCGATTCTTGTGCGACCTGACTCCGAAGGCATTGCCCATGACAACAGAATTCGACTATCCCGTGCTGCTGTTCCTGCTTGCAGTGCTCGTGCAGTGGTCCTCGGCAAGGATTGGCTTTTCGGTGCTCAGGCGCAAAAGCCCTCCCGACGAGAACGCCTCACAGGACTTCGGCGTGATCGTCGGTGCGACGCTGGGGCTGGCTGGGCTGATCATCGGATTCAGCTTCTCCATGGCCGCTGGCCGGTACGAGCAACGCAAGAACCTCGAGGAGGCGGAAGCCAACGCCATCGGCACCGAGTACGTCCGGGCCGATCTGGTTCCCGCCGCCGATGCCGCCCGGATTCGCGCATTGTTGAGCGCCTATGTCGACCAGCGCGTGTTGTTCTATACGACGCGCGACCGGCGCGAACTCCAGCAGGTCAACGAACGGACGGCCAGACTCCAGGGAGAACTGTGGAACGCGGTCAAGTCGCCCGCACCCGCCCAGCAAAATGCCGTCGGCGCGCTGGTGGTGGCCGGCATGAACGACGTGCTGAACTCACAGGGCTACACGCAGGCCGCATGGTGGAACCGGCTTCCGCCTGCTGCATGGATGCTGATGTTCGTCATCGCCATCAGTTGCAATGTCCTGATCGGCTACGGGCTGCGATCTACCACGAAGAATCGGTGGATGTTGCTGGTGCTCCCGCTGGTGCTGTCGCTGGCTTTCCTGCTCATCGCGGACATCGACACGCCGCGCGCCGGCTTCATCCACGTCGTGCCGCAGAACCTGCTGAGCCTGAGGGCCACGATGGTTCCGTAGTTGCAACCCAGATGCCGAGAAACACCGCCAGCAGGCCGACGATGAGATTCCATGCGATCGGTTCGTGCAGCAGCAGCGCGCCGACCAGCGCAGCCATGATCGGGTTCACCGTGATCGACACCGCAACACGCGTCGGCGTGGTTCGCTCGAGCGCATAGGCCCAGAGGATGAAGACGACGGCGCCGCCGAAGACGCCGAGGTACAGGATGGCGATCCACTGCACGGTGCCGAAGTTCGCGACCGATGCAAAGCCGCCGCGGAAAGCCGAGGCGGCGGTCAGGCAAATCGCTCCCACGCCCATTGCGATGCTGGTGAAAGCGACCGGTCCCGAGCGCGCCATCAGTGGCCTCGCGCTCACGCTGTAGAGCGCCATGCAAAGGGCAGCAGCCACCATCAGCAGGTCACCGCGCCACGCGCCTTCCGGTGCGTTGGCGAGCCCGGCCAGCAGCGCCAGTGCGACGCCGCCCATCGCGATCGACACGCCGGCGGACTTGCGCCGGGTCAGCCGCTCGACGCCGAACAGCGCAGCGATCAGCATGGTCAGGACCGGCAGCGTCGACAGCGCGAGCGCGCCGCGTGCCGCGGTGGTGTGGATCAGCGAGGCATTGAAGAGGACTGGAAACAGCGCAAAGAACAGCAGGCCCAGCGCAGCGACCGCAGGCCAGTCGCGCGCGCCAGGCCAGCGTTCTCGCCGCAGCAACGCCACCGGCAGCAACAGCACGACGCCAATGCCGAAGCGAAACGCACCGAGCGAGAGTGGATCGGTCAGCCCGATAAGGTACCGAGTCGCCCCGATGGCCGTGCCGCCAAGGCCGCTCGACACCAGGGCTGCAAGGACGCCCGCAATTTCACCCATGGCAGGCGGCCCGCGGGCTCACGCGGGCGGCTTGACGAACACCAGGTCCCACACGCCGTGCCCGAGTTTGAGCCCGCGGTTCTCGAACTTGGTCAGCGGCCGGTAGTCGGGCTTGGGCGCGTAGTCCGTGGCGGTGTTGCGCAGCAGCGGTTCGCCGGAGAGCACTTCGAGCATCTGCTCGGCATAGGGCTGCCAGTCGGTCGCGCAATGCAGGTAGCCGCCCGGCGCCAGGTGTTCGGCCAGCTTGCGCACGAAGGGCGTTTGCAGCAGGCGGCGCTTGTTGTGCCGCTTCTTGTGCCAAGGGTCCGGGAAGAACACATGCACGCCCGCGAGCGTGCCGGGCAGCAGCATGTGGTCGAGCACGTCGACGGCGTCGTGCGCCACGATGCGGATGTTGGTGATGCCTTGTTCGCCGCAGCGCTTGAGCAACTTGCCGACACCGGGCTCGTGCACTTCGCAGGCCAGGAAATTCTTCTCCGGCAGGACTGTGGCGATATGCGCCGTGGCCTCGCCCATGCCGAAGCCGATCTCGAGCACCGTGGGGGCATGGCGGCCGAAGGCGGCGTCGAAGTCGAGTGGCGCTTCGCTGTACGGCACGAGGAACCTCGGCCCGTAGTCTTCATAGGCCTTGGCCTGGCCTTCGGTGGTGCGCCCGCCGCGTTTGACGAAGCTCTTGAGTCGACGGTGCAGCGGATGCGGCTTGTCGTCGTCGGCTGATGGGGTTGCGGGCGGAAGGGCGTTGGGGGTGGAAGAGGGGTGGCTCACGGGGCCAAATTGTAGAGATCGCGCCATGCAGGCACCCATCCGGCAAGCGCCTCGTGGATCGTGAGGGCGGTGCCGGTGGGCAGGCCGAGCGCGACCGCGGCCGCTTTCAGGGCCGCCAGTGCCGCGCCGGGGGTTCGGGTGTCGAGCGCTTCGGCGCCGTTCTGCTTCGAGAGCTTCTGGCCGTCGGCGGCCAATACCAGCGGCGTGTGCAGGTAGCTTGGCGTCGGCAGGCCCAGGGCACGTTGCAGCAGGATCTGGCGGGCCGTGTTGTCGGCCAGGTCTTCGCCACGCACGATGTCGGTGATGCCTTGGTCGGCATCGTCGACCACCACCGCGAGTTGATAGGCCCAGGGGCCATCGGCGCGCTTCAGGATGAAGTCGCCGACTTCGGCGCTCACGTCCTGGTTTTGTGCGCCGAGCCGGCGATCGGTCCATCGAACGTCGCCATCCGGCACGCGCAAGCGCCATGCGCGCGCGGGCTTCCCATGCAACCCATTCCTGCACGTGCCGGGGTATATGCGCTCGCCGTGTCGCTGGTGTGCCTGGCCGAGCCGTGCCAGCGCCTGGTCGATGTCCTTGCGTGAGCAGCCGCAGGGGTAGGCGCGGCCGGCCGATGCCAGCCTGTCGAGCGCCCGCTGGTACAGCGAGACGCGTTGCGTCTGCCACAGCGGCGGCGCATCCGGCACCAGGTGGCAGGCTGCGAGTTGCTCGAGGATGGTGTCGCCCATGCCGGGCAGGCAGCGTTCGGTGTCGGCGTCCTCGACGCGCACCAGCCATTTCGCCTGCGGGCCGCGCGCCCGCACGTCGAGCCAGCTTGCAAGCGCCGCCACCAGGGACCCCGCGTGCAGCGGGCCGGTGGGCGACGGGGCGAAACGACCGGTCGAATTCACATCAACGACGCGTCCCTTGGCAATCGGCGTCGCCCTACATCACGTCAAGGGCGAGCGCGAGGCCCGAGAGAAAACCGTCTTCGACCCGATGCCCGGTACACCAGTCGCCGGCCAGGCCGATCTGCGACTTTGCATCCCAGAAATGAGACTTGCCCGCCGGCACCAGCGTTTGCGCTTCGGGCCAGCAACGGGCTTGCGCGTAGCTTGGGGTGGCAAGGATGCCGGTGATTTCCGAGAAGGCACGCAGCAGCTTGGCCTCCACGCGCTGGGCATCGTCGCGGATGTGTTCCTGCGACCAGGTGGGGCTGGCTTGCAGCGTCCAGCGTTCGATCGGCTCGCGGCCGGGCTTGGACGATTCACGCGCCAGCCAGGCTACGCGGTGGTGGTTGCTGCGCGCGGCATTCCATTGGGGTCCGAGGTGCGACATGGTGGGCTGGTTGGCCTGCGGGAATGCGATCATCAGCGTCCAGCACGGCGCGATGCGCACGCTTTCAATGGCCTTGCCCAGCGTGTCCGGAACCTTGCTGTTGGCGAGCAGCGTGCGCGCGAGGCCGGCGGGTATGGCGATCAGGACGCCGTCGAAATCGGAATACACATGGGAACTGTCGCCGGCGCCGGCGGTGCGGAGTTGCCAGCGCGCGGGATTGAGCGCGTCGCGCTCGATCTGAGTCACTTCGGTGTCGGTCACCAGCGCGTTGCCGAGCGGCTCCGCCCATCGGGCCACCAGTGCGTCCATGCCGGGCTGTGCGACCCAGTGTGGCTCCAGCGAAGGCAATGCCGCTTCGGCCACGCGGCCGTGCGCGTCGAGCACGCGGATGAGGTTGGCGCTCCATGGCTTGCACAGCGGATGCACGGTTTGCAGCGCGAGTGCGAAGCGGTCGTCGCGGATGGTGAAGTACTGCGCGCCGCTGTCGAAGCGGCCGAACTGCGTCACCTCGCTGGCCATTCGGCCGCCTGCGCCGGTATTGCGCTCGAACACCGTCACGCGGTGGCCGGCCTGAACCAGCGTGCGGGCGGCGGCGATGCCCGCGATGCCTGCGCCGACGATGGCGAAGTGCCTGGCGGGGGAGGGTCGATGGCGATCGGCGGGTGGGCGTACTTTCATGACGAGTCTCTTTCTTTGGCGACAATTTCGGGCACGCAGACTCTACATCGGGCGCGGTTCAGCGACCTCGATGGCGTTCCAGCAGTGCGCGACGCGTGCCTTCGTGTTCGAACTGCGCGAGCCACCATTCGAGTGCACGCCCGGGCTTGCCCGCGGAAGGTGCGCGCCATGCGACGTGCATCTGCCCGATCGGCATCACGCGCTCCGTCTGGCATTCGACGAGGTGGCCGGCCTCGATGAAAGGGCGCGCCATCGGTTCGGGCAGGAAGCCCCCGCCCAGGCCGTGCAGTTGCGCGGAGAGCTTGGTGTGCATCGTCGGGACGGTCAGGCGGTCCTGCCCGCCGACGAGGTTGACCGTCATGCTTGGCCCGGCGCGCGACGAATCGGCCACCGCCACGGCGCGGTGCGCGCGCATCACGTCGTCGCTGAGGGGTTGCCGCACTTTCGCCAGCGGATGGTGCGGCGCCACGGCGAACACGAAGCGCAACTCGCCCAGCGGGCGCGTGCGAATGCCGCTGGCGGTGAAGGCCAGCCCGGACGCATCGAGCACCGTGCCGATGGCCAGGTCAGCCTCGCCGCTGCTCAGCGCCTCGATGGTGCCGAGCAGTGTTTCGTTGCGCAGTTTCAACCGGGTCGGCGGCTCCAGTTCATAGAACTTGCCGATCATGTCCAGCACCGGGTCGCGCGCGATGACGCTGTCGAGCGCAATCGTCAGCTCCGGCTCCCAGCCTGTGGCCACGCGCTTGACGCGATTGGCCACGGCGTCGATGTCCGCCAGCAGGCGGTCGGTCTCGCGCAGCAGTTCGGCGCCGGCCTCGGTGAGACGCGCCTGCCGCGCGCTGCGGTCGAAAAGCAGCACGTCGAGCGCGTCTTCGATCTGGCGAACGCGGTAGCTGAGGGCGCTTGGCACCAGGTTCAAAGACCGCGCCGCACCGGCAAAGCTGCCGGCACTGCTAACGGCCTGCAGCATCGCGAGGGCGTCGGGGGTCAGGACTTCACGAGGGCTAGGCATGGCATTTATCGTTCAAATAATTCGAATGATGCCTTCAAACCGTCGCACTGGTGAGGCGGCTTGCCCGGCCTAAAGTTCTTCCCATCCGCTGCGCATACGGCGCGGCATTCGAAGAGGCCCGGATGGGCCAGGAGTTCAACGATGTTGCAAGTCCGTAAATCACAAGACCGCGGCTACGCCGACCATGGCTGGCTGCGCTCGTTCCACAGTTTCTCGTTCGCTGGCTACTATGACCCGGCCCACATGGGTTACGGGAACCTCCGCGTGATCAACGAAGACCGCGTGGCCGCCGGCGCCGGTTTCGGCACCCACGGCCACAAGGACATGGAGATCATCAGCTACGTGCTGTCGGGCGAATTGGCCCACAAGGACAGCATGGGCAACGTGAAGGCGATTCCGCCTGGCGACGTGCAGCGCATGAGCGCGGGGCGCGGCGTGATGCACAGCGAGTTCAACCACAAGTCCGACCAGGACACGCATTTCCTGCAGATCTGGATCGAGCCCAACGTGCGCGGCATCGTGCCCGACTACGAGCAGAAGCAGTTCGACGCGTCCCAGAAGCGCGGCAAACTGCGCCTGGTCGCCTCGCCGGACGGCGCCGACGGCTCGGTGAAGGTGCATGCCGATGCGAAACTGTTCGCCGGACTCATCGACGGTGATGAGCAGGCCAGCCTGGCGCTCGACCCGAAGCGCAAGAACTACGTGCACCTGGTGCGCGGCGAACTCGAGGTCAACGGCCAGAAGTTGAGCACGGGCGACGCCGCCATGCTCGAAGGCGAATCGCAGCTCACGCTCTCCGGCGGCAAGGACGCCGAAGTGCTGGTCTTCGATCTGAATCCGTAGTCGTTCACGGGCGCCGCGCATTGCATGGCGCTCCAATCCTGTCGGCCTGCCAGCGGCCCCCGGCCATGCCGGTTCCGCAGCAATCTTTTTTTGTTTTTTTGTAACCAAGGAGTTATCTCATGGCCTCAGCTACTGCCACCACCACCCTCTCGCCCTCGGGCGTCTCGACCAACTCGCTGCAAGACATCACGGCACTCGTCGGCCGGATCCTGATCGCGTACCTGTTCATTCCGGCCGGCATCGGCAAGCTCATGGGGTTTGCCGGTACCGTGGGCTACGTTGCTTCGGCCGGTCTGCCGCTGCCGGAATTGGGCGCGGCCCTGGCGATCGTTGTCGAACTCGGCCTCGGCATCGCGCTGCTGCTCGGCTACAAGACGCGTGTCACCGCGCTCGTCATGGCCGTGTTCACCGTGGCTACCGCGTTGTTCTTCCACAAGTACTGGTCGGCGCCCGACGCGATGAAAATGATGCAGCAGATCAACTTCAACAAGAACATCGCCATTGCTGGCGGACTCATCGCACTGGCAGGCTTCGGCGCCGGCCGCTTGAGCATCGACGGCAAGCGTTAAGGAAAGCATCCGAGGAGTTTCATGGCCGACATCGTCGTAGTTTTTCACTCGGGCTACGGCCACACCCAGCGCGTCGCGCAGGCTGTGGCGGACGGTGCCGGCGCCGCGCTGGTGCAGATCGATGGCGACGGCAACCTCCCGGCCGGCGGCTGGGAGATGCTGGCCGCTGCGGACGCCATCATCTTCGGCGCACCCACCTACATGGGCGGGGCCAGTTGGCAGTTTAAGAAATTCGCGGACGCGTCTTCCAAGGTCTGGTACGCCCAGGGCTGGAAAGACAAGCTCTTCGCCGGCTTCACCAACAGCGCGGCCATGAACGGCGACAAATACGCCACGATCACCTACCTGTGGACGCTCGCGATGCAACATCACGGCGTGTGGGTCAGCCAAGGGCTCATGCCCAGCAACAACAAGGCCGCCACGCGTGACTCGGTCAACTACGTCGGCGGCTACGGGGGCTTGATGACCACCTCGCCAACGGACGCAAGCCCGGGTGAAATGTCCAAGGGCGACCTTGAAACGGCACGCGTTTTTGGCGCCAGGGTGGCGAGCATCGCGATGCGCTGGGCATCGTCCAGGGCCTGAGCAGGCCACGCGCGTTTCGCGGCGCTTGCCCGCGTGCATTCAATGGCCGTTTCCAGCATGATCGCGGCCATGAACTCAGACTCGCTCCTGTTGCTGCATCCCGCCGACAAGGACATTGGCGGTGGCTTCAAGGTCAGGCGCCTGCTGCCTGCCGCAAAGCGCAGATCGGTCGGGCCTTTTGTCTTCTTCGACCACTTCGGCCCCGCCACCGAGCAGCCTGGCAACGCGCATGACGTACGCCCGCATCCGCACATCGGCCTGGCCACGGTCACCTATCTTTTCGATGGCGCGATGATGCACCGCGACAGCATCGGCAGCGTGCAGGAAATCCTGCCGGGAGCGATCAACTGGATGACCGCGGGGCGCGGCATCGTCCACTCGGAGCGCAAGCCCGAGCGGCTGCTCGAGGCGAATTACGTCAATCACGGCCTGCAGCTTTGGGCCGCGTTGCCGCAGGCCTTCGAGGAAACCGATCCAAGCTTCGAACACACGGCCGCGTCGGACATTCCCGAGGCCGTGGTGAAGGGCGTTCCCGTGCGCGTGCTGATCGGGACGGCCTTCGGCCTGACGTCGCCGGTGAAGACTTTCGCTCCGACGCTGTATCTCGACATTGCACTGCCCGCAGGCGAGTGGTTCGAGTTGCCGGCGCTGGCACAGGAGATGGCGATCTACGTCGTCGAAGGGGATCTCATGCTCGACGGCGCGCCCGTCCCGGAATACACCATGGCCGCGCTGGCCGACAACACCGGCGCCACGCTGGAGGCGCAGACGGCCGTGCGCCTGGTCGTGATCGGCGGGGACGCGCTGGACGGCCCCCGCTTCATCACCTGGAACTTCGTCTCCAGCCGACGCGAGCGCATCCTCGAAGCCGGCGCCGACTGGAAGGGGCAACGCATGGGCCAGGTACCCGGTGAAACGGAATTCATCCCGCTGCCGGGCCATCCGTTCGGGGTGCAGGAGCCGGGCGCAAAGTCCACGCCGGTCTGAGCGAGGAGCGCGTCGCCTGAGGCGGCGTAAGGTCAATCGGGCCGCTGCTAGACTCGCCGCGATGCGTCGTTGGCTCGCCTTGTTCATGCTGGTCTTGCTCCCGCTCCTGTCGGGCTGGAGCGCAGCCGCGGCCTATTGCGGCGACGAGCCTGTGGGCCGCCCCGCGCACCTCGGCCACCACGTCGATGCGCACGATCATGGCAACGCCGACGCGAAGCCGGACAATTTGAAAGACGGTCCGGCCGACGCCCATTGCGACCACTGCCACAGCCCCGGCGCATTGCTGCTGCCCGATGGCACAAACGGTCAACGCGCCGACCAGGCGCAACCTGCCCCGATGCCGAACGTGGCGTTGCGCGTGCCCCCCAAGTCCCCGCCCGATCGCCCGAAATGGGCGCGCCTCGCCTGATCGGCGGGGCGGCTTCTCACTTTTCCTGAGCACCGTTCGCGTCTGGCGCTGAGCCACGCGTTGCGTGGTCCTGCGCCTGCGTGGCGATCGTCCCTGATCGCACCTCGCCGATCTCTCGTGAATTTTTTTCATCACTGGAGAATCGGATGGACCGAAGAAGACGAAGCTTTGGCCTCGCGCACGCGCATCGCGGGGCGCTGGCCCTTATTTGTGCAGTTGGCGCCCATGGCGCCCTGGCCCAGGACGATGCGGCCGAAAGCCGCATGTCCGCCCCGGCGCTGAAGCAGGCATTCGATGCCGCCTGGTCGCGCCAGCCCGAAGCCGTTGCGCTGGGATTGCGCAGGGACGCCGCGCAGGCGCAGCAGAAGGCCGCGCAGGCCTGGACGCCGGAGCCGCCCGCGCTCACGGTATCGAACAAGACCGATCGCTTCAACCGCGACCTCGGTGCGCGCGAACTGGATGTCGGGGTTGCGATCCCGCTTTGGCTGCCGGGCGAGCGCGCACGCAGCGGCGCGCTGGCCGAAGCCGAACTCTGGAGCGTCGAAAGCCGTGCCCGGGCTGCGCAGTTGCGCCTGGCCGGCACGCTGCGCGAAGCCTGGTGGCAATGGCAGCGCGCGCAGGTCGATGCCGAGCTGGCCCGTGACCAACGGGACAACGCCAGCCGGCTCGCCGGCGACGTGGCAAGGCGCGTCAAGGCCGGCGACCTCGCACGCGCCGACCAGCACCAGGCCGATGGCGCGGTGGCCGCAGCCGAGTCCGCCGCGGCGCGAGCACAGGCCAGCCTGTCCAATGCGTCGCAGCAGTTGCGCGTGGCGCTCGGAGGCGCCATCCAGCTTGCCTCCGGTGCGCCAACGGCCGCGCCGGAGGCCGAGCCGCCCGACGATGCGGCCTCGATCCCCGACCCGTCCGCCCACCCCGCGTTCCAGGACCTGCAGGACCGCGCCACCATCGCCGAGCGTGCCGCGGCGCTCGGCACGGTGCGCGCGCGTGCCAATCCCGAGCTGACGCTCGTTGCCACCCGCGAGCGCGACTTCCGAGCCGAGCGCTACGACCCCTCGATCACGCTCGGCGTGCGAATTCCCTTCGGTGCCGGCAGCCGCCATGACGCACGCGTGGCCGCCGCGCAGGCGGAAGCGACCGAACTGCAGACGCAGCTCGCATTGGAGCGCGATCGCATCGCGGCCACGCAGGGCGCGTCGCGCGAGCGCGTGGCATCGGCGCGCGCAATGCTGGCTGCGGCGCAGCGGCGCGCGCAACTGGCCAGCGAGTCGCGCGGCTTCTTCGAGAAGTCGTTCCGCCTTGGTGAGACCGATCTGCCGACGCGCCTGCGGATCGAGGCCGAGGCGGTCGAGGCGCAACGCCAGGCCGCGAGCGCGCGCATCGAACTCGCCGCTGCCATTTCGCAGTGGCGGCAGGCACTGGGCCTGCTGCCCGACTGACAGCGCATCGCATCTTCGTCCCCGAAATTATTTTTGAAAGCATTCCCAATGACACCGCAATCTCTTCTGGCTGCGCTCGGCTTCGCGGCCATGCTGCTGGCCGCAAGCCCCGCGCTCGCCGGCGATGGCGACCATGGCGACACGCCTTCCGCTGGCGCTGGCCCCGTGCTGCCGCGTTTTGCCACCGTCTCCGAAATCTTCGAATTGGTGGGCGTGCTGAACGGCATGCACCTCACGATGTACCTCGACCGCTTTGCCGACAACAGTCCGGTGAAGGACGCCCGCATCGAACTTGAACTGGGCGGCGCAAAGGTCAAGGTCGAGCAGCACGGCGAGGGCGAGTTCGAAGCCGTGCTGGCCGAGTTGCCCAACGCGGGTGTCCTGCCGGTCAGCGCGACCGTCGTCGCCGGCAACGAGCGCGACCTGCTGACCGGCCAGCTGGACATCCACGAAGCGCCGCGCGCCGATGCGGTAGCCCATCGCCATGGGTGGAAGGAGATCGCGGGGTGGGTCGCGGGTGGCCTGACCGCCCTGTTTGTGCTGGGCTGGGGCATGCGTCGACTCGCGAGCGCCCGCCAACGCCGTGCCGGAGGTGCAGCATGAACTTCTGCAAGAGCCACTTTCGCATCCCACTGCTTGCCGGATTCACCCTGGCACTGATGCTCATCGCCATGCCCGGACAAGCCGGCGGAGACCATGACCAGGGCAACGCACCCGCCGCGTCCGGCAGCGAGGGCCCGCAGCGCCAGTCCGATGGCAGCGTCTTCCTGCCCAAGCCTGCGCAGCGCCAGTTGGGCGTGCGCACGTCGATGACGCAGGCGGGCGACCTGCCGCGCACGGTGGAGCTCAACGGCAAGGTGCTGATGGATCCCAACGCCGGCGGCCGCGTGCAGGCCATGCTGGCCGGCCGCATCGAGCCGGGGCCGGGCGGGCTGCCGACGGGGGGCCAGGCGGTGCGAAAGGGCGAGGTGCTGGCCTGGGTGCTGCCATCCGCTGCACCGATCGAGCGCTCGAACCAGGCGGCGCAACTGGCCGAGCTGAGAGCCGGCAAGGCGCTGGCCGACAAGCGCGTCGCGCGCCTCCGCGAACTGGCCGACACCGTGCCTCGCAAGGAGATCGAGGCGGCAGAGAGCGAGGCCGCGAGCCTGGCCGAACGTGCCGCGGCGGTCAGCGCCGGCCTGGGCAACCGCGACCCGCTGGTCGCGCCCGTGACCGGCGTGATCGCGTCGGCGAACGTGGTGGCGGGGCAGGTCGTCGATGCGCGCGAACTCGTCTTCGAGATCGTCGATCCATCGCGGCTGCGCATCGAGGCGCTGGCCTTCGATGCGGCGCTGGCTTCCGACGTCGGCAGCGCCACGCTGGCCATCGGCAACGAGCGCGTGCCACTGGTCTTCACCGGCGCCGCGCGCAGCCTGCGCGAACAGGCGCTGCCGATGGGTTTCCGCGCGGAAGGTGCGGCGCTGTCGAAGCTGGCCGTCGGCCAGCCGGTGCGCGTGTTCGTGCAGACGAAGCACACGGTCAAGGGCGTCGCCGTCCCGGTGGCTTCGCTGGTGAAGACCTCCGCCAACCAGACCATCGTGTGGGTGAAGTCGGGGCCCGAACGCTTCGAGCCGCGCCCGGTGACGACGGAGCCGCTGGACGGCGTGACAGTCGCCGTCACCTCCGGCCTCGGTGCCGGGGAGCGTGTCGCCACGCAGGGCGCCACCTTGATCAACCAGGTTCGTTGAGGAGTCCCGATGTTCAAGTGGCTACTCGACAACAGCCTGCGAAACCGGCTGCTGGTAATCATCGGCAGCGTGGTGCTCATGGCCTATGGCGCGTTCACGCTGTCGCGCACGCCGGTGGATGTGTTTCCGGACCTCAACAAGCCGACCGTCACCATCGTCACCGAGGCCGGCGGCATGGCGCCGGAAGAGGTGGAGCAGCTCATCACCTTCCCGCTCGAGACGACGATGAACGGCCTGCCGGGCGTGGAGTCGGTGCGGTCCGTGTCTTCGGCCGGCCTGTCCTTCCTCTACGTGACCTTCGACTGGCGCACCGACATCTTCCGCGCGCGCCAGCTGGTGTCGGAGCGGCTGGCCTCCATGGAGGAGGGCATCGCCGCCGGCGTGACGCCGCGCATGGGACCCATCAGCTCGATCATGGGCGAGATCATGCAGATCGCGATCCCGGTCGACACCGCGAAGATCAGCCCGATGGCCGTGCGCGAGTACGCCGACTGGGTGCTGCGCCCGCGGCTGCTGTCGGTGCCGGGTGTGGCGCAGGTCATCCCGATCGGCGGCGAGGTGCGCCAGTTCCAGGTGCAGCCGCAGACCGCGCGCATGGCCGAGCTCGGCATCACGCATGCGCAACTGGAGGACGCGCTGAAGGGCTATGCGGGCAACACCTCGGGCGGCTTCCTGGAGCTGAACGGGCGCGAGTACCTGATCCGAAACCTGGGCCGGACCTCGCGGCTCGACGACCTCGGCAACATGCCGCTCGCGGTGAAGGACGGCCAGCCGATCCTGCTGCGCCAAGTCGCCGACGTGGCCTTCGCCGCCGCCACGAAGCGCGGCGATGCGGGCTTCGAGGGCAAGCCGGCAGTGATCCTCGGCATCCAGAAGCAGCCTGCGGCCGACACCATCGCGCTCACGCTGGCGCTGGAAGAGGCGCTGGCCGGCATGAAGGCATCGCTGCCGCCGGGCATGGAGGCTCCGAAGGTCACTTTCCGGCAGGCCAGCTTCATCGAGGCGTCGATCACCACGCTGCAGGGCAAGCTGATCGGCGCGTCGGTGTTCGTGGCGGTGATCCTGTTCTTCTTCCTGGGCACGCTGCGCCCGACGGTGATCGCGCTCACCGCGATTCCGGTGTCGATCTTCATCACGGCGCTGGTCTTCAAGTACTTCGGCCTGTCGATCAACACGATGACGCTGGGCGGGCTGGCGATCGCCATCGGGGGATTGGTCGACGATGCGGTGGTCGGCGTCGAGAACGTGCTGCGGCGGCTGAAGGAAGACCGCGCCAAGCATCCGCAGTACCAGCTCAGCCCGGTGGAACTGGTCGGCCGCGCGACCATGGAAGTGCGATCGGCCATCCTCTACGCCACGGTGATCATCGTGCTGGTGTTCATCCCGCTGTTCGCGTTGCCGGGGCTGGAGGGCAAGCTGTTCGTGCCGCTGGGCATCGCGTTCATCGTGTCGACGCTGGCTTCGCTGGTGGTGTCGGTGACGGTGACGCCGGTGCTCGGCTACTACCTGCTGCCGCGCATGAAGTCACTGCATCGCGGCGACACGAAGATGCTGGCCTGGTTGAAGGCGCGCTACAGCCGCGGCCTCGAGCGCGTGCTCGACCGGCCGAAGGCGGCGCTCGCCGCGGCAGCGCTTGCGGTGCTGGCAGCGGGCGTGGCGGTGCCGTTCTTCCCGACCACCTTCCTGCCGCCGTTCAACGAAGGCACCTTGCTGATCGGCTTGCGGCTGAACCCCGGCGTCACGCTGGCAGAGTCCGCGGCGCTCGCGCGGCAGGCCGAGGTGCTGGTCAAGCAGGTGCCGGAGGTAACGCACGTGGGCCGGCGCAGCGGCCGAGCCGAACTCGACGAACACGCCGAGGGCGTGCATGTGAGCGAACTCGACGTGGGCCTGAAGCCCGCCGCGGAACTGGCGCGCAGCATGGACGAGATCAAGGCCGACATCCGCGCGCGCCTGGTCAACCTGCCGGCCGCGCTGGAGATCGGCCAGCCCATCTCGCACCGCATCGACCACATGCTTTCGGGCGTGCGCTCGCAGATCGCGATCAAGATCTTCGGCGAGGACCTCGACGCGCTGCGCGGCCAGGCCGATGCGCTGCGCGCGAAGCTGGCGGCCATTCCCGGAATTGCCGACCTGCAGATCGAGAAGCAGGTGCTGGCGCCGCAGATCAAGGTGCGGGTGGACTATGCCGCGGCCGCGCAATACGGCGTGGCGGCGCCGCAGGTGCTGGCGACGCTGCAGAGCCTGGTCGAGGGCGAGAAGGTGGCGCAGATCGTGGAGGGCAGCCGCCGCTTCGCGCTCGTGGTACGGCTGCCCGAATCGGCGCGCTCGGTGGAAGGCCTGGGCCGGATGCTCGTCGAGACGCCGGCCGGGCGCATCCCGCTGTCAAAGATCGCAACCATCGAAGACAGCGACGGGCCGAACCAGATCAGCCGCGACGACGGCAAGCGCCGCATCGTGCTCTCGGCCAACGCGCAGGGGCGGGCGCTATCGGACGTGGTTGCCGACATCCGCGCGGTGGTGGCCGGCACGAAGTTGCCGGAAGGCACGTTCATCACGCTCGGCGGGCAGTTCAAGGCGCAGGAGGAGGCGTCGCGCCTGGTGGGCCTGCTGTCGATCGTGTCGCTCGCGCTGATGTTCGTGGTGCTCTACAGCCGCTACAAGTCGGCGGTGCTGTCGGCGCTGATCATGGGCAACATCCCGCTGGCGCTGGTGGGTGCCGTGGTCGGGCTGTGGCTCGCGGGCCAGCCCTTGTCGGTGGCCGCATTGGTGGGCTTCATCACGCTGGCGGGCATCTCGGTGCGCAACGGCATCCTGAAGGTCAGCCACTACATCAACCTGATGCGCCTGGAAGGCGAGGACTTCGACCGGAAGATGATCGTGCGCGGCTCGCTGGAGCGCCTGGCGCCGGTGCTGATGACCGCGCTGGTCACCGCATTCGCGCTCGCGCCGCTGCTGTTCGAGGCCGAGCGGCCCGGCACGGAGGTGCTGCACCCGGTGGCGGTGGTCATCTTCTCGGGCCTGATCAGCTCGACGCTGCTCGACACCTTCCTGACGCCGGCGATGTTCTGGTTGTTCGGCCGCAAGCCCGCCGAGCGGTTGATGGACGACAAGGACGTCGAGGCGCTGTGATGCGCCGGCCTGCTCGCCGGCCTGTCCGGCAGGCTATTGCTTGATCGCGATGTCGGGATCCTCGGCCGCGCGGGCGCTGGCCGCATGGCCGCTGGCGGCGAGGTTGGCGTCGAGCGTGCGGCGGCCATCGAAGACGAAGCACTCGCCGCGGTAGTGGGCACCGCCCACTTCCTCGAAGTACTTCAGGATGCCGCCTTCGAGCTGCAGCACGTCGGGCAGGCCGACTTCGTGCATCAGGATCGCGGCCTTTTCGCAGCGGATGCCGCCGGTGCAGAAGCTCACCACCGTCTTGCCGGCCAGCTCGTCGCGATGCGCGAGCAGGGCGGCCGGGAATTCGGTGAATTTCGTGATGCGCCAGTCGACCGCGTCCTCAAAGGTGCCGTGGTCGACCTCGAAGGCGTTGCGTGTGTCGAGCAGCACGACTTCCTTGCCGGCGTCGTCGTGGCCCTGGTCGAGCCAACGCTTGAGCGTCTGCGCCTCAACGCCGGGCGCGCGGCCGGCGGCGGGCTGGATCGCCGGATGGTCCATGCGGATGATCTCGCGCTTGAGCTTGACCAGCATGCGCCGGAAAGGCTGCGCGGCGGACCAGCTCTCCTTGGTTTCGAGATCGGCGAAGCGCGCATCGGCCCGCAGCGACGCCACGAACTCGCGCACGGCATTGGCCGTGCCCGCGAGGAAGAGGTTGATGCCTTCCGGCGCCAGAAGGATGGTGCCCATGAGGCCGAGCGCCTGGGCTTGCGAGAGCAGCCGCTCTCGCAGTTCGTGCCCATCGTCGATGCCCACGAACTTGTAGGCGGCTATGTTCAGGATGTCATTCACGGGGCGGAATTCTAGGTGGGCATGCACTTCCCCCTCATGCAAGGCCTTGAAAACGCGCCTTCTTGAAATTTTTGGAAAGAATCGTCAATAAGGGCAGGGCCTCATCGGGACAACCCTTTGGGCGACCGCGAATGCATCTTGTGAAAGGCGCGCTTCCTACAATGAAGGCATGTTTGTTCACCTGCGCCTGCACACCGAATTTTCCGTTGTCGACGGCACCAACCGCATCGACGAAGTCGTCAAGGCTGCCGCCAAGGACAAGCAGCCCGCGCTGGCCATCACCGACCTGAGCAATCTCTTCGGCGCGATCAAGTTCTACAAGGAAGCGCGCGGCAAGGGCGTCAAGCCTGTGATCGGCGCCGAGGTCTTTCTCGAAGGGCTCGGCCATGAGCCGGGCGTGCTCACGCGCGTGGTGCTGCTGGTGCAGGACATGCAGGGCTACCTGCACCTGTCGGAGTTGCTGGCGCGCGCCTGGACGCAGAACGTCGGCCGCGGCCAGGCGCAAGCCGCCTGCAAGCTGGCGTGGCTCGAAGAGCTGAACGGCGGGCTGATCCTGCTGTCCGGCGCCCAGGCCGGACCGCTCGGCCATCCCCTGCTGCAAGGGGGCGCGCATGGTGATGCGCGCGCGGCCGAGATCGCACTGCAGCTTGCAGGCATCTTCCCGCATCGCTTCTACATCGAGCTCCAACGTGCCGGCCGTCCGGAAGACGAGCCGCACGTCATCGCCGCCGTGCAACTGGCCGCGCGCCTGCAACTGCCGGTGGTCGCCACGCATCCGGTGCAGTTTGCCGCTGCCGAGGATTTCGAGGCGCACGAGGCCCGCGTCTGCATCGCGGAGGGCGAGATCCTCGGCAACCAGCGCCGCGTCCGCAAGTTCACGCAGGCGCAGTATTTCAAGTCGTCGGCCGAGATGCAGGCGCTGTTCGCCGACGTGCCGAGCGCCATCGCCAACACCGTCGAGATCGCCAGGCGCTGCAGCCTGACCCTGACGCTCGGCAAGCCGCAGCTGCCGGACTTTCCGACGCCGATCATCGACGGCGTGCGCATGCCGATCGACGAATTCTTCCGCCAGGAATCCTTCGAGGGGCTGGAGCAGCGCCTTGCGCATCTGTACCCCGACGTGGCCAAGCGCGACGCCGAGCGCCCGCGCTACGTGGAGCGGCTCGAGTTCGAGATCAACACCATCCTCAAGATGGGGTTCCCGGGCTACTTCCTCATCGTGGGCGACTTCATCAACTGGGCCAAGAAGAACGGTTGCCCGGTCGGCCCGGGCCGGGGCTCTGGCGCGGGCTCGCTGGTGGCCTATGCGCTGAAGATCACCGACCTCGACCCGCTCGAATACAACCTGCTGTTCGAACGCTTCCTGAACCCCGAGCGCGTCTCGATGCCCGACTTCGACATCGACTTCTGCCAGGGCAACCGCGACCGCGTGATCGACTACGTGAAGGACAAGTACGGCCGCGACGCCGTGAGCCAGATCGCCACCTTCGGCACCATGGCCGCACGCGCCGCCATCCGCGACGTGGGCCGCGTGCTCGACATGAGCTACATGTTCTGCGACGGCATCAGCAAGCTGATCCCGAACAAGCCGGGCATGTCGGTCACGCTGCAATACCCGCCCGAGAAGAAGATCGAGGGCGACAAGAACAACTACGCGATCGAGATGGAGCCGCAGCTCGCGGCCCGCATCGAGAAGGAAGAAGAAGTCAAGATGCTGGTCGAGCTCGCGCAGAAGCTCGAAGGCATGACGCGGAACATCGGCATGCACGCGGGCGGCGTGCTGATCGCGCCGGGCAAGCTCACCGACTTCTGCCCGCTGTACCAGCAGCCCGGCAGCGACTCGGCCGTGAGCCAGTACGACAAGGACGACGTCGAAGCCATCGGCCTCGTGAAGTTCGACTTCCTGGGCCTGGCGACGCTGACGATTCTCGAGATCGCCAAGGAATTCATCGTCAAGCGCCACAAGGGGCAGGAAGACTTCGCCTTCGAGAACATCCGGCTCGACGATGCAGCCACCTACAAGCTCTTCGCCGAAGGCAAGACCGAGGCCGTGTTCCAGTTCGAATCGCGCGGCATGCAGGGCATGCTGAAGGACGCGCGGCCTACTCGTCTGGAAGACCTGATCGCGCTCAACGCGCTGTATCGCCCGGGCCCGATGGACCTGATCCCGAGCTTTGTCGCGCGCAAGCACGGCCGCGAGCCCGTGGAGTACCCGCATCCACTGGTGGCCGACATGCTCGGCGAGACCTACGGGATCATGGTCTACCAGGAGCAGGTGATGCAGACCGCGCAGATCCTGGGCGGCTACTCGCTCGGCGGCGCCGACCTGCTGCGCCGCGCGATGGGCAAGAAGAAGGCCGAGGAAATGGCCGAGCACCGGCTGATCTTCCGCGCCGGTGCTGCGAAGAACAACATCGGCGAAGAGAAGGCAGACGAAATCTTCGACTTGATGGAGAAGTTCGCGGGCTACGGCTTCAACAAGTCGCACGCCGCCGCCTACTCGCTGCTGGCCTATCACACGGGCTGGCTCAAGGTGCACTACTGCGCCGAGTTCTTCTGCGCGAACATGACCGTGGAAATGGACGACACCGACAAGCTCAAGGTGCTGTTCCAGGACGCGATGAAGAACTTCGGGTTGACCTTCGAGCCGCCGGACGTGAACCGCGGGCGCTACCGTTTCGAGCCGGTCACGGACAAGGTGATCCGCTATGGCCTCGGCGCCGTCAAGGGCACGGGCCAGCACGCCATCGACGCGATCGCGGCGGCGCGCGAGGAGGGCGGCCCGTTCAAGAGCCTCTACGACTTCTGCGTGCGCGTGGACCGCACGCGCATCAACAAGCGCACGGTCGAGGCGCTGATCAAGGCCGGCGCCTTCGACCTGATCCAGCAGAACCGCGCCTCGCTCGTCGCATCGATCGACCGCGCTTTCGACTTTGCCAACGCGACCGCCGCCAATGTGGCACAGGTCGACATCTTCGGCGACAGCGAGCACGGCTCGGCGACGCAGGAGCCCGAACTGGTCACCGCCACCCCGTGGGGCGTGAAGGAGCGGCTGACTTACGAAAAGACCGCGATCGGCTTCTATCTCTCGGGCCACCTGTTCGATGAGGTCGAGCACGAGGTGCGCCGCTTCTGCAAGCGCGAGATCACCGACTTGCTCGATTCGCGCGAACAGCAGGTGATTGCCGGGATCGTGAGCGACCTGCGCATCATCAACGGGCAGCGCGGCCGGCTCGTGCTGTTCAAGCTGGACGACAAGAGCGACGCCATCGACGCCACCTGCGACGAAGCGACCTACAACGCCAATCGCAACTTGCTGAAGGACGACGAGCTTGTCATCGTCAGCGGCAAGCTGCAACCGGGACGCGGTGGCTTCGAGGCGCGCTTCAACGTCGCGCAGGTCTGGAGCCTGGCCGCGGCGCGCTGCCGCTTCGGCAAGTTCCTGCGCGTGGCGGTCAACGGCAAGGCGCCGGACATCGCGCGCATCGCCCGCGACTTCCCGCCGCGCAAGCCCGAGAACAGCGAGCCCGACGAGCCGCGCATCGGCTTGGCGGTGCGCCTGTCACTGGCCCGCGCCGGGGCCCAGGTCGAACTTCAGCTCGGCGAGGCTGCGCGATTCTTCCCGGAGGACGCGGCGCTGGCGAGCTGGACGGCGCAGGCCGAGGCGGGGAATGCGGTGGTCGTTTACGACTAGGGTGAAACACCCCCGAAGCGCCTGCGGCGCCTCCCCCTCGAGCATAGGTATCTACACATCCTGTCCACCCTCAAGGCGGCATGGCGCGAGCCTCGCGCACGAACTGTGCGATCTGCTCGGGGGAGTAGTGTTGCAGCGTTTCGTTCATCGCGAACAGCATGTACAGGCCACTGAGCAGCGCGCTGGCAGTCACTGGCGTGTTGCGTTTCATCTGGCGCCCCGACAGCCTGATGAGAAACGCGCGCGTCTGCTCGGCGAATTCACCTTGGGCGCGCATCAAGCGCCAGGCCAGCGCGCACGCCTGCGAGGCAATCAGCAGGCGCTTGAAGATGGCCTCTGCGCTCTCCTGCTCCCAGTGTTCGATCTGCTGGCCTGCACCCTTGAGCAACTTGAAGTACGACTCGATGCGCCACCGCCAGTAGTACCACAGCGCCAGGGTGGCGGCCTGCACGCTGTCATCCACGTTGCTCAGCAGATACCACTGCGCCAGCACCTTGCCCGATGCCTCGCGCACCTGGCTGACCACCAGGCGCGCGGTCAACGGCGCGCCCGGCACTGTGCCGCCAATGCATCGGCCCTGGGCATCGAGCCTTTTCTTGGGCTTGGCCTTCTTGCTCACCACCACGCTCGTGCTGGCCACCCATTGCTCGGCTTCGCGGCCTTGATGCTGCACCATGCGCACCCGTTCATAGCTCAATTGCTGACCCACTTCACTGAGCTTGACTGTGCGCTCGCCCCACTGCACCGGGCCGCTGTCCTTGACCCGTACCAGCCACAGACTGCCTTGGGCGTTCCAGGCCCGCAGGTGCCTTATCGAATCAGCCTCCCGATCCACCACATGCACCAGCGCGCGCCCAAGGCCTTGCCGATCCAGCCAGAGAAGGCGCAGGCTCAACTCGTCCAGATGCGATGCCGGCTCCTGCGCGCCTTCCCAGCGGCTGCTGAGCAATCCCTGCGCGGTGCGCAGGTTCTGCGTGGGCGCCCCGATGGGCGAGCCATCACGGTCGGCCACCAGCACGGTGCTCTGCAACTCGTAGCCCACGTCGGTGTCATGCGTCATGCGCACGCGATCACGCTTGCTGGTGTGGGTGCGATAGTTCAACCTCGACCAGTCGTGCACCGCCAGCGCGTAGCCATCACACCCTTGCTCGATGCCCAGTTTGGCCAGCGCCAACACCGGGGCGGCCAGATCCGTGGGCTTGACCCGCGGGTTGCTCAAGAAGCGCCACAACGCCTGCGTGTCGGCAAACGCCGCGTCTGCCGCGGGCAGCGACTTCATGCCTGCGGCCAAGCTCACAGCGCTGTTGGAGTGCTGCATGACCAATCGATGTGCCCGCTTGCGCAGCCGAGCATCCATACCCACAAAATCAGTGACATACGCTCAATTATTCATGCACCGCATGAGATGTGTAGATACCGATGCCCCTCGAGGGGGCGCACCCGGCGGCCCGGCAAAGCCGGTTCCGCGGGTGCCCACGAACAGACTTCGCAGTGCTCGTCCTGGATTCTTGCGTCACGGGTCACGCGATAGCGTGTGGAAAACCGGACAACTCCGCTCGCCAGGCCATTGATTCCGCTACGATCTATGGCGAATTCTCGCGGGTGCAAGCGCAGGCTCACCAATACATTCGGCCGCATGTACGGAAGCAGCAGGGCGGGGATGAATACCTCGTCAAGACGCAGCCCGACAACACACAAAAACGTGTCGGACCGCGCTCGGTGGACACCGAAAAGATCTACGCCGACTTCACCTCGCGAAAGAACGAAACCGCCATCAGCGCGAGCGGCTTCGAGGTCGACATCCTGCGTCGACAGCCCGAAGGCGATGACCCGCACCCGTTCCGCTTCTCGGACGACGAAGACGACCTGTGGCCTGTGCAGGCGATTCGTGCTTCGACGTTGACCAGTGCGCCGCGGTTTGAGCACCTCGTAGTCTCGGCGACAGGCCGGATGGCTTTGATGCGAACGATAGCGCCTGAAGCCTTTGTAGAGTTCAAGCGCTGGATGGCGGAGAAGGCCAAACAGCGGCCCGAGGCCAAGCGCAGGCGCGACCGCCGTCAGGCGGACATCGTGCAAGCGATGCTGGAGGACGGCCTGTTGCCTCGGGCGGGTCGCGAGGCGGCCACCTGACGACCGCGCGCGCAACATGACGGAGCGTCAGCCTTTCGGCCGCAGCACAACGATCATCGGCGTTGGTACCGTGCCGTCGATGTCCCTCGGCATCCGATCCGTCTTGATGATGGCGCGCTGGGCGGCCTCGTCCCATGAGGGCACGCCGCTCGACTTGAGGATGCGCGGGGTGCCGATGATCGATCCGTCGGGCGCAGTACGCACTTCGATCTCGACACCGGGGTTGCCATTGACCAGGTCGGCATCCGCGTAGGTGATATTGGGCCGGACGGCCTGCTGCACCTTGCCGTTGTAGCTTGCCGATGGGCCACTGCCTGCGCCGCTGCCCTTTCCCTTGCGCGGCGCCGATGTTTGATCGTCGGACCCCGATATCCCGGCCATGGCCTGCATCCGCTTGAGCGTGGCCGCGCGCTCGGCCGCTGCCTGCTTTGCCGCGTCGGCAGCAGCCTGCTTGGCCGCCTCTGCCTTCTTCGCTTCCGCGTCTTCGCGCTTCTTCTGTTCGGCGAGTTTTTGCTGCTGTTCGTCTTTCTTGCGCTGGGCTTCCTGTTCGGCGCGCTGCTTTGCGTCGCGGTCCTTCTGCTCCTGCGCTTTCTTCGCGGCAAGCTGTTCGCGCTTGAGTTTTTCCTGGCGCTCGTCCTCGGCCGCTTCCTGGCGCTCCCGCTCCTTCTGCTCCTTGAGCTTCTTCTCTCGCTCCAGCGCGATGTCCGGCGGACGTGGTGCGGGCTCCGGCGGCTTTACCGCCGGCGGCGGTGGCGGAGGTGGCGGCTGGGGTGCCGGCGTGGGTGCGGGAGGGGGCGGCGGAGGCACGGGCGCTGGCGGCGGCACGGGTCGTGGCGCGGCCTGCTGCACCGTCGACGACCAGAGTTCGGCCTCGATCGCAGCGTCGTCGGCTTCACGCTTCCAGTGCACGCCCCAGGTCAGCGCAGCGATCAGCAGCGCGTGGGCAATCAGCGCGAGCGCCAGCGCGCGCGGCGTGCCGCGCTGCGGCGGCGGCGCAAATTCGGGGCGGTCGGCGGCCAGTGACATGCGTTACTTGCCGCCCGTGGTCGTCACGGAGAGGCCGACGCGTTCGATGCCGCCGCGCTTCAACTGGTTCATCGCCTTGACGACGGTTTCGTACTTGACCGACTTGTCGGCGCTGATGACCACCGGGCGCTGGTCGTTGTCGCCTTGTGCATCCTTCGCGGCCTTCCCGATCTGCGTCATCGGCAGCGACGTTCCGCCGGTGCCCATCGACGGATCCTTCTTGATCATGATCTCGTCGTCGCTCTTGATGACGATCTCGATCGGCTTGTCGGGCTGCTTGTTGGCCCTGTCGACGCTCGGCAGGTTGATCACGCTCGGCGTGATGAGCGGGGCCGTGACCATGAAGATGATCAGCAGCACCAGCATCACGTCGATGAACGGGACCATGTTGATCTCGTTGATCGTGCGGCGGCCGCGGCCGCGGGATGACATGGCGGGCATGGCGTGCGGCTCCGTTTACCGGTTCGTCGCCGCAGCGACGTTGGCCGACAGGTTGCGCTGCAGGATGTTCGAGAACTCCTCGATGTAGGTTTCGAGGGCGATCGCGATCTTGTCGATCTCGCGCGCGAAGCGGTTGTAGGCCACCACCGCCGGGATGGCGGCGAACAGGCCGATGGCCGTGGCCACCAGCGCTTCGGCGATGCCGGGCGCGACTGTCGAAAGCGTCACCTGCGCCAGCGCGGCGAGGCCGGTGAACGCATGCATGATCCCCCACACCGTGCCGAACAGGCCCACGTAGGGCGACACCGAACCGACTGTGGCCAGGAACGAAAGGTTCTGCTCCACCGCATCGAGCTCGCGCTGGAAGCTTGCGCGCATCGCGCGTCGTGCGCCGTCGAGCAAGGTGCCGGCATCGATGATGTTGCGCTCGCGCAGCTTCTGGTATTCGCGCATGCCGCTGGCAAAGATGCGTTCCATCGGGCCGGCGAGCTTGGCATTCTGCGCGGCGGCGGCAAAGAGTTCGTTGAGGCTGGTGCCCGACCAGAACTCGCGCTCGAACTCATCGTTGAGCGCGCGCGTGCGCTTCAGCGAAAAGTACTTGCGGAAGATGGCGGCCCAGCTTGCGACCGACACGACGATCAGCAGCAAGACGACCAACTGCACCGGCAGGCTGGCATGGATCAGGAGGGCGAATATCGAGAGGTCTTGATTCATGGCTTGAAGTTATGTGAGGTCCCCCGGCTGCTTATTCGCGAAGGTCGCCCGGAGATTCGTTGAAACATGGAGCCGCTGGAGCGCGGAGGGTTCCCGTCACCCGGGCCGGAATGCGCGCGGGCCGCAAGGTGGTGGCGTCGACCCAACCGATGCGGATCGTGCCTTCGCAGAGCAGCTTGCCGTGCTCTGTTTTTGATAGCACGCGCTGGCCGATTATCAATGACGCCGAGCCGATTTGTTGAACATCGGCTGTAACCAGGAGTTCGTCGTCGAGGCGGGAGGGCAGGTGGTACTTGATCTGCGTTTCGCTGACGACGAACTGGCAGCCCGTTTCCTCGCGCAACTTGCGCTGTTCGATACCGAGCGAGCGCAGCCATTCGGTGCGCGCACGCTCCATGAACTTCAGGTAGTTGGCATAGAACACGATGCCGCCCGCATCGGTGTCTTCCCAATACACGCGAATGGGAAACTGAAAACTCATGCGGCCAATACCTTCAGCCGCTCGATGGCCTCTTGAAGATGCGCCATCGAACTCGCAGTCGAGAAACGCACATAGTTCGCCGTCTCGGCCGTGCCGAAATCACGACCCGGCGTGACCGCGACGTGTGCGCGCTTCATCGCCTCGAAGGCGAAGTCCCAGCTCCCGTCGATGCCAAGCTTTCTGGCGAGCGAACTGCAATCGGCCCAAGCGTAGAAAGCGCCGTCCGGCACGACGGGCACCGTCAAGCCCAGGGCGTTCAACTGCGGAATGAACCAGTCGCGCCGTGCCTTGAACTCGGCGCGCCGGCGTTCGTACTCGGCAATGCTCTCGGGCTCGAAGCAGGCCAGCGCCGCGTACTGCGACACCGTGCTGGCGCAGATGAACAAGTTCTGCGCAAGGCGTTCGATCACGGGCACCAGCGCCTCGGGCACGACCAGCCAGCCGAGTCGCCAGCCCGTCATGTTGAAGTACTTGCTGAAGCTGTTGATGCTGATGACGTCGTCGTCGATGGCCAATGCGGTCTGGCCGAAAGCGTCGTCGTAGGAGAGGCCCAGGTAGATTTCGTCGATCAGCGTGATGCCGCCGCGCTTCGTCACCACCTCGTGGATGCGGCGCAGTTCATCCGGCGCTATCGACGTGCCCGTCGGATTGGAGGGCGAAGCAAGCAACACGCCGCGCGTCTTGT
Source organism: Variovorax humicola (assembly GCF_037889915.1). Classification (NCBI taxonomy): domain Bacteria; kingdom Pseudomonadati; phylum Pseudomonadota; class Betaproteobacteria; order Burkholderiales; family Comamonadaceae; genus Variovorax; species Variovorax humicola. The sequence continues at coordinate 77,440 of NZ_JBBKZV010000004.1, read as the reverse complement.
CGGTCCACGCCGCCTCGACCTTGGCCGCGCTGAGCTGGAAGCGCTCTGCCGCGGTGGTCGGCACCAGCACCGCCTTGCCTTCCGCCGCGCTGACGAAGTGGCGATTGCAGGGGTAGCTCGGGTCCGGCAGCAGCATCTCGTCGCCGGCCTCGATCAGCGCCAGGCAGGCCAGTTGAAGTGCGGCGGAGGCGCCGGCCGTCACCACGATGCGGCGCGCCGGCACGTCGACGCCGAAGCGCTGGGCGTACCAGTCGCTGATGCGCCCGCGCAGGGCGTCCAGCCCGACGGCATGCGTGTAATGCGTGGCGCCGCTGCGCACGGCCCGCATGGCTGCCTCCTGCACCAACGGCGGCGCGGTGAAGTCGGGTTCGCCGATGTTCAGGAAGATCATCGGCCGATCGGTGTTGGCCACCTCGCGCGCAAGCGCGCTGGCGGCCTTGGCCACCTCCATCACGTAGAACGGTTCGATGCGCTCAGCGCGCGCCGAGACCCTCATCGGGTCTTTCCCTTGGCCCGATCGGCCTCGACCTCCGCGGTGCGCAGCTTTGGCGCCAGCCCGTTGAGCACGGCATTCACATACTTGTGCCCGTCCGTCCCGCCAAACTCCTTGGTCAGTTCCACGCATTCGTTGAGCACCACGCGCCACGGCACGTCGAGGCAATGCTGGAACTCGTAGACGCCGATCCACAGCACCGCGTGTTCGATCGGCGAGATCTCTTCCATCTTGCGGTCCAGCAGCGGAACGATCAGCGCGTCCATCTCCGACGCCTGCTCGATCGAGCCGTGCAGCAGCGCGTCGTAATGCGCGGCGTCGGCCTTGTGAAAGCCCGCCAGGTCGCGCGTGAAGTGGTCGATCGCGGTCGCGTCATTGCGCCCGACCAGGTGCTGGTACAGCGCCTGCAATGCGAATTCGCGTGCGCGGCTGCGGTTGGACTTGGCCGACGCCTTGCGTGCGCCGGTGCTGGTCAGGCCGGTAGGTGATTTCCGTGGCGGCTTGTTCTTGCTGGGGGTGGGTTCGGTCATGACAGTTGCGCGAGCAGTTGCGCCATCTCGACAGCCACGCGCGCCGCATCGCGGCCCTTGTCGGTCTGTCGGGCCACGGCTTGCGCGAGGTTCTCGGTGGTGATGATCGCGTTGGCGACCGGAACGCGGTAGTCGAGCGCCACGCGGCTCACGCCTGCGCCCGACTCGTTGGCCACCAGCTCGAAGTGATAGGTCTCGCCGCGGATGATGCAGCCCAGCGCGATCAGCGCGTGGTAGCCGCCGCGCTCGGCGAACGCCTGCAGGGCCATCGGCACTTCGAGCGCGCCGGGCACGAAGACATGGTCGATGTCGCTGTCGGACACGCCGAGCGAGGACAGTTCGGCCAGGCAGGCCGTGGCCAGCGCGCCGGTGATGTCGTCGTTGAAGCGCGCCTGCACGATGCCGATGCGCAAGCCCTTGCCATCGAGCGCGCCCGAGGCGCCCTTGTTCGCGTTCAGCATCTTCAGCAGTCCTTGTGGGTGTAGCCGACGATCTCGAGGCCGTAGCCGGGCGTCATGCTCGGCATGCGGCGCGGGTTCGCCATGAGGTTCATCTTGTGCACGCCGCAGTCGCGCAGGATCTGCGCACCGACGCCGTAGTTGCGCAGGTCCATGCGGCCGCGCTCGGGCGCCTGCGCCGGGCGTGCGGTGCCGTCGAACTGGCTCAGCAGCTCGGTGGCCGACTCGCCGCAATTGAGCAGTACCGCCACGCCCTTGCCCTCGGACGCAATGTGCGCCAGGCTGGCATCGAGGCTCCAGGAATGCAGCGAGCGATTGACTTCGAGCGCGTCGAGCACCGACAGCGGCTCGTGCACGCGCACCGGCACCGCGTCGTCCGCCGCCCATGCGCCGCGCACCAAGGCCAGGTGCACGCCGTTGCTCGGCTTGTCCCTGAACGCGTGCGCGGTGAATGTGCCCCAGGAGGTGTTGATGTCGCGGCTGCCGACTTTTTCGATCAGCGTCTCGGTCTGTGCGCGGTGTTCGATCAGGGCGGCGATGGTGCCGATCTTCAGGCCGTGTTCGGCCGCAAAGACCTGCAGGTCGGGCAGGCGCGCCATGGTGCCGTCTTCATTCATCACCTCGCAGATCACCGAGGCGGGCGAGCAGCCTGCCATGGCCGAGAGATCGCAGCCCGCTTCGGTATGGCCGGCGCGCATCAGCACGCCGCCATCCACCGCCTGCAGCGGAAAGATGTGGCCCGGTTGCACGAGGTCAGTCGCCACGGCATCGCGTGCCACGGCGGCCTGCACCGTGCGTGCGCGGTCAGCGGCGGAGATGCCCGTGGTGACGCCTTCGGCCGCCTCGATCGACACGGTGAACGCCGTCGAATGCTTGGCGCCGTTGCGCGCAACCATCGGCGGCAGGTTCAGGCGCTCGCACATTTCGCGCGACAGGGTCAGGCAGATCAGGCCGCGTGCATGGCGGGCCATGAAATTGATGGCCTCCGGCGTGACGTGGTCGGCCGCGATGACGATGTCGCCTTCGTTCTCGCGGTCTTCCTCGTCGACCAGGATGACCATGCGGCCGGCGCGCAGGTCGGCCACGATGTCTTCGACCGGGGAAATGGGGGCAGGCGTTCGCCCGTTGGCAGGCGCGCCTATCGGCGTGACGGAGGCGTTCATGATTTCTTTGTCTCGGAGGTGGGGAGGGGGATGGCGCCGGCCTGGAGCATGCGCTCCACATAGCGGGCCACGGTATCGATTTCGAGGTTCACGCGGCTGCCGTCGAGCAGGCCGCCCAGCGACGTGTTTTCCACGGTGTGCGGGATCAGGTTGATGCTGATCTCGCTGCCCTGAGGGCCGTCGGTCACGGTGTTGACCGTCAGGCTCACGCCGTTGACCGTGATCGAACCCTTGTAGGCGAGGAAGCGAGCGAGGGCAGGAGGCGCGACGATGCGCAGTTCCCAGCTCTCGCCGACCGGCGCAAAGCGGCTCACAGTGCCGATGCCATCGACGTGGCCCGATACGATGTGTCCGCCCAGGCGGTCACTGGCGCGCAGCGCCTTTTCGAGGTTGATGCGCGCGCCGGGTTCGGTCAGGCCGGCCGTCTTGTCGAGCGACTCGGCGGAGATGTCGATGGTGAACTGCTTGTCGGCGGGGTCCAGGGTGGTGACGGTCATGCAGGCGCCGTTGAGCGCAATGCTGTCACCGAGCCCCACGTCGTCGAGATAGCCGTCAGGCGCGGCGATGCTGAGTCGCTTGCCGTGGGAAGAAGAGCTGCCGAGGTCGTGGATGGCGGCGATGCGCCCCACGCCGGTGATGATTCCGGTGAACATCCGCACATTGTATTTGGCCTATTGCTCGCCCCCCAGGCTCCGCGCATTTCGTGCGCTCCTTCTACCCCCTGCCGGGGGCTAGGACGCTCATAACCTTGCGTTCCGCTGCAAACGGATTTTCGGAATTCCCCAATGAAAAACCGATTTTTCGTGCTCAGCAAGGCGCGGGTCGATTCCATCTTTTTATCCCGCCTTACGGATACCGTTACGGATACCGGCCAGCGCCATGTTCAACCCTTTTCGATGGACGAAGAGACCGGACCTCATCACCGCGGGCGTGGCGCCCATGACCATCGCGAAGATGGCCGGCACCTCGGTCGAGCAAATCGAGAAGACCTATCACCACCCGATTGACCTTGCCCCCGAAAAACGTATCCCTTGCTGAGAGTTTCAATGCAAGCAAGGAGAACGGACATGACGAAGGCGACGAGAGCGCGCTACACGCTGGAGTTCAAGAAGGAGGCCGTGCGGCGGGTCGAAGGTGGCCAGAGCATCGCGGCGGCGGCGCGCACGTTTTGTGGTCGAGCAGACCCTGTTCAACTGGGTCAAGACACAGCGCCAAGGCAAGCTCACCGGGGCTGACAGCAAGGCGGTGAGTGCCGAGCAGATGGAGATCAGTCGGCTGCGTGCCGAACTGGCGCGCGTGAAGATGGAGCGCGACATCCTGGAAGAAGCGACGGCGTACTTCGCGAAAGCGCAGTTGAAGTACGCCTATGTCCAACGCCACCGACGTGTGTGGCCGATCTCGGTGCAATGCCGGGTGCTGCAAATCAGTATGACGGGATACCACGAGCACTTCGTGCGCAAAGCCAGCGGCGCGCAGCGCCGCCATCTGATCGACGATGCCTTGCTGGTTCACATCAAGGCCATCCATGCCGAGACCCGTGGCGGCCACGGCTGGCCGCGCATCTGGAAGGAAGTGCTGACCCGCGGCATCCGCGTGGGCCCCAGGCGACGGTTTCGTCCTTGGCCTCGCGTCTAGTCTTGAAGCCTTGTCCGTGCAGCCGCTCGACTTTCAGTGACCCGAACAGAATCTCCCTGCAGGCGCTGTCCCAGCAGTTGCCCTGGCGACTCATCGAACTGGTGATGCCGTACTCGCCAAGCACCCTCCTGAAATCATGGCTGGCGTACTGGCTGCCACGGTCGCTGTGGAAGATCAGCCTGGACTGCTTGTCAGGATGACGCTTGAACCACGCCATGCGCAGCGCATCGATCACGAATTGGGCGAGCAAAAGCTGATGCAACGCCACGGCATTCGCGCCCGTGGCAAGCGTCGTTTCAACAACCGCACTCGACTTCACTCGACGCTGGCCTACGTCAGCCCGATGCAGTTCGAGCAAAACTGGTTTGCCAATCAACCACGGCAAGCCAACTCATGAGCTCGGCTATGGGATACGGATTCCAGGGGCAACATCACTGGCTCGGGATCCTACCGGGCCGGTCGTTGCTGCGCATCGACTTCGTTGCGGTGCTCGGGCGCGGGGCGGCGGCGCGGAACTCACTGCTTTCGCTTCGCTCACCGCGTTCAAACAGTCACACCGAGCTAGACCACGAAGCGCGCGTGTCCTTCGGCACGCGCGCCGCCCCGCGCCCTGCGCTCCTCGTCGCCCCGGAAATAGCCCGCGCCAGAGGCCACCTGCCGCGGCTGGAACCGGTGTGCGGCATCCAACGTCGGAATCACCTGGGTCCAATCCACCGGCGCGCCACTCCAAGCCCGCAGGCACCATTGCGGCAGGGCGCACTCAACGGACCAACAAACAAAAGGCCGCTTATCTTTTGAATGCGAAGTCGCATTAGCACTATGCCTGGCGATCCAGCGAAATGCGCAATAGGCCGTATGTCAAATTGTCGCGCTCGATTCACAGTGAAATAGTCAAGACTCCACACCGAGGAACCGGATGGACGAGACGCTGCGTGAGCTTGTCAAGACACGGCGCGAGGCATTGCATGGCGCGGACGATGGTCATCGCGCCTGGGGTTTGGCGCTGTCGGGTGGTGGCATCCGCAGCGCTACTTTTTGCCTGGGACTGATCAAGTCCCTGGCCGCACACCGGCAGTTGCTGAAGTTCGACATGGTGTCGACGGTTTCCGGTGGCGGCTACGTCGGTGCGACGCTGGGCCGCCTGTGCACCGATGCGAAATCGGCCGACGAAGTGCGCGACATCGAGCGCGCCTTCGGCGATGTCGACCGTGCGCGCTTCGGCTGGTGGCTGCGGGCCAATGGCCGCTACCTCATACCCGGCGGCATGCGCGACACGCTGTTCGCCGCCGCGCTCTACCTGCGCAACCTGCTGGGCACGCACATCGAGCTGGCGATCGCGGCCTGCCTGGTCGGCATGGCGCTGGCCGCGAGCAACCTGTTGATGTGGGACGCTGTTTTTCGCGCGGTCGACCTCAACAACACGCAGCCGACCACCGCGCAGGCAGCGATCGGCCTGCTGGTGAAAGGCGCCACGCAGTTGCCGACGCTCTGGTTCGCGGCGGCGGGGCCGTTCCTTGCATCGATCGTGTTGTCGTGCGCGTATTGGTCGGTGCGCGACAAGCCTTCGCTGAAGTTCCTGCTGGTGCAGGTGGGAATGTGGTGCGCGTTGATCGTCGGCGCCTGCACCCTCGGACCCATGCTTGTGACCTATGCCGGTGGGCCGGCATGGCTGTCGGCCGCGTTCGTCGGCTTTGCGCTGTGCTGGATCGTCGCGCTGTTGTGGGTGATGCATCGCAGCCGACAACGCACGGCCGCGCAACAGCGCAATGAGCTGACCGAGGCGCTGGCCGGAGTGCTCAACACCACCTTGCTGATCGGCGTGCTTGGACTGCTCGACCGCACCGCATGGTGGCTTGCCGCGGACAACCAGCAGATGCGGGCCTCCTACGGCGCGGGATTGCTGGTGGTGGCCGCGGTGCTGCGCGCGGTGCTGCCGGTGTTGCTCTCGCAAAAGCATGAGGCGCCCAGCGTGGGCAAGAGCATGCTGGCGGCCATGGCCAGCGTGCTCGGCATGGTGCTGGCCTTTTGCCTGGCCGCCTGGTGGATCGGGGTGGTGTATGCGGCGACGCTGCTGCAGGTGTTCCAGCCCGAGGGCCTGGAGTTCTGGCGGGGCTGGGCATGGTTGTGCGCGATGTTCGTGGTGCTGGGTGCGTATGCGACGCTGACGGGTTCGAACTTTGCGTTTCTCAACATCTCGTCGCTGCACATGTTCTACAAGGCGCGCATCGTGCGCGGCTACCTCGGCGCGGCGAATGCGAGGCGGCTGGGCGCCAGCCCGACCGATGAAGTGTCGGGCCTTCTGCCGCCGCAGATACCGGTGGGCGAGGTGGACGTGCAGGACGACGTCTCGCTGCTGAAGTACAGCCCGCACCAGCACGGTGGGCCGGTACACCTGGTCAACGTCTGCATCAACCAGACGCATGACCCGAAGCAGAAGCTTTTCAATCGCGACCGCAAGAGCCTGCCGATGACCGTGGGCCCGCTCGGGTGGATGCAGGCGGGCGGTTCCGAATGGGCGAAGGCGCATGGCGATGGCGCGATGACGCTGGGCGCTTGGTCGGCCATTTCAGGCGCCGCGTTCGCACCCGGCTTCGGTCGACTGACCAAGCGTGGCATTGCCGCGCTCACCGTGTTCGCGGGGCTGCGGCTCGGCTACTGGTGGAACAGCGCCGAGGCCGGCATCCTGCAGCGCGGCGCGGCCGTGCGCGGCACCAAGCTGCTGACCAAGACGCGCTTCCTGATGCTCGAATGCTTTGGCGCATTTCCGGGCAGCAGTTCGGCCAACTGGTACCTGAGCGATGGCGGGCATTTCGAGAATACCGGCGCCTATGCGCTGTTGCGGCAAGAGGCCGCGCTGGTCGTGATTGCCGACTGCGGCGCGGATCCGGACTACCGCTTCTGCGATCTCGAAATCCTCATCCGGCGCGCCCGCATCGACCTCAACGCCGAGATCACCTTCATGAAGCCGCGTCCCGGCGCCGATCTCCCGCAGCTCGAAGCTTTCGGCTCGCTGAATGACCTGGCATCGCCGTCCAGCCAGGCTTGCCTTGCGCTGGCCCATGTGCGCTACACGAGCGGTGCGACGGGGCAGATCATCCTGGTCAAGCCCAATGTGTCGGCCGCTTTGCCGGTGGACCTGGTCAACTTCAAGGCAGCCAACCCGCTGTTTCCGCAGCAACCGACCACCGACCAGTTCTTCGACGAGGCGCAGTGGGAGAGCTACTTCCGCCTGGGTGCCGAGATCGGGACCCGGCTCGACGGCGAACTGCTCGACATGGTGGCGAACGGCGCCCCGGGCCTGTTCATGCCCGACGACGGCCAGGCGGCGCAGGCCGCGGCAGGCCCGCGCGCTGCAGCGGGGGGTGCGACCCCCGCCGCCACCGCCAGCACTATGGTGGCGACGGTGAGCCGGCTGCAGGCGCGCGTGATCCGCGCCGGTGCCGTCACGGCCACCGTGGGCCTTGGCACGGCCGCCACATTTGGCGTCGCGGCATGGCAAGGAATCGACAGCTGGCGGGCCCAACGAGCCGAAGCCGAGAAGTCGGAGAACGCGGCCTTCAAGGACCTGTCGCAACTGTGGGCGCGGCTGAAAAATGGTGCCGGCACCAGCGGCGACGCGCCCGCTTTGCTGGCCGCGGAGCTGCTGCGCACCGGCGACCTGCTGTGCCGCGACGGCGGCGACAACTTCATGGCGAAATTTCGCCTGTCGGTGCGCATCGTCGACGATGCCAAGGCCGCCTGCACGCGTGAGCCGGTGGAGCAGCGCACGCCGGCCTGTGCGCGCCTGCTCGACCCGGCCAATGGCATCGACTGCCTGCAACCCGTCCAGGCGCCCCCGTGCGCCCCGCGCTACTGGGCGCGCGACTACACCGGGCTCACTGCGCCGTCGGAGAACTGCAGCGGCACGCTGCCGACGCCCTGGCCTGTGGTGGTATGGCTGCACGACATGCTGACCAGCGAGCCGCCGATCGCCGTGGCCACGAAGCCCGCGCCTCAACCCGGCGACCCGGGCTACGTGGCTCCGCCCGCCGGGACCGAGGCACCGGCCGGGCCGCAACCGTCGCCGCCCGCGATCAACAGCGCCGCGTGCGCCGGCACCGTCGTCTATGTGCAGATCTACGGGCCCGCGATGCGCGACCAGGTCCGCGAATGGCGCTGGCGCTGGCGCGAACTCGGCGCCTCGGTGCCGCCCACGGAAGACCTGCTCAGCACCGCGCAAAGGGCGGGGCGCTCGCCGCCGCGCGGCCATCCGGTTCCGACCATGGTCATCCACGACGAAAGCGCACGCCCCTGCACCGAAGTGCTGCGACTCGCTGCCCCGTTGCCGAACGGCCAGGCATGGACGGTGGTGAAGTTGCCGCCGTCGCTGAAGAGCACGCCGGGCGCGATCGAGGTGTGGTTGCCGCGGAGCCGGGATACGACATACTGAAATCGGCGCAGCGAGCGGCGCCCAACGGATGCGTCCGCGGCTGCCTTTTCCACCACGCGATCGCATGACCCGCGACGCATGAAACGGGCGCCATCAAATGCCAGGGATACCGCGGAACCGGCTCCATGCCGGCTGGGAAACTGCGCCGCCGAGTGCATCCACGCCCCAAGGCACCTGGGAGTTGGCCATGAACGCGGCGGTCTCGGGCTTCACGTCCGCTGCAAAAGAGGCAGCAAACTTCGTCTTGTCGAGCAGCAGGAAGCCGTCTTGGGGAGGCAGGATCGGCGGCACGGGCGCGCCCGGCTTCGGGTCCTTGATCAGCGAGTTGACCGACTCGCCCTTGTCCGGTGCGAATGCGGCAATGTAGACGAGGCCCGCGACCTTCTCGTCGTTGCCAGCCTCGGTGATCACGACGCCTCCGTAGGAATGCCCTACCAGCACCACCGGTCCCGGTTGCGCCGCAATGACGCGCTTGGTGACCGCCACATCATCGGCGAGCGAAATCGTCGGGTTCTGGACGACGGTCACCTCGTACCCGTCCTTCTTCAGGATCTTGTGAACGCCTTCCCAGCCGGAGCCGTCCACAAAGCCGCCATGAACGAGAACGATGGCTGGCTTCACCGCATTGCCTGCGGGCGCCGCGGTGGCTCCGCCGGCTGCAAGCACGGTCGCGCTCAGCTGCGATGGAGACGAACCTGGAGAACTTGCGCATGGACATTCGAGAACTCTTTGCTGGCGCACTGGATGCGCGCTTGATACACACGATTGCGAAGGATGAACGCCCTTGAAAGCGGCACCCGAATCTCTCAACGGTGACTGAAGTAGATATGAATAGTTTAAGTGTCAAGTAAAATGCGATGGCAGTTCGGCGATGCGGAAAGCCGATGCGGCAGCGGGTGAAGGCGTGCAGGCCCCCTTGCCGGACCTCGTCGCGAGAAGACGCTTCAGTCTCCGGATCCGATCAAGAACGGGGCGTCAGCCAGTGAACCCACCATCGTCGAGGAACTGCTGCTCCTCATTCGTGGTGCTTCGCCCCAGCGCCGCATTGCGATGCGGGAAGCGGCCGAAGCGTTCGATGATCTCGCGATGGTGCACGGCGTAGCGCGCCTGGTCTTCGTTCAGCGCGGCGCAGAGCGCGACGCAACGGTGCTGGTCGTCCAGCGACTCCGAGTGCATGAACGGCATATAGAAAAACGCGCGCATTCCCGCGTCGTCGATCTGCTGGTCGAAGCCGGCGACGACCGCCGCGAGTGCGACCGACCGGGCCTTGCCATCGGTCGCGTACATGTGGCCGCTGCCGCGCCATGCGTTGCGCGGCAATTGGTCCAACAGGATCACGAGGGCCAGCGCGCCTTCGGCATCGTGAACCCAGTGATCGAGATCGCCTGTGGCGGCAGCATGGTGTGCGGCCTCGAAGCGCGACCTGAACTCGGCGTCGAAGGCCGCGTCTTTTGCGAACCAGCGCTTGGGGCCGGCGTCGCGCCAGAAGGCCACGACATCGCGAGCGGAGGGGAGGGCGTTCATGCGGCGGATGATGCCATCCGCTCTTGGGCCGTGATGCGTGCGGACGTACACTGGCCCTCCACTTTGTCCGCGAGGTGCGTCCATGACGGATCGGCGAGCGTTCATCGGCGGCGTCGCGGCAAGCATCCTCGCGCCGCCTTCCATGGCCTTTGCGCAACCGCGCACGAAAGTCTGGCGCATCGGCACGCTCGCCAGCGTCGACGGAACGGGCTGGGATGCGTTTCGGCAGGCACTACTCGACCTGGGATATGCAGAAGGCCGCAACATCGCGATCGAGTCGCGGCGCGCGCAGGGAAGACCCGAGCGGTTTCCCGAGCTTGCGGCTGAACTGGTCGCCCTGGGCGCGGACGTGATCGTCACGTCGAGCACCCAGGCCAGCCTGGCGGTCAAGCGGGCGACGGGAACGATCCCGATCGTCATGGCGATCTCCGCATACCCCGACAAGATCGGTCTGGTCGAAAGCCTCGCGCGTCCCGGCGGCAACGTCACGGGCTTCACCAACGTCGCGCCGCAGCTTTCCGGAAAGCGCCTGGAATTGCTCAAGCAGATGGCACCGAAGGCTTCGCGCCTCGCCGCCATGTGGGACCCGTCCAGCCAGATCGAGGCATTTGCCTTTCCGGACCTCAAGGCCATCGCGGCCGCGGCCGGGTTGGAGATTCTGTCGATCGAGGTGCGCCAACCCGAACAATACGCGGCGGCCTTTGCCGCAGCGATCGCGGGTCGCGCAGATGTCATGCATGCGACGGGCAATCCCATCAGCTTTGCGAACTCGAAGCTGATTGCCGACTTTGCGCTCGGCAATCAGCTCCCGAGCATTTTCGACTCGCGGTTGTTCGTCGACGCCGGCGGCCTCTTGTCGTATGGGCCGGACCTTGTCGACCTATTCAAACGCGCCGCAGGTTACGTCGACAAGATATTCAAGGGTGCAAAACCCGGTGAGTTGCCGGTCCAGCAGCCGACAAAGTTCGAACTGGTGGTCAACGCCAGGTCGGCGAAGGCACTGAACCTGGCCATGCCCAGCGAAATGCTGCTTCGCGCCGATGAGGTGATCCAATGAATCTTCTGAAAGCCGGCAAAGCATGAATGCTGCAGTGCCTTCACGCGTCGCCGTCGTCACTGGAGGCGCAAAGGGAATCGGATGGGCCACCGTCCGGGCACTGGTGGAAACAGGCGCGACGCCAGTCCTGTTCGACCGTGACGAGAAGGCGCTTGCGGTTGCCCACGACACGCTGACTGCGGAAGGCGTCGACCACCTTGCGGAGAACGTCGACATTACTGGCGAGTCGGCCGTGGAAGCCGCATTCGACAAGGTGATGGCGCGCTACGGGCGCATCGACGTGCTCGTGAACAACGCGGGCATCGCGCTGCGCCATCCGACCATCGAGATGCCCGTTTCGCATTGGCAGGCGGTGCTGGATGTGAACCTCACCGCGGTCTTCCTGTGCAGCCGCGCCGCGGCGCGACGGATGCTCCCGGCGGGCGGCGGGGCCATCGTCAATGTCTCGTCCATCATGGGCTTGTCCGGCGGCGGGCTCTATCCGAACGTGTCCTATCAAGCGACCAAGGGCGCGATCGTCAACCTGACGCGGGCGCTGGCCGTCGAGTGGGCCGCGAACGGCATCCGCGTCAACGCGGTGGCGCCGACATGGGTGCGCACTGAACTCACGGTCGGCCTGTTCAGCAACGCGGAGCTGCTCAACCGCGTGCTGGACATGACACCGATGCGCTGCCTCGCCGAACCCGCCGATGTGGCGGAGGCAATCGTCTTCCTGGCGTCGGGCAAGGCACGCCTGATCACCGGGCACACCCTGCCCGTGGACGGTGGATTTCTGGCGCAATAGCTGGCAAGGTTCGCCCTCAGGTTTTTCCTGAAAGGCGAAGCGATGAAGTCTGGCAGTCCCTCGCGCCCGGCGCGGAGTTCCCGAGCGGTCAAGCTCTGCGGTACCGAACAACCCGACGGCGTGGGCCGCGTCCTGCGCGCCGGCCCGCTCGCGGTCGAATTGGACAACGGCAACCTGCGCTACCTCCGTGTCGCAGGCATCGAGGTATTGCGCGGCCTGGCCTTCCTGGTGCGGGACGAAAACTGGGGAACATACGTCCCGACGCTGAGCAAGCTGGTCGTCGAGCAGCGCGACGACGGCTTCAGCGTGCGCTACCGCGCGGACTGCCAGCGCGCAAGCCAATCCATCAGCTACGAGGCGCGTATCGAGGGTCGCGGCGACGGCAGCCTGTCGTTCACCGGCACAGCGACGCCGGCGACCGACTTCCTCACGGCGCGCACGGGATTTGTCGTGCTGCATCCGTTGAAGGGCGTGGCCGGGCATGCGGTGGAAGTCGAGCACACGGATGGCGTGGTCGAGACGTCGACGTTCCCCGCGCTGGTCGATCCGGTGCAGCCCTTCCTGGACCTGCGTTCGCTCACGCACGAGGTGATGCCCGGCCTGAAGGCCATCGTGCGAATGGAGGGCGATACCTTCGAGATGGAGGACCACCGCAACTGGACCGACGCCTCGTTCAAGACCTACGTGCGCCCGCTGGCGCGCCCGTGGCCCTACACGCTCAAGGCGGGAGAGGCGGTACGGCAATCGGTCAGCATGTCATTGGTGGGATCGGCTCCGCGGGAGGGCAAGGGCGGCGACGACAAGGCGGTCGAGATCGTGCTGGGCAAGGCAACGGGCCACCGCATGCCCGCGATCGGGCTCGGGATGCCGGCGCGGGAGATCGACGCGGCCATCGCCTCCCTCGACCTGCTCAAGCAAGTGGCGCCACGGCTGTTGATTTGCCAGTTCGACCGGCGCGAAGGACATGGCTACAAGCAATTGCAGGGCTATCGGCGCTTGTGCGAAGAGACCGGCGCGGAATGCGAACTGGAGGTCGTGGTCAAGAGCCTCGTGGCCTTTGACGTCGAGCTTGCCAATATTGCGTCGTGGGTACGCGATGCGGGACTCAGGCTGTCGGCGCTGGCTGTATGCCCCGTGGGCGATCTCAAGTCCGTGCTGCCCGGCGGCATTCGCCCCCCTGCGCCGCCGCTGGCGGACCTGTACCGCGCTGCGCGGGAGGCCTTTCCGGGCGTGCGTCTCGGCGGCGGCATGTTCTCGTTCTTCACGGAATTCAACCGCAAGCGACCGCCAGCCGAACTGCTGGATTTCGCGCACAACAGTACTTGCCCGATCGTGCATGCGGCCGACGACCGCTCAGTGATGGATACGCTGGATGCGCTGCCGTTCCAAGTGCAAACCGCGCGCAGTTTCATCGGCGACACTGACTACCGCATCGGCCCCAGCGCGATCGGTTGCCGTGACAACCCGCATGGCAAGACCTTCACGCCCAACCCGGACAATGAACGCCTTTGCCTGGTCAACAGCGACCCGCGGCAGCGCGGCCTGTTCGCAGCGGCATGGACGCTGGGCTATGCCGCGAGCCTGGCCGCGACGGGCGTCGAGGCCGTGTGCTTCGGTGCGCCGACCGGGCCGCTGGGCATCATCCATCGGCCCGGTGACTCGAAGCTGCCGTACTTCGATGCGTTGGGACGCAGCGCGGTCTATCCGGCGTTCCACGTCGTAGCGGGGCTGACGCGTGCCGCCGGCGCTGCATTGGTGGACGCCAGGTCTTCGAACGATGCGCGCGTTCGCTGCCTCGCCTATCGCACCGAGGGGGCGACGCTGCTGTGGCTTGCCAACATGACTGCGCGGGAGCAGTCGGTAAGCGTTGCACATCGCGGAGTCAATCCGTTCGGCATCGTGCTCGACGAGGTCAGCTTCGATCAGGCGACCACCCAGCCGGCTGTATTCGAGGCGAATGTGAAGCCGCTCGACATCCACAAGTTGTCGTTGAGCGCGTATGCCGTGGCGCTGGTCTGCATCAACGACCGTTGAAGTTCCGTTCGCGCCGCCGACGACTTGCTTGCCGGCACTGCAGCCGACGCGACGCGCACTTCGGTGTCCATGCTGCAGCACATCGATGGTTCGCTGAAGCCGGCGGCGCCCGAGGCGCTGTCTTTCGTGGTGCAGCCGTTCGACCAGAAGCCGTTCGCGGGCGCCGACTCGAGCGTGGACTCGGTCAGATGGCGGCTGTCAAGGCGATGGTCGATCGTCTCTCGGCGCCGAAGTGACGACCCGCGCGACAGCCATTGCGCGCTCGCGCTCAGCCAAGGAAAGTCACAAGGCCGTTGGACAAGTCATACATCGCCCCGGCGATCTTGATGTTGCCCTTCTTCTCCAGGTCCGCCAGGACCGGGCTGCCGCTGCGTATCGCGTCGATCGTCATCTTTACGTTCGTGCGCGCCACCATGTCGACGAACTGCGCGTTCTTGCTCGACCGCTCGCCCGTGTAGGTCGTGCCTTCGACGGCGGGCTTGATGACCTCGAGCAGGCCGGTCAGGTTGCCGAGCTCCACCTTGTCGATGGCGCCCTTGATGGCGCCGCAGGATGTGTGGCCCAGCACCAGCACGACCTTCGCGCCTTCGACGGCGCAGGCGAACTCCAGGCTGCCCATCACATCCTTGTTGGAGATGTTGCCGGCGATGCGCGCGTTGAAGGTGTCGCCGATTCCCATGTCCATGACGATCTCGGCCGGCGCGCGCGAGTCGATGCAGCTCAGAATGACCGCGGCCGGGTATTGCCCCGCGGCGCTCGACCGCTTCTGCGCGATGTAGTCGTGCGGAAGCATCTTTCCGGAGCGAAACCTGGCGTTGCCTTTTTTCATCAGGTCGATGATGCGGTCGGGCGTCAATGCATCGCGCTGCGCCTTGCTCAGCGACGCCGCTTCGGCATCGTCCGTTCGAAGCCCAAGCCCGGCGATCGCGACCGCGGTGCCGGCGCTGGCCTTGAGCCACGCCCGCCGTCCATTGCCGGCCACGTTGCGGTCTGCGCCGCAGCATTCGTTCATTGTTTTCATGGAGTCTTTCTGAAAGTTGAGGATGCAATGGGTGCGAATCACAGACAGTAAACGTGGGCCTCCTTTCAACTACACGGATGACTGCCGCGCATGCGCTTCCCGCGCCGCCTTCATCCCGTGCTCGATGAATCCCTTGGCATGCCGCGCCAGATCGGCACCGTCTTCCCACAGGTTGCGCCAGATGCCCAGGATGCCCTGCAACTGCTTGTTGACTACCGCCGACGAGAAAGACTCGAAGGTGATCGGGCCTTCGTAGCCCGCCTTGGCCAGCCCACGGAACACTCGGTCGAAGTCGATGTTGCCGGCGCCGAGGTAGCCGCGCCCCGATTCGCCGATATGGAAGTAGCCCATCATCGTGCCGGTGTCGATCAGCGCCGATTCGAGGTCGGCCTCCTCGATGTTCATGTGATAGGTGTCGAGGTGCACCCTGACGTTGGGCAGGCCCACGCGTTTCGCATACGAGACCGCCTGCGCTGCGGTGTTGAGTACGTTGCTTTCATAGCGGTTGACGACTTCCAGGCCGATCGTGATGCCGTCTTTTGCCGCGCGCTCCCCGATGCGCCGCATCACCTCGACCGAGCCCGCGATGCCCGCCTGTGTCGGCGGCTCGAAATACTTCTGGAAGGCGGAGTAGAGGATGCCGCAGACATGCGTGGCGCCGATGTCTCGCGCCACTTCGAGCACCTGCATCAGGCGTGCCTCGCCGCGCGCCTGCTTGCCGGGGTCGCCGCTCGATATGTCGGTGGAGTCATCCAGGCCGAGCGACATCGTGGTGCCGAGCCTGTAGCGGTCGAGCATCCTGCGCGTGAAGGCGCTGTCGATCGACGACGGGTCGAGTGCGGGTATCTCGATCAGGTCGAAGCCGATCTCGGCCGTCTGCGCCATCGCGCGCTCGCATTCGTCATGGCTCCAGCCGCCGACCCAGACCAGCGCATGGACTCCGAGCTTGTTCATAACGGTGTCTCCTTGGCAATGCTCACGAGGCCCCCACGCTCGGCACTTCGTGTCCTCGCTGCCCCCCGAGGGGGTGCGAGCTTGCTTGGGGCGGCCCGGCGCGGCGCTCATCGAAGCCCCCACGCTCGGCACTTCGTGTCCTCGCTGCCCCCCGAGGGGGTGCGAGCTTGCTTGGGGCGGCCCGGCGCGGCGCACATCGAGGCCCCCACGCTCGGCACTTCGTGTCCTCGCTGCCCCCCGAGGGGGTGCGAGCTTGCTTGGGGCGGCCCGGCGCGGCGCTCATCGAGGCCCCCACGCTCGGCACTTCGTGTCCTCGCTGCCCCCCGAGGGGGTGCGAGCTTGCTTGGGGCGGCCCGGCGCGGCGCTCATGCCGAACCCTGCCGGCTCGCAAGCCGGTGCACGACGCGACGCGAATCCTGGTAGAGATCAAGGTAGTCGCGATACAGCGTGTCGTAGGTTGGGCGCAGGGCGGTTGCGGGCTCGATGATGCGACCGGGCTTCACCCAGTCGGTGATCTGCTCGCGCCGCAATATGCCGGCCGCACAGCCCGCCAGGAAAGCATCGCCGTAGCACGCGCCGAGCGTGATGGTGGGAACCTCCTGCCGCAGGCCCGACACGTCGGACACGATCTGCAGCCAGGTATCGGTCTGCGCACCACCGCCGACGGCGACCACGCGCCGGGTTTGCGCGCCGAGGTGCGCCAGCGTATCGATGTTGTGACGCACGCCGCATGCAACGCCTTCGAGGATGGCGCGAAAAAGCTGGTCGCGCGTGTGCGCGAGGCTCAGGCCGGCGATCACGCCGCGCGCCTGCGGGTCGTTGAGAGGCGTGCGCTCGCCGCTGAAATAGGGCAGGAAGACCAGGCCGCCAGCACCGGGCTCCACACGCGCCGCCGCTTCGAACAGCGCCCCCGCATCGCCCTCGGGCAGGTCGCGCGCGAGCTGGTCCTGAAACCAGCGCGTGAGGCTGCCGGTGGTGCTCATGCCGGCGGCAAGGTTGAACTGTCCGGGGTATGCGCCGGCGACCGTCCACATGCGCTCGTCGGGCGTCGGTTCCGACTGCACGAGGATGAAGAAAGTCGTGCTGCCGTACATCACCATCAGATCGCCTGGGTGGACCACGCCGACGCTGATCGCCTCGCTCAGCGCATCGACCGCGCCGACGGCCACCGGCGTGCCGACCGCGAGGCCGGTCGCCTGCGCCGCGGCTTGCGTGACGGTGCCCGCGATATCGTCGCTCCATCCCGGCGCGGGCAGCATCGAGGCGGGCGCGACGTGATGCGCATGGCGCTCGTCCCATTCGCCGGTGCGCGGGTCGTACAGCGGCATGAAATGGCTGGCGGTGTGGCGATCGATGCGGTGTTCGCCGGTCAGGCGCCAGACCAGGTAGGCGCTGGCGGTGGTGAGCCGATGCGTCCGGCGCCACACATCGGGCTCGTGCTTGCGCAGCCAGCGGATCTTCGGGCCGATGGCCTGGCTGGTCAGGCTCATCAGCGAGAACTGCCGGACCTGCTCGCGGCCGATCAGCGCGTCGAGCTCCGCGATCTCATCGGTCGCGCGAACGTCCACGCCGTAGAGGATGCCCGGGCGAAGCGGCTGCCCGGCCGCGTCCAGCGGCAGGAGGCACGGACCGATGGCACTCACGGCCACGGCTGCGACGTCGTTGCGGCCATAGGGCGCCCCATCGAGCAACTGCCGGCACAACGCACAGACGTCGTGCCACCAGATGCCGTCGGCATCCTGCTCGACATGGCCCGGCGCCGGTGTGGAAATGCCGTGCGGCAGGACCGCCGCGCGCAACACCTCACCCGCCGGCGTGACCAGCGCGGCCTTGCTGCTGAAGGTGCCGACGTCGATGCCGAGCAGGTGTGAGCCCATGGAGGCTGCGTTTCTACAGGGTCGTGACGTTCTGCACAACTGTCCGTGTGAATTGCGGCAGGCAGGTTCGTTCTTGATTCAAGCGCACAGGGCGGCAAGTGCTGCCCGGCGAAGGAGGCGATCATGCAGCGTTCTTGTCCCATGCAGCCTGCGGCAGCATTCGAGATCCGGTTCGAATCGCTGGTGCACGGAGGCGTGGCCATGACCTTTCCCTGCGACAGCGAGGGTCAGGTCGATCTCGATGCCATGAGCGAGCGGACGAGGAACGACTACTTCTTTGCCCGCGGGATGATCGGGCGCCAGTACGCGATGCCGCAGGTCGTGCGGCGGGAGTTGCACTGACGAATTGATGAAACGGGATGCTGCGCGCTATGCTCGCGCCGGGTGGCCACCGGCCCATGGCGCCGGCAAGCGACATCCGCACAGGAGACATCGATGAAGTCACGCAACTTCCAGACGCGCAACGGCACGAACCTGGCGTTCTCCGCCATCGGCCTCGGCACCGCGCCCATGGGCGACCTCTACGAACTGCTCGATGAGAAGACATCGATCGCCACGATCGAGCAGGCGTATGCCAGCGGCGTGCGCGTGTTCGATACCTCGCCGCACTACGGCAACGGGCTTGCCGAATCGCGCGTCGGTGCGGGGCTGCGCCGTGCCGGGCGGGACGGCCTCATCGTCTCGACCAAGATCGGCCGCGTGATGGACCCCTTCACGAGGCCGCCGCCGAAGAACCCCGACGTGTTCTCGCCGGGCTTTGCCGGTGGTTATCCGCATGCGCCGCGCTTCGACTATTCGTATGACGGCGCAATGCGCTCGGTCGAGCATTCGCTGCTTCGCATGGGCCTCGACCGGATCGACGTCCTCCTGATCCATGACTGCGACGTCTGGACGCACGGCAGGGCGGATGCGCCGGTGCGTTTCGAGGAGGCGATGGACGGTGCCTACAAGGCGCTCGACAAGCTGCGCAGCGAGAAGACGGTCGCCGCCATCGGCTTCGGCATCAACGAGGCCGACACCTGCGTGAAGTTCGCCAAGGCCGGCGACTTCGACGTGGCGATGATGGCCGGCCGCTATTCGCTGCTGATCCAGAACGGCCTGGCGGAATTCCTGCCGCTGGCGCTGGAGAAGAAGATGGGCGTGATGCTGGCGGGCGTGTTCAACTCCGGCATCCTGGCGACCGGCGCGCGGCCGGGCGCCAAGTTCGAATACGGGCCGGCGCCCGAGGACATCATGGAGCGCGTGCGCAAGATCGAGGCGATCTGCGCCCGGCATGGCACGTCGATCCGGCGCGCCGCCCTTCAGTTCGCGATGGCGCATCCGGCGGTCGTGTCGGTAGTGCTTGGCGGCGTCAAGCCGGAGGAGGTCGAGGCGAATGCCGCCGATGCCGGCAAGACAGTGCCTGCTGCGCTGTGGAGCGACCTGAAGTCAGCCGGCTTGCTGGACCCCGCCGCGCCCACCGCCTGATCCTCCCGTCTTCATGCCGTGAGGACCCCGTTGTCAACAGTCGGCGGCGGTACTAGCATCAGTTCAGCTTTCGCGTTCTACCCTGGGAGGACAAACATAGCCCGTCAAGGCGCGGGACAACATGGAGACAACCAGTGAACAGACGCAAGACTCTCAAGACCTTGGGAAGCGCGGCCATGGCTGGCGCAACCGGCCTGACCAGCCGCCTCGCGTTCGCGGCGAACCCGTCGATGGTGACCGTGGTCAAGATCGCCGGCATTCCATGGTTCAACGCCGTGGAAAAGGGCATCCAGAAAGGCGCCAAGGATTTCAGCATCGACGCCACCATGGTCGGCCCGGCCAACGTCGATCCCGCGCAGCAGGTCAAGCTGCTCGAAGACCAGATTGCCAAGAAGGTGACCGTGATCGGCCTGGTGCCGCTCGACGTGAAGGTCTGCGAGCCGGTGCTCAAGCGTGCACAGGCCGCGGGCATCAAGGTCATCACGCACGAAGGGCCGGAACAGGAAGGGCGCGACTGGAACGTCGAGCTGATCGACTCGGTGCGCTTCGGCGAGGTGCAGATGCAGCGCATCGCCAAGGACATGGGGGAATCGGGCGACTATGTCGTCTACGTCGGCACGCTGACCACGCCGCTGCACAACAAGTGGGCTGACGCGGCCATCGCCTATCAGAAGAAGAACTATCCGAAGATGAAGCTCGTGGCCGACCGCTATCCCGGTGCCGACGAGATCGACACCTCGTACAAGACCACGCTCGACGTGATCAAGGCGTATCCGAACCTCAAGGGCATCCTCGCCTTCGGATCCAACGGGCCGATCGGTGCGGGCAATGCGGTGCGCGAGAAGCGGCTCGGCAAGAAGATCGCCGTCGTCGGCACGGTGCTGCCTTCGCAGGCCAAGGACCTGATCGCCGACGGCATCATCCGCGAAGGCTTCCTCTGGAACCCGACCGATGCCGGCTACGCGATGGTCGCGGTCGCGCGGCTGATGCTCGACGGCAAGCCGATCACGGACGGCGTCGAAATCCCGGGCCTGGGCAAGGCGGCGGTCGACGTGCCCGGCAAGCTGATCAAGGTCGACAAGATCATGCGTATCAACAACGAGACGATCGCAGGCTTGATCGCTGGCGGGCTTTGAGGCTCGGTTGGCCAACTTTCTTGATCTGCAGGCGATCTCCAAGCACTTCGGCGGCGTCGTTGCGCTACACGACGTCGACCTGTCGTTGCCGGGCGGCGAGGTGCATTGCCTGGTCGGCGAAAACGGATCGGGCAAGTCGACGCTGATCAAGATCATCTCGGGCGTGCTGGCGCCCGAGCCCGGTGGGCGCATCGTGATCGAGGGGCGGGAGTATCCGCACCTGAATCCCGTGCAGTCCACCGCCTGCGGCATCCAGGTGATCTACCAGGATCTCTCGCTGTTTCCGAACCTCACGGTGGCGGAGAACATCTCGATCGCGAGCCATCTCGGCGCGCCGCAGGTGGTGAACTGGAAGAAATTGCGCACGACGGCCGAGGCCGCGATGGCGCGCATCGGTGCGTCGCTCGACCTGGATGCGCGCGTCGAGGATCTCTCGATCGCAAATCGGCAACTCGTCGCCATCTGCCGCGCGATGGCGGCCGACGCCAGGCTCGTGGTCATGGACGAGCCGACCGCGTCGCTCTCGCGCCACGAGGTCGACGGATTGATTCGCCTGGTCGCCGACCTGAAGCGCGCCGGCATCTGCATCGTGTTCGTCTCGCATCGCCTTGACGAGGTCATGGAAATTGCCGAGCGTGTGACGGTGCTGCGCGACGGCGCGAAGGTGGGCGAGTTTCCGGCGCGCGACATGGACGACAAGAAGCTCGCCACGCTGATGACCGGCAAGTCCTTCGCATACAAGACGTCGCTGGCCGATTCCACGAATTCGCAGCTTGTGCTGTCGGTGAGCCATCTGTCGCGCACCGGGCAGTACGAGGACATCAGCCTCGACATCCGCGCGGGCGAGATCGTCGGCCTGACGGGATTGCTCGGGTCTGGCCGCACCGAGTTCGCGCTGTCGCTGTTCGGCATGAACACGCCGACTTCGGGGGAGATTCGCCTGAATGGCAAGCCGCTCGCGCTCAAGACGAACGCACAGGCCATCGAGGAGGGCATCGCGTACGTGTCCGAAGACCGGCTCAACCTGGGGCTGGTGCTGGAGCAGCCGATCTCCTCCAACATCCTGGTGACGGTGCTCGACAAGCTGACCAACGGCCTGGGCCTGGTGCCGGAGGCCACGCGGCAGCGCACCGCCCGGCACTGGATCAGCGAACTCGCCATCAAGGCGCCGGACCCCGACAACGCCGTGCGCACCTTGTCCGGCGGCAACCAGCAGCGCGTGGTGCTTTCGAAGTGGATGGCGACGCAGCCCAAGCTGTTGATCCTCGACAGCCCGACCGTGGGCGTCGACATCGCGGCCAAGGACGGCATCTACGAAGTGGTGCGCGCGCTGGCGGCGAAGGGCGTTGCCATCCTGCTGATCTCGGACGAGATTCCCGAGGTGTTCTATCACTCGCACCGGGTGCTGGTGATGCGTGGCGGGCGGCTCGTCGGCGAGCGCGTGCCGCACGCGTCGTCGGAGGAGGAACTGCAGGCGATGGTCGATGCCTAGCACGTCCGCGATCCAGCGATTCCGGCGCAGCCACGAGTTCTGGCTGCTGGCGGTCATTCTGGCGCTGTCGCTCGCGCTCTCGCTGGCGACCGACAGCTTCCTGACAGTCCAGAACCTCTACGACCTGCTGACGTCGAATGCCTTCATCGGCATCCTGGCCTCGGGGTTGCTGGTGGTGTTGATCTCCGGCGGCATCGACATCTCGTTCACGGCCACGGCATCGATCGCGCAGTACATCGCGCTGACGATCGGCATCAGGCACGGGCTCGGCTGGCTTGCGTTGTTCGGCATTGCCGCGGCGGTGGGCGTGGTCTGCGGCGTGATCAACGCTGTGTTCATCACCAAGCTGCGCATCTCGTCGATCATCGTGTCGATCGCCACGCTCAACATCTTCTACGGCCTGCTGATCTTTTCCACCGGTGGCAGGTACATCACTTCGCTTCCCAAGTTCTTCCGCGACGGCATCTGGTGGTTCGAGCAGGAAGACGCCAGCGGCGTGCCCTATGCGCTGAACCTGCAGATCATCGTGCTGGTGCTGTCTTTCGCGATGGCCTGGCTGCTGCTGAACCGGACCAACATCGGGCGGCAGATCTATGCGATGGGTGGCAACAAGGATGCGGCGCAGCGACTGGGTTTCCACGTGTTCCGGCTCAACGTGCTGGTGTATGGCTACCTCGGCTTCGTCGCGGGCGTGGCCTCGCTGGTGCAGGCGCAACTCGCGCAGTCGGTGACGCCGACGGTGCTGGTGGGCAAGGAACTGGATGTGCTCGCGGCCGTGGTGCTTGGCGGCGCGAGCCTGACCGGCGGCGTGGGCACGGTGTTCGGCGCGATCCTCGGCGTCGCGCTGCTGGCGATCCTGCAGAACGGGCTGGTGCTGATCGGCGTGTCCTCTTACTGGAACCAGTGGTTCGTCGGGCTGACCATCCTGGTGGCGGTGTCGATGACGGCCTGGTCGGAGCGCCGGCGCCGCGCGGCAAAGGCGATCAACTGATGGTCGTGCTGCCACGCTTCCTGCGCGGCGGCACGGTGCCGATGCTTTCGCTCGTGCTGGTGGCGCTGTTCGCGGTATTCGGCCTGTTGCTCGGCGAGCGCTTTTTCAGCGTCGGCTCGCTGCAATCGATGGCGTTCCAGTTGCCGGAGCTGGGCATCCTCTCGCTCGCGATGATGGTTGCCTTGCTGTCAGGCGGGCTGAACCTCTCGATCATCGCGACGGCCAATCTCTGCGCGCTGACGATGGCCTGGATATTGACGACCCATGTGCCCGGCGCCGAGGGCTTCATGTGGGTCGGATGGCAGGCCGTCGCGATCCTTGCGGGCGTCGGCGTGGCGCTGGTGGTGGGCCTCATCAACGGCTTCGTGATCGCGTACCTCGGCGTGTCGCCGATTCTCGCCACGCTCGGCACGATGACGATGTGCAAGGGCCTGTCGATCGGGCTGACGCGGGGCAATGTGATCTCGGGCTTTCCGGAGCCGATCGTGTTTCTCGGCAATGGCACGCTGGCGGGCGTGCCGGTGGCACTGCTCATCTTTGCCGCATTGTGCGTGCCGATGGCCGTGCTGCTCGGCAAGAGCCCGTTCGGCCACAAGATCTACATGCTCGGATCGAGCGAGAGGGCCACGCGCTACTCCGGCGTCGACACCCGGCGCGTGCTGCTGGGCGTGTACGTGCTGTCGAGTCTGCTCGCGGTCGTGGCAGCGCTGGTGATGATGGCGCGCTTCAACTCGGCCAACGCGGCCTACGGCGAGAGCTACCTGCTGGTGACCATCCTTGCCGCCGTGCTCGGCGGGGTCGATCCGTTCGGCGGCTTCGGCAAGGTCGGCGGGCTGGTGATGGCGCTGATCCTGCTGCAGGTGATCTCGTCTGCCTTCAACCTGCTCGACTTCAGCCCGTTCCTGACGCTGGCGATCTGGGGCGCGCTGATCATTGTCGTGACGGCGCTTGGCGTGGTGCTCGAGGGCTTCGGCGGCGCGAAGCGGTGAACGGCGTCTGAATGCGCATCGGCGTTCGGCAGGTTTCCAGATGTTGCGTTGCCCGGTGGCAATGGACAGTGCGATCAGTCGCTGTCTTACACCGAAGGTTGATGCGAGGTAGCAGCTTGAGTGGCAAAATTTCACTGCGATTGCTCGACGAGCAAGGAGCCTAATCATGTTGTTCAGCATCCGTGTCGAAACGGTCTGCGTCGCGGGCCCCGAACTGCGCTGGCGATGATCATGGCTGTCGTAATGTCCACCTCGTTGAACGCCGGACCGGCGATCGCCTTTGGCGACTTGCTGGACCTTGCCAGGTTCCACAAGGAATTCTTTCCCAATGAAATTTGCGACGTTTGCCAGACGATCAACCTGGGTTCGCGTCGCTTCTGCAAGGGATGCACTGGCAGGTTGCCAGCGTATTACGCCACGAGCGACGCCACGAGCGGCGCCGTGGCCGCATTGCAGCAGCCGGTGTCGCGCGCGCGGCTTCAGGCCCGGCGGCCACCGCTGGCATCGGCCTGCCTGGGTGCGCTGGTGCTCGTCGTGGCCGCCGCTGCCGGATTGCCGATGATCGCGTCGGCGCCGTCCTCCGACGCGCTGGCCCATGGGGACACGCTGACGCCACTCCCCGCCGTCGAATTGACGGAGCAGGCTGCTTCGACCGTGGTGGTTCAGGCGGAGCCGAACCGGGCTGCCATTCAGACGTCACCCGAGCCGAACGCGATCGCGCTCTACGATGAAGACGATTCCGAGGCGGCGCCGGATCGCTGGTCGAAGAAGGGCGGGGCGATTCGACGCACGGTGCGGCCGCAACACGTCTTGTCCGCCACCTCGGCCAGGGTGGCGAGATGCGAGGAGATGAACTTCCTTTCCCGCGCCGTGTGCATGAACCGCGAATGCGCGCAGCCCTCCGCGGTACACATGTCGTCCTGTGCGCAGGCGATTCGCCAGCGCCGGCTGGATGAAGCGCGGCGCAACCCGACTCAGGTCGGTTGAGCCGGGGACATGTCAACCGCTTGTCCAGCGTGCGGCACCGACAACCGTGACAACGCGATGTTCTGCCGTGGCTGCCTCGGCAAGCTGCCTGCGTTCCGCCCCACGGCGCCCTCGCTGCTGGAGACCCTGCCGCCGGCGCCCCCGGGTGAATCCGGCGCCCGCGGGCAGGCCGCTTCGCCGATCCAGTTCCTGGGCGCGGAAGTCATCGCCTCCTGGCTCTGTCTTGGCGTGTTGTTGCTGGTGAGCGCGCTGGGCCTCGTGGTTTGGCATGCGACGTCGGTGCGCGTGCCGCAGCCACTGCGTGCGGCCGCCCGCGTGCCGCCCGCCCCGTCCGTGGTCCCGCCGGCGCGATTGAACGAGGAAGTCGAGGTGCTGGCAGCTGCCCATTTGCGTGAGCCATCGCCACCCGAGGAATGGACTGCCACGACGCCGGACGCCGTGAGCATTCCGGTGGGTGGGCCGCCCGGCCGCGAGGGTCCCGCGATCGGGGCCCGCCCCGGCGCGGGCATGCCGGCGACCGCCGTCAACGTCGCCAAGGCGCGCAGGGAACACAAGGACCGCAAGCTGGTGCCGGTGGTCGCCCCGATGTCCGGTGCGCGCGCGGCATGCGACCGCTACAACCCGTACGGCGAAGTCCTGTGCACGCAGGGCGGATATCCATACCGATACGCGACCTGGTCGAAGCCACGCCGCTCCGGCTCGCGCTGATTCGCTCGGTCGTCCGAAGCGTGGCGCCGCGCATGGCGCGCGGCTTCGCCGGCTTTTTTTGCCTGCGCTCGGCGAGCCGTATCCGGGAAACTACTTAATAAATCTAATTGATTTATTAAGTCGACACGCCCACAATCCGACCACGCCGACAGGCATGAAGTCCTGACGGCGCAAGCCCCTCAAACCTTCCGCGGTCCTTGCGACCGCTCCACGCCACATGGAGACACTCATGCTGAAGACCCAGATCCGCACCGCCCTCACCATCACCGCTGGCCTCTGCGCCGCAGGCTTCGCTGTTGCGGCGGACCAGCCGGTGGTGGGCCTCATCACCAAGACGGACACCAATCCGTTCTTCGTCAAGATGAAGGAAGGTGCCCAGGCCGCGGCCAGCGCAAGCGGTGCCAAGCTGCTGAGCGCCGCGGGCAAGGCCGATGGCGACAACGCCGGCCAGGTGACGGCCATCGAGAACATGATTGCGGGCGGGGCCAAGACCATCCTCATCACGCCCAATGATTCGAAGGCCATCGTGCCGGCCATCAAGAAGGCGCAGGCGCAGGGCGTGATGTTCATCGCGCTCGACAGCCCTACCGACCCGGTCGACGCCGCAGACGCGCTCTTCGCCACCAACAACTACACGGCCGGCGAACTCATCGGCAAGTACGCCAAGGTCGCGATGGCCGGCAAGCCCGTCAAGATCGCCACGCTCGACCTGTTCCCGGGCCACCCGGTCGGCGCGCAACGCCATAACGGCTTCATGTCCGGCTTTGGCCTGAAGGCGCTCGATGCCAAGAGCAACGAACTCTCGAAAGATGCGGCGGTCGTCTGCATGGCCGACAGCTTCGGCGACCAGGCCAAGGGCCAGACGGCGATGGAAAACTGCCTGCAGAAGAACCCCGACATCAACCTCGTCTACACCATCAACGAGCCCGCCGCGGCCGGCGCCTTCCAGGCACTCAAGAACGCAGGCAAGGAGAAGGACGTGATGATCGTGTCGGTCGACGGCGGCTGCGCCGGCGTCAAGAACGTCAAGGCCGGCATGATCGCCGCCACCTCGCAGCAGTACCCGCTGAAGATGGCGTCGATGGGCGTCGAGGCTGGCGTTGCCTACGCCAAGACCGGCACCAAGGCCAAGGGCTACACCGACACCGGCGTCACGCTGATCACCGACAAGCCCATGACGGGCGTCGACAGCAAGGACACGAAGGTCGGAACGGACCTTTGCTGGGGCAACAAGTAAGGCAGGCACATCGTGTCCACCGCCGCCTCCAACACCTCGGGAACCTCCATGACAACCGGCAAGACATCGAAGCTGCCACCCATCTCGACGCTCGGTCCGCTGATCGCGCTGTTGATTGCAGTGGTCTTCTTCGCAACGCAAAGCGACCGATTCCTGTCGGTGCAGAACTTCTCGCTGATCCTGCAGCAGGTGATGGTGGTCGGCACGATCGCGATCGGCCAGACGCTGGTCATCCTCACCGCGGGCATCGACCTGAGTTGCGGCATGGTGATGTCGCTGGGTGGTATCGTGATGACCAAGCTGGCGGTGGCCAGTGGCATGAACGAGTACCTGGCCATCCTGTGCGGACTGCTCGCGTGCATGGCCTTCGGGCTGGTCAACGGCCTGCTGGTCACGCGGATCAAGCTGCCGCCGTTCATCGTGACGCTGGGTACGATGAACATCGCGTTCGCCATCACGCAGCTCTACTCGGGCGCGCAAACCATCACCGACCTGCCGCCCGCGATGACTTTTTTCGGCAATACCATTTCCCTGGGCGGCGCGGCCCTCAACTACGGCACGATCTTCATGATTGTGTTGTATGTCTTCATGTGGTGGGGCCTGCGTGACACGCAGCCGGGACGCCATGTCTACGCCGTGGGCAACAACCCCGAAGCGACGCGCCTCACCGGTATCGCCACCGACAAGGTGTTGCTGATGGTCTACGTGACGGCCGGCCTGTTCTACGGCGTTGCCGCGCTGCTGTCAGTGGCCCGCACCGGTGTCGGCGACCCCAACGCCGGGCAGACCGAGAACCTCGACGCGATCACCGCGGTGGTGCTCGGCGGCACCAGCCTCTTCGGCGGTCGCGGGATCATCCTGGGCAGCCTGCTGGGTGCAGTGATCGTGGGCGTGTTCCGCAACGGCCTGACGTTGATGGGCGTGGCCTCGGTCTACCAGGTTCTGATCACCGGTGTGCTCGTCATCCTCGCCGTCGCCACCGACCAACTTTCACGCAAGGGAGCACGTTGAAATGACCACGCCAGCACATTCCCACGCACCCTTCGTCATTGAAGCGAAGGGCCTGGTCAAGCGCTACGGCAACGTCACGGCCCTCGACGGCGCGGACTTCGAACTGCGCGCCGGCGAGATCATGGCAGTGATCGGCGACAACGGCGCCGGCAAGTCCTCGCTGATCAAGGCGCTGTCCGGCGCGACCATTCCCGACGAGGGCGAGGTCAAGCTCGACGGCAAGGTGATCCACTTCAAGTCGCCGATGGATGCGCGCCGCGAAGGCATCGAAACGGTGTATCAAGACCTGGCCGTGGCGCCCGCGATGACGATTTCCGAGAACCTCTTTCTGGGCCGCGAGATCATCAAGGATGGCTTCTTCTCCAAGCTGCTGCGCATCATCGACAAGAAGAAGATGCTCGATGAAAGCATCGCCCGCATGAACGACCTCAAGGTGGGGATCCGCTCGATGACGCAGGCCGTCGAAACCCTCTCCGGCGGGCAAAGGCAGTGCGTGGCGGTGGCACGCAGCGCGGCGTTCGCCAGGCACGTCGTGATCCTGGACGAGCCCACGGCGGCACTCGGCGTGAAGGAGGGCAACATGGTGCTCGAACTCATCCGCCGCGTGCGCGACAAGGGCCTGCCGGTGATCCTCATCAGCCACAACATGCCGCACGTCTTCGAGATTGCCGACCGCATCCACATCGCACGGCTGGGCAAGCGGGCCTGCATCGTCAACCCGAAGAACATCAGCATGAGCGACACGGTCGCGGTGATGACCGGCGCCATGCGCCCCGACGAGTTGCCGCAGCAGGCACTGGCCTGAGTCTCGCGATCAGGCGAAGCGATCATGCTGAAGAACATCGACCCGCTTCTCGCACCCGACCTGCTGAAGGTTCTGTGCGAGATGGGGCACGGTGACGAGATCGTGCTGGCCGACGCCAACTTCACCGCGCAATCGCTCGGCCGGGGCAAGCCGATCATCCGGCTTCCCGGCGTGGGCATGCGCGAGGCTTGCGCCGCCGTGTTGTCGGTGTTGCCGCTCGATGCCGCTGTCGCGCAGCCGGTCGCGTTCATGCAGGTCAGCGACACGCCAGAGGGCTATCGCACGGCCCTGCAGCGTGAAGTGATCGGGCAGATGTGTGCGCGCGGCGATGCGCAGCCCTCGCAGTGCGAAGCGGTGGAGCGCTTCGCCTTTTACGATCGCGTCGGGCGGGCCTACGCGATCGTGCAAACTGGAGAGATGCAGGCTTTTGCGAATTTCGTTTTCAAGAAGGGCGTGATTGCGCACGCCCTGGTGCCATGACCATTGCAGAAGCCACGCCGCGATTGCGCCCGCGCGGCTCCAACCAGGTCGGCATGCGCCAGTTCAACGAGCGCGTGGTGCTGCAGGCCATTCGCCTGCACGGCGCGTTGCCCAAGGCCGAGATCGCACGGGTCACCAACCTGACCGCACAGACGGTGCAGATCATCATCGCGCGGCTCGAAGCCGACGGCCTGGTGCTCAAGCATGCGCCGGTACGCGGCAAGATCGGCCAGCCCTCGATTCCGATGGCCCTGAACCCCGACGGCGCCTACTCGATCGGCATCAAGATCGGGCGGCGCAGCCTTGACGTGCTGCTGGTCGACTTCACCGCGCAGGTGCGGGAGCGGCTCACCCTCGACTATGAATATCCCGACCCCGACACGCTTTTCGACGAGATCCGCATGCGCCTTGGCGCGCTGCGCAAGTCGCTCGGCGCCAGGCGCGCGCAGTTGCTGCACGGCATCGGCATCGCGGCACCGCTGTCGCTCGGCGGCTGGCAATCGTTGCTCGGTGTCGCGCCAGAGCGGGCGGGCAAGTGGAGCAGCATCGACATCCAGGCCAAGGTTGCGGCCATGTCGTCATTGCCGGTGGAGGTCGTGAAGGACACGGCCGCTGCCTGCGTAGCCGAACTGGTGGCCGGGCGCGGGCGCAGCATCCGCAGCTTCCTCTACATCTACATCGACACCTTCATCGGCGGGGGCCTCGTCATCGACAGCCACCTGCGCCATGGCGTCACCGGCAATGCAGGTGCCGTGGGATCGATGCCGCTCGGCCTCGGCGGCGCCGACGGCGCGCCGCCGCGCCAGTTGCTGAGCGTGGCGTCGCTGTTCACATTGGAGGCGATGTACGCGAAGGCGGGGCTTGACGCGGGCGCCCTTGCCGACGAGCGTGCGCTTCAGTCGCCGTGGTTGCCTGTCACGCAGGCATGGATGCAGGATTCCGCATTGGCCATCGCGCTGGCGGTCGACAGCGCGGCCGCGCTGCTCGACCTCGACGGCGTGATCATCGATGGCTCGTTCACGCGCGAGATGCTGGCCGCCTTGCTGGCGGACGTCGGCAAGGCATTCGATCGCTACAGCTGGGAGGGCGTGACCCGGCCGCAGATCCTGGCCGGCGCCATTGGCGCCGACGCCCGTGCCATCGGCGGGGCGCTATTGCCGCTGTATGGAAATTTCGCGCCCGACCGGGATCTGTTCCTGAAGGTCGATCGGTAGTCTTTCGAACCCCGGCCCCGCCCTGCGCTGCCGTAGCTGCGCGGAACCGATGTAGTCCATACACTTCGGCCAGGTGTTCAAGACAATAAACCGATGACCAAAAAGCCCGTTCTTGCCGGTGCCGTCGTCCTGCTGGCAGCTGTCGCGATCTCGGTCTGGTACTTCGACCGAAAGCCGGCCGATGCCAATACGCTGGTGCTCTATGGCAATGTCGACCTGCGCCAGGTAGCGCTCGCCTTCAACGAGAACGAGCGCATCGCGACGCTCGGCGTGCAGGAGGGCGACCATGTCAAGGCGGGGCAGGTGCTCGGCGAACTCGACACGCGCACATTGCAATTGCGCATTGCGCAGGCCGAGGCGCAGATTCGCGTGCAGCAACAGGCGCTGCAGCGACTGAAGTCCGGCAGCCGTCCCGAAGAGATCGCCCAGTCGCGCGCCCAGGGCGATGCTGCCGCGGCGGACGCCGCCCTGGCCCAGCAGCAGCTCGATCGATTGCAGTCGATCCGCCAGACCACCTCGGGCCGGGCTGTCAGCCAGCAGGATCTCGACAATGCACTGGCCCGCCGCAAGGTGGCCGAAGCCCAGCTGGCAAGCGCGCGCAAGGCGCAGCAGTTGGTGGTGAGCGGGCCGCGCAAGGAGGACGTCGCGCAGGCGCAGGCACAGCTGGATGTGTCGGAGGCCGCACTGGCGTTGCTGCAGCACCAGTTGACCCAATCCGTACTCAAGGCGCCGATCGATGCCGTGGTGCGCGCGCGCCTGCTCGAGCCGGGTGACATGGCCTCTCCGCAACGGCCGGTGTTCACGCTGGCAATCACCGATCCCAAATGGGTCCGCGCCTATGTGGCCGAGCCCGACCTGGGACGCATCAAGCCGGGCATGCCGGCCACGCTGAGCACCGACAGCCACCCCGGCGAAGCGCTCGACGGAAAGATCGGCTACATCTCGTCGGTCGCCGAGTTCACGCCGAAGACCGTGCAGACCGAGGAACTGCGCAGCAGTCTGGTCTATGAAGTTCGCGTTCTCGTCGATGACACCAATGACCGGCTGCGCCTTGGCATGCCGGCGACGGTTCGCATCGCGTTGAATGCCGGGCCGAAGCCATGACGCACGGTGCGGCGCCGGCGTTGATTGCAGAAGGCCTGCGCAAGGTGTTTGCGACCAAGGGACGCGCCGCACCCAGCCAGGCGCTCGACGATCTGTCGATCACCGTTGCGGCGGGTGCGCTGACGGCGCTCGTGGGCCCGGACGGTTCGGGCAAGACAACCTTGCTGCGGCTGGCAGCAGGACTGTTGCGGGCAGACAGTGGCTCGCTCCATGTGCTGGGCATCGATGTCGCGAAGAGCCCGCAGGCGGTGCAGGACCGCATCAGCTACATGCCGCAGCGCTTCGGCCTCTACGAAGACCTGAGCGTGCAGGAGAACCTCGATTTGTACTCCGACCTGCACGGCGTTCCGGCGGACCTGCGGCGCGAGCGCTATGCACGGCTGCTCGAGATGACCGACCTCGGCCGCTTCACGAAGCGGCTGGCTGGCAAGCTCTCGGGCGGAATGAAGCAGAAGCTCGGCCTGGCCTGCACGCTGGTGCGCTCGCCGGAACTCCTGCTGCTCGATGAGCCCACCGTCGGTGTCGACCCGCTGTCGCGCCGCGAACTCTGGCAGATCGTGCAGCAACTCGTGGAGGCGCAACACCTGAGCGTGATCGTCAGCACCGCGTACCTCGACGAAGCCGAGCGCTGTGCGCAGGTCTTCGTGATGCGCGAAGCGAAGCTGGTTGCAAAGGGCACGCCAGCCCAGATCCGCGACAACGCAAAAGACCTGTGCTTCATCGCGAAGCCGGGGCAGGGCCTGCATGCGCGCACGTTGCAGGCGCGCCTGCTGGATGCGCCCGCTTGCATCATCGACGCCGTGCCGGAAGGCGGCGAAGTGCGCTTCATCCGAAGACCGCAGGCCGACATCCAGGACAT
Source organism: Variovorax humicola (assembly GCF_037889915.1). Lineage (NCBI taxonomy): Bacteria > Pseudomonadati > Pseudomonadota > Betaproteobacteria > Burkholderiales > Comamonadaceae > Variovorax > Variovorax humicola. The sequence goes on along the minus strand of NZ_JBBKZV010000004.1, from coordinate 45,001 downwards.
TGCCGCGCTGCTTGGCGGCGCACCGATGGAGCCGGTGCCGGCGCGGCTCGAGGACGGCTTCATGGTGCTGCTGCGTTCGCAGGTTTCACCTTCCCGCGAGCCCGCGGCGCCGACCCCGGTTGCAGTGGCCGCGAACGAAGGCGAGGTCGTCATCGAAGTGAAGGACCTGGTTCGCAAGTTCGACGACTTCGTTGCCGTTGCGAGCACCAGCTTCGACGTCCGGCGCGGCGAGATCTTCGGCCTGCTCGGCCCCAACGGCGCCGGCAAGACGACCACGTTCCGCATGCTGTGCGGCCTGCTTCCCGCAAGCAGCGGCTTCCTGCAGGTGGCGGGCGTCAACCTGCGCCATGCACGCGCACAGGCGCGGGCGAAGATCGGCTACGTCTCGCAGAAGTTCGCGCTCTATGGCAACTTGACGGTGGCCGAGAACCTCTCGTTCTTCGGTGGTGCCTATGGCCTGCGTGGTGCGCGACTGCGACAGCGCATCGGGGCCGTGCTGAAGGAGTTCGAACTCGGCGGGCAGGAGGATGCGCCGAGCGGCCAGTTGCCGGGCGGCTTCAAGCAACGCCTGGCCATGGCGACGGGCCTCCTGCACGAGCCGGAGATCCTGTTCCTCGACGAACCCACCAGCGGTACCGATGCGCTCGCACGGCGCGAGTTCTGGCGTCGCATCACGGCGCTGGCGGCAGGCGGCGTCACCGTCATCATCACCACGCATTTCATGGAAGAGGCCGAGTACTGCGATCGCATCGTGATCCAGGATGCCGGCAAGCTGCTCGCCATCGGCACGCCGCACGAGGTGCGCGCCCGTGCCGCGAGTGCGCCGGGCCAGCGCCTCAACATGGAAGACGCATTCATCGGCATCGTCCAGCAGGCGCGGGACCACGACCGTGCGCCGGCCGTCGCAGCGGCATGAACACCTCCGGGCAACAACGCAAGTGGCAGGGAGGGCGCAGGCTCGTCGCGCTCACGCGCAAGGAGACTCGCCAACTGCTGCGCGACCCGAGCAGCCTCGCCATCGGCATCCTGCTGCCGATCGTCCTCATCCTGATCTTCGGCTACGGCCTGTCGCTCGACGTGAAGAACGCGCCGCTCGCGGTGGTGATGGAAGATAGCTCCCCCACTGCCATGCAGGCAGTCTCGGGCCTGCAGCTCACGCCCTATCTTTCGCCGATCGTCCTCGGCTCGATGCCTGAGGCCGAGGTATTGCTGCGCGAGCACAAGGTGGACGGCATCGTGCGCGTGCCGGGCGACTTTGCCAGCCGGCTGGGCGCTTCGAGTGCGCGCATCCAGGTCGTGGTCAATGGCGCGGACGCCGCGAAGGCCTCGATCATCATGCGCTATGCCACCGCGGCGCTGGGCCAGGCTTCGCTGCGACAGGGCGACCTCGACGGCGTGGCGGCCGGTGCGCCGAACCGATCGGGCATCGGCGCGGTCACCGTCGAGGAGCGCCTGTGGTTCAACAGCGCGAACACCAGCACGTGGTACCTGGTGCCGGGCTTGATCGTGCTGATCATGACGCTGGTGGGCGCCTTTCTCACGGCGCTGGTCATGGCGCGCGAATGGGAGCGCGGCACGCTCGAAGCGCTGTTCGTCACGCCGGTTCGGCCGGTCGAGATCCTCGTTGCCAAGATCCTTCCGTACTTCGGCATCGGCATGGCCGGCCTCGCGCTTTGCCTGCTGGCCTCGAAGTACCTTTTCGGGGTGCCCATGGTCGGATCGCTGGCGGTGCTGGTGCTGAGTTCGATGCTTTACCTCATCGTCGCGGTCGGCGTCGGGCTCGTCATCTCGTCGGTCACGCGCAACCAGTTCCTGGCGAGCCAGATCGCCTTGATCGCGACCTTCCTGCCCTCGCTCATGCTCTCCGGCTTTCTGTTCGACCTGCGCAACGTGCCGGCCGTTGTGCGATTCGTCGGCCAAGCCTTGCCCGCCACCTATTTCATGGAACTGATCCGCACGCTCTTCCTGGCCGGTGACATCTGGCCGCTGGTGTTCAGGAACTGCGCGATCCTTGCCGCCTACGCCGTGGTCCTGCTGAGCCTTGCGCGCTTCGTCACGCGCAAGCGCCTCGATTGAGACCAGGATGAAAACCCCCCGATGCGCCTGCGGCGCCTCCCCCTCCAGGGGGTGCACCCGGCGGCCCGGCAAAGCCGGTTCCGCGGGTGCCCACGAACGGAGTTCGCCGTGCTCGTGCTGGTTTCATGCGTCGCGCAAGACGCTCTGCGTCGTGGAGCACTGACGTGCAAAGCTCCCTCATCGACTTCGTGCTGCGTGTCGCCAACCTTTGCCGCAAGGAGTTGCTGGCGGTCCTCAAGGATCCGGCCACGCGCGTGATCCTCGTCGTGCCCGCGCTCATGCAGAGCCTGCTGTTCGGGTATGCCGCGACCTATGACCTGCAACGCATCGACTATGCGCTGCTCGACCAGAGCCACGGCGCGGCATCGTCGGCGTTGATCGCCAGGCTCGACGGCGCCGGGGTGTTCCGCCGCACCGCGACGCTGCGTTCACAAGCCGATATTGCCGCGCCGATCGATGCTGGCAAGGCGCTTCTGGTGGTCGGGATCGGTCCGCGCTTCGAGCAGCAACTCGAGGCCGGCGAGAACGCTCCGGTGCAACTCATCGTCGATGCGCGCAACTCCAACACCGCAGGCTCCGCCGTGGGCTATTTCGCCTCGGTGGTCGCCGCATTCAACGACGATTGGCGCCAGCGCCATGGCGGCGGACGGCCGGCCGTCACCGTGGATTCGCGCGCCTGGTACAACCCGAATCTCGAAACGCGCTGGAACTTCATGCCCGGCATGATCGCCGCGCTCAGCATGATCCAGACCTTGCTGCTGACCGCGCTGTCGGTCGCGCGCGAGCGGGAGCAGGGCACCTTCGACCAGTTGCTGGTGACGCCGCTGTCGCCCACCGAGATCATGATCGGCAAGGCCATCCCGCCGGTGATGATCGGGCTGGTGCAGTCCACCATCGTGCTGCTGGTCACGTCGCTCTGGTTCCGGATACCGATGGCGGGCTCGCTGTTCACGCTGTACGCCGGGCTTGTTTTCTTCACGGTGGCAAGCGTGGGCATCGGCCTGTCCATCTCCGCCGTGTCGGCCAGCATGCAGCAGGCCATGCTCTACACCTTCGTGCTGATCATGCCGATGATGCTGCTGTCGGGGCTGACCACGCCGATCAGCAACATGCCCGCGGCGCTACAGGTCGCCACGATGGCCAACCCGCTTCGCTTTGCGATCGACCTGGTGCAGCGCGTGTACCTCGAGGGCGTCGGCATGGGCACGGTGTGGCCGAACCTCGTTCCGCTCGCCGTCATCGCGGCCGTCACGCTTCCGCTGGCGGCATGGCTATTCCGCAACCGCCTTGTTTGAAGGAGGAGACACGTCATGAACTTCCCCCTGAATTCCGCCTTGTCGTTCGCGGCGATCGCATTCCTCGCCGGTTGCGCGGTCGGGCCCGATTTCCAGCCCACGACGCCGGAAGCGCCGGCTGATTTCGCGGCATGGCACGGCGGCTCGCCTGAACTCATCGGGCTACAGGGCGGGTCCGTGTCGGGAGCCGCGCCGTTCGGGTGGAGCGTGTTCGCGGATCCGGTGCTGGAGAGGCTGGAAGCGCGAGCGCTCGTTGCCAACAACGACCTGAAAACCGCGACCTTGCGATTCGCTCAGAGCCGCGTGCAAAGCAGCGTGGTCCGATCGCAGCAATGGCCCCGCGTCGACGCCGGCGCCGGCGTGCCTCGCCTGCGCGAGAGCGAAGACGGCGATTTCACCCGCTTGCTCGGTGCGCTGAATCCGGCCAATCGCGAGCAGTTGATCCAGGTCTTGAGCGAACCGCACTACCTTTACCAGGCGGGCTTCGACGCCTCGTGGGAGCTTGACCTGTGGGGCCGTGTGCGCCGATCGATCGAATCCGCCGACGCCGATGCAGCCGCGTCGCAGGCGATGCTCGCGCAGGTGCAATTGAGCGTGCAGGCCGAGCTCGCGCGCCACTACTTTCAACTGCGTTCGGCTCAGCGGCAGATCCGCATAGCGCGTGCGGATATCGCTGCCGGTGAAGAGACACGCAGCCTTGTCTCGGCGCGCGCCAACGGCGGCCTCACGACCGATCTCGACGTGACGCGCCAGGATGCGCAACTGGCCGACGTGCGGTCCCGCCTGCCGCAACTGCTCGCGCAGGAGGTGCTGGAAAGCAACCAGATCACGCTGCTGGTCGGCGAGCGGCCGGGTGCGCTCGCCGCGGAGCTAGCCGCGCCGCCCGACACCGCTGCCGCGCCCTTGCCCGATTTCTCCCTCGGCCTGCCTTCCGAGGTCGCGTTGCGCCGCCCCGACGTCCAGCGGGCCGCAGCGCAATTGCATGCCGCGACGGCAAGCGTCGGGGTTGCCGTGGCCGACCTGTATCCGCGCATCACGATCGGTGCGCACTTCGGGTTCGAGTCGGTCGATGCCAGCACCTTCGGCGAATGGGGCAGCCGGAAATGGTCGATTGGCCCGAGCCTGGAACTGCCGGTCTTCGACGGCGGTCGTCGGCGCGCCACCGTCACGGTGCGCACGCTGCAACAGCAAGAGGCCGCCGTGGCCTGGCAGCAGACCCTGCTCAAGGCCTGGCACGAGATCGACGATGCGCTGAGCGGCTACGCCGCCGAGCGGCAACGCAACGTGCAACTGGCGCAGAGGGAGCGCAGCAGCCGCGATGCCCTACAACTGGCGGGCGTGCGTTATGAGCACGGCCTGACGGACTTCCTCGTGCAACTCGACGCGCAACGCACCTTGTTGCAGGCACAGCGTGACTATGCGGAAAGCTCGGCGCGGCTGGCGATAGGACTGGTGTCGATCTCGAAGGCGCTGGCCTTGCCTTCGCAACTGCCCGCGGATGAAGTGCGAGTCGGCACCGCACTTGTTCGTTAGCTCCGTTCCATGGAGAGGCCCGCAGATGCTCCGGATCAGTTTTCCACCGCGTTATCGCGTGACCCGCGACGCGTGAAACCCAGGACGAGTACGGCGAAGTCTGTTCGTGGGCGCCCCCTCGAGGGGGAAGCGCCGCCGGCGCTTCGGGGGAAGGGCTCATCCTGGTCTGTTCGTGGGCACCCGCGGAACCGGCTTTGCCGGGCCGCCGGGTGCGCCCCCTCGAGGGGGGAGCGCCGCAGGCGCTTCGGGGGTGTTTGATTTCCCCCGCGGAACCGGCTTTGCCGGGCCGCCGGGTGCGCCCCCTCGAGGGGGAAGCGCCGCAGGCGCTTCGGGGGTGTTCGTTTTCATTCGGCCCCGGGCCTCCACACGTGTATCAGCGCCTTCAGCTTGCCGCCCAAGGTCAGCCGGTCATTCGACAACGCATCGAGAAAATCCGACAGCCGCTGCGACTTGACCATCGTGTAGACCGTGAGCCAGGTCGTCAGGCCGAACACCACGAAGAACCAGATCAGCTTGGTCATCAGCGGCGACTCGGCTTCGGCAAGCAGGTTCATGCCGAGGAAACCGGTCGTGATGGTGCCGATCAGGCCGAACAGCGTGACCACGGTGAGCCGCACCACGGTGTTGGCTTGGCGGCGCAGGCTGTCGGCGTCGAGGTAAGTGTTCATCTCGGCGATGCGGTCCTTGACCTCGTCGTAGAGCGGGTCGAGGCCGAGGTGCGTGGCGCACATGCGCGAAAGCGCGCGCACCTGCGCCTGCTCGGAGATCTCGTGGAACCAGTAGCGGTGCGTGAAGCGCAGGAAGCGTTCGAAGTTGTGCCGGATGGCGCGCTTGAACCGCTTCACGCTCGGCGTGTTGCGCACGTCGAGCTTGCCCAACGCCTCCACCAACTGGTCGGAGAACAGCAGCAGCGACGCCTTCTGGAAATGGCAGATCAGGAACAGCAGGAAGTGCTGGTGCCTGAACTGCGCCAGCACGCCGCGATCGCGGCAGCAGAAAAAATCGGAACGCGCGTCGCCCACCACCACCAGCGAATAGCCGCTGCACATGTAGCGCGTATTGGGCGCGCTGCCGCCGTCGACCCAGAAGCGGTCGTAGCAATACTTGCGCTCGAAGTCCTCCAGGTGCTGTTCGGCATAGGGCAGGGTCGCCTCGCTTTCGCCCACGCCGGTGACCAGGCCCAGGCGCACGTAGTCGCTGCGCGTGAGCAGGGTGGGGTCGCTGAGTGACAGGTAGGCCATCGTCGGCATACGGTAGTACTCGATCTGCCGGTAGCGCAGCCTGCCGGGCTCCCCGGAATGGTCGCTCACGAGCGGTTGCATCATGAAGGCCCAGTGCGCCGAGAAGCGCGGCGCGCGGTGCTCGGCAACGTGCTGCAGGAAAGCCTCGCGATTCTGAGCATCCGAGCACGACAACACGTTGCCGTCGGCCGCCAGCCATTCGATGCTGTGCAGGCAGTGCAGCGGCAAGCCGTTGGCATCCCAGCCGGCTGGAAAGGCACGGCCGAAGCGGTAGAGGACCTCCTGCGCCTGCGTGAGGAGAAGGTTGTCCACGCCGACTTCGATGTTGAGGATTACCACATCGAGGTCGAAGAAGAAGCACAGGTCCGCATGAACGACCTGCAGCGTCACCGGCGCGTCGCCGGGGCGCGTGACGAGGCGCACGGCCGCGATGTCATGGCGGCGGAAGACGCGCATGGGCGAGTCGCCGTCCTTGTCCACGGTGCCGCGCGCCCGGCCCTCGCCGTACAGGAAGCGCTGCACGTACGGCAGGAAGCTCACGAATTCGTTGTAGTGGCGCTCATGGAAGCGGCTGCTGTCGCCGGTGTATTCGTCGACCTCTTCCTTCCAGGGTGACTTGTCGCCCAGTTCGCGCAGCACCTGCCAGGGGCTGGCATTGCCGCTTTTCGCGTCGGGGATCGGCATGAGGCGCAGCGGCCAGAGCAGGGTCTGGCGAAGATGCCGGACTTCGGGCGGCGAGTGGGTAGGGGACATGGCCTCAGTGTAGGCAGGGACTTGTGCAGGCGGAATCCCCAGCGCCGTCTGAAACCGGTTGTTTGCAATGAAGCTCCCGGCATGTAAACGCGTGACGCCGCTGCCGCACGTCGGCACGCGCGCGCGGCGCATTGCCTTGCCAGCCACCTGGACTCCGGACTCAGGCGACTTCCGCAATCATGTCGATCTCGACGCAGGCGCCCAGCGGGATCTGCGACACGCCGAATGCGCTCCGGGCATGGGCGCCCTTGTCGCCAAACACCTCGGCCAGCAACTCGCTCGCGCCGTTGGTCACCAGATGCTGTTCGGTAAAGCTGGCGGTCGAGTTGATCAGGCTCATGAGCTTGACGATGCGCGTGACCTTGTTGAGGTCGCCCACGGCTGCGTGCAGCGTGCCCATCATGTCGATGGCAACCGCGCGCGCCGCCAGCCTGCCCTCCGCCGTCTCCATGCCGGCGCCAAGCTGCCCCACCCACGGCTTGCCGCCCTTCTTGGCCACGTGCCCAGAGAGGAACACCAGGTTGCCCGAACGCACGAAAGGCAGATAGGCGGCGACTGGCACGGAAACGGGGGGAAGGGTGATGCCGAGTTGGCTCAGCTTGTCGTAGATGCTCATGACTGGTTCTCCGGATATTCGATGGACATGGAAAGGCGTCGGCGTGCGCGCCTGCGGGCGGCGTGACGCCGGCGGATCAGGATTGTGATTGGGATTGCGATGGAATCTGCGGCGGGTCCTGCGTCGGCATTGCCGCAGTCGAGGCCGACTGGGCTTGCGCGGCAAATCGCGCGTCGGCGGCCAATTCCTCGAGCGGCATGACCGTCACGCCCACCTTGAGCGTGTGGCGCGCGCCGCCATGCAGCACGCCGCGCATGGGCGACACGTCGGAGTAGTCCCGGCCGATGGCGAGCGTCACGTAGTCCTCGCCGGGAGGGCGGCCATTGGTCGGATCGAACTCGGCCCAGTCGCCGGGGCCGTCGGTGCCCGGCAGATAGACGGAGACCCAGGCATGCGACGCGTCAGCCCCCACCAGGCGGGGCTCGCCGGGCGCCGGCTGCGTCAGCAGATAGCCGCTCACGTAGCGCGCCGGCAGACCCATCGTGCGCAAACACGCAATCATGATGTGGGCAAAGTCCTGGCATACGCCGCCGCGCTGCGCGAGCGCTTCGACCGCGGGCGTGCTGACCTCGGTGCTGGTCGTGTCGTAGTCGAACTCGTTGTAGATGCGCAGGCACAGATCCATTGCCGCGTCGAAGGTCGGCCGGCCCGGCGTGAAGCTCGGGCGGGCAAAGGCCGCGAAATCCTCGTGGCGCGGCACGTAGGGCGAGGGATACACGAAATCGGATGCCGCGTCGTACAGCGAGCCCTTGCGATATTGAAAGCGCTCGCGCACCTGCTCCCATGGCAAGGAAACCGCCGCGTCGGACCCCAGCACCGGTTTCGAGGTCTCGACCACGCTTTCCGCCGTCACCACCAGTTTCTGATGCGTGGAGTCGAGCGCAAAGAATGCGCGTGCGTTGCCGTAGATGTCGGGTGACTCGCTGCGTTGCGCCGGCTCGGGCGTGATCACCAGCTTGTGGCTCACCAACCGCTGCGAGGGTGTGACCAGCGGCTTCAGATGCGCAAGATGCTGAGCGGTTTCGACCGGCGGCGTGTAGTCGTAGCGGGTTTCGTGGGTGACGTGAAGGAGCATGGGTGGATTTTGCGCCTGCGCGCTCGTCCTCAAGCCCCGACGGATCGCAACGATTCCGAAGTCAGGGTGAAGTAGCGCGTACCGATTGCATCCGACACATGGTACGCAGCGGTTTCGCAGGCACTGAACAGCTGGACCAGCGCGGGGTAGTCCGCATGCGGGCCGGGGTCGCAGAGCTTTTCCAGCGTCCATGTCGCAGGGTCGGGCAACTCGTGCGACAGCGCCGTCAACTTGCCCGGCGCGCTGCCGGCGAGCCTCGCGATGCGCCCGCGCAGCGTTTGCGTGACCCATGCCAGCGAGCGCGGGTTGTCGCCGTCGAGTACGAGCAGGTCGACCATGGTCGCCACGTCGCGGCGCTGCTGGTAGCGCGCGTGGAAGGTGATGGTGCTGTCGAACAGCGCGACCATCGCTTCGAAGCCCGCGACCTCGTGCACCGCGCCGTTGTCGAAGCCGGCGGCCAGCGCGCTCGCCAGGAAGGCGAGCCGTTCGATGTGCCGGCCGATCGACAACAGGCGCCATGCATCGTCGCGCGTCATGCGGTCGGTTTGTGCGCCCGTCACGGCCGAGAGCGCATTGCTGGCGCCTTCGAGCGAGCGCAGCGCGGCGCCGGTGGCATAGCTGCCCTCGCCCAGTTCTCCGGCCTGCTCGGCCGCACGGCGCAGGAAGTCGGATTCGGCGCGCACGATCAGGCTCCAGTGGTCTTGCGACAGGCGCTCGCGCACCGCCGCAGCCGCGTTCCGGATGCAGCTCAGGCTGAACCCCACGCTGGCGCCTTTGGTCACATCCCCGAGTTCCGCGATCAACGCGCGTTCGAACACGCGCCGCGACTTGGGCGCACTGGGCACTTCGCGCGGCACCAATGCGTTGCGCAATGCAAGACGATGCAGCCAGCCGAGCAGTGGGCGCGAGGACTGGTCTTCGCCGCCCAGCAGGTCGAGCGTGAGTCGTGCGAGACGAATCGCGTTCTCGGCGCGTTCGGTGTAGCGGCCGAGCCAGAACATGTTCTCGGCGGCGCGGCTGGTCACCGGTGCGCGATGCCGCGCGAGCGAGGCCGGCGTGGCATGCGGCTGCAGCAGGGTGGTGCGGTCGACTTCGCCGCGCGTCTGCACCCAGACGTCGGCGCTGCTGCCGCCGCGCTGCATCGACGCGATCTGCGCATCGGCGCCCGCAAGCCGTGCCAGGCCGCCCGGCAGCACGCGCCACGACTGCGCCCCGTCGCTGACCGCGAACACGCGCAGCAGCACCGCGCGCGGCGCGATGTGACCAGGCCCGAAGTCCTGCGCCCAGGTGGGCATCTGCGAGAGCGGGAGCTGGCTTTGTACCGTGTGGGCATCTCCCTGGCGCACGATGCGGCCCGCCCATTCGTCCAGCTCGCGCCGGCGCAACTGGCTGCCCAGCACCGCCTCGAACGTGTCGTGCGAATACGATCCCGTGTAGGTCGGCTTGATGGCGCAGTCGCCGAGTTGCGGCAGCACCGCTTCCATGGCCGCACGTTCGCCGCACCACCATGTCGGCAGCGCAGGCAATTGGAGTTTTTCGCCGATCAGGTGGCGCGCCAGGCCGGGCAGGAAGCCAAGCAGTGCGGGCGATTCAAGGAATGCCGAGCCCGGCATGTTGGCCACCAGCACGTTGCCGGCGCGAATGGCCTGCAGCAGGCCGGGTACGCCGAGCGTGGAGTCGGGCTTGAGTTCGAGCGGGTCGAGGTACTGGTCGTCGAGCCGCTTGATCAGTCCGTGCACCGGGCGCAGGCCCTGCAGGGTCTTGAGGTAGAGGCGTTGGTCACGCACCGTGAGGTCATTGCCCTCGACCAGCGTGATGCCGAGGTAGCGCGCCAGGTAGGCATGCTCGAAATAGGTCTCGTTGTAGGGGCCGGGCGTGAGCAGCGCGACGTGCGGCGGGGCGCCGGCCGGGCACATCGCCTGCAGGCCCTCCATCATGGCGCTGTAGGTCGCAGCCAGGCGCTGCACGTGGAGCGCATCGAATGCCTGCGGAAACTGGCGCGAGATGGCGAGGCGGTTTTCCAGCAGGTAGCCCAGGCCCGAGGGTGCCTGCGTGCGTTGCGACACCACCCACCAGTTGCCGTCGGGCCCGCGCGCCAGGTCGAAGCCGGCGATGTGCAGCCAGGTGTCGCCCGGTGGCTTCACGCCGTGCATCGCACGCAGGTAGCCGGGATTGCCGTGAACCAGCGCGGCGGGCAGCAGGCCCTGGGCCAGCAACTGCTGCGGCCCGTACACGTCGGCGAGAACGCGGTCGAGCACGCGCGCGCGCTGCTGCACGCCGGCTTCGATCTGCGCCCAGCTCTCGGGCGAGATGATCAGCGGGAACAGGTCGAGCGACCAGGGGCGCTGCGGCCCGTCGCCATCGGCATAGACGTTGTAAGTGACGCCGTTGTCGCGGATCTGGCGCGCCAGGCTGACGGAACGGCGCGGCAGGTCGCCGAAGCCGCCTGTACCGAGTTCGTCGAAGAACTGGGACCATGCGGGCGCCAGCGGCGGGCGCGAAGGCGCTTGGGGTGCTTCGGGCTGCTGGGAGGCGGGGGGCGCTTCGGCCGTGGCATCGTACAGAGGCACGGCGGGCTGCGCTGGCGCGGCTGCGCGCGGCGAGACGAGCGGCGTTGCAAGGCCCCTCAGCTCATCGAAATGGCCGGCATGCGCGGGCGGTGCAAGCGCCGACGCAAGGGCGGCAGGCGCCTCGAGGGAGGCGTTGCCAAAGAGGGAGTCGTTCAAGGGTTCCACAGGTGCCCGATTGTCACACTGCCGCCGTGGGCATCGACTATCGGGCCACCAGATCAGCGCCTCAAGTCAAGTGTGAACGGGAATTCTCGACTCCCTGCCAGCTCGATCGTCGCCGGCGGCGTGCGCATCAGGCCCGGGGTGTGGCCCATCCGCGTAAAGCGCGAATGGCGGCGGCTCTCGGCCTCGTAGGCGTTGACCGGGAAGGTCTCGTAGTTGCGCCCGCCCGGATGCGCGACGAAGTACTGGCATCCCCCGAGCGAACGCTTCATCCAGGTGTCGACGATGTCGAAGGTGAGCGGCGCATGCGCAGGGATGCTGGGATGCAGGGCCGATGGCGGGTTCCATGCCTTGTAGCGCACGCCGGCCACGAACTCGCCCGCCGTGCCTGTGGGCTGCAGCGGCAACACCTTGCCGTTGACGGTGACCACATGGCGGCTTTCGTTCAGGCCGGTGACGCGCACTTCGATGCGTTCGAGCGACGAGTCGACATAGCGCACCGTGCCGCCGGCCGAACCTTCCTCGCCCATCACGTGCCAGGGCTCCAGCGCGTTGCGCAGCGAAAGCTCTACGCCCATCGCCTGCACCTGCCCGACCAGCGGGAAGCGGAACTCGAAGTGCGGCGCGAACCAGTCGGCATCGAAGGCGAAGCCGGCCTGCTGCATCTCGGTGATGACGTCGTCGAAGTCCATCTTGACGAAGGTCGGCAGCAGGAAGCGGTCGTGCAGTTCGGTGCCCCAACGCGTCACTGGCGCCTTGTAGGGCTCGTCCCAGAAGCGGGCGACCAGCGAGCGGATCAGCAATTGCTGCGCGATGCTCATGCGCGAGTGCGGAGGCATCTCGAAGGCGCGTAGCTCCAGCAGGCCGAGGCGGCCGGTGCTGGAGTCGGGCGAGTAGAGCTTGTCGATGCAGAACTCGCTGCGGTGCGTGTTGCCCGACACGTCGATCAGGATGTTGCGCAGCGTACGGTCGACCAGCCAGGCCGGCATGTTCTGGCCATGGATCTCGCGGTTCTTCGCGATTTCCTTGAGCGCGATCTCGAGCTCGTAGACCTGGTCGTTGCGGGCCTCGTCCACGCGCGGCGCCTGGCTCGTCGGGCCGATGAACATGCCCGAGAACAGATACGACAGCGACGGGTGGTTGTGCCAGTACAGCAGCAGGCTGGCGAGCAGCTCGGGCCGGCGCAGGAAGGGGCTGTCCGCCGGGGTGGCGCCGCCCATCACGAAGTGGTTGCCGCCGCCGGTGCCGGTGTGGCGGCCGTCGGTCATGAACTTCTCGGCCGACAGGCGTGTTTCGAAGGCGGCGTTGTAGAGGAACTCGGTGTGGGCCACCAATTCCTTCCAGTTGTGGGCCGGGTGGATGTTGACTTCGATCACGCCGGGGTCGGGCGTCACGGCCAGCACCTTCAGGCGCGAATCGCGCGGCGGCGGATAGCCCTCCATGACGATCTTCATGCCGAGCTGCGCAGCAGTGCCTTCGACGGCAGCGACCAGGTCGAGGTAGTCCTCCAGGCGGGCCAGCGGCGGCATGAAGACGTAAAGCACGCCCGAGGCCTTGCCCAGCTTTTCGGCGGCGGGGCCGTTGGCGCGGCGTGGGTCGCGCACTTCGACGCACAGCGCGGTGCGCGTGACCCAGTGGGCCGATTCGCCGCGGCGTGGCTGGCGCGTGACGTCGGCGGCGCTGGTGCCCGCGTCCACGGGCGCGGGCTTGCCGGACCCTTGCATGCGCAGTTGCGCGGCCGTGGCAGGCGGCGTGCCGAAGGCATAGGGCACGCTGGAGAGTTCGACCGTCTGGGTCGCGCCCGGAACGGCGGCCGGCATCGTCGCCGCGCCCGAGCCCCCCGGCGCGGTCGAGGTGGCGTAGCGCGCGAGGTATTGGGCTGCGGTCGGCAGCGCGGCGCGCGGCGCCGTGGGGTCGCGGTCGACGAGATACGGGTAGTCGCCCTTGCTCGCCCACGGCTGCGAATCGAGTGGCAGGCGGTAGCCCATCGGCGAATCGCCGGGGATCAGGAACAGGCGGTCGTCGCGCAGGAACCAGGGGCCGGTCTTCCATCCGGGGCCTTCGAGCGGCGGTGCATCGTGTTCGGCACTTGCCGGCTCGATCGGCAGCATGTAGCCGATGACTGAATCGAGCTTCTGGGTGAACACGCGGCGCAGGCGCACGCGTTCCATTTCGTCCTCGAGCTTCGACTCGAACACGTCGACGTTGACCGGCAGCCGGCGCTCGCGCCACAGGTAGTAGTAGATGTCTTCGTAGCCGGGCTGGATGTAGCGCTCGGTCAGTCCGAGCTTGTGCGCCAGCACGGTGGTGAAGCGGCGCGCGTCATCGCTCGTGTAGTGGGTGGGCACGCGTTCGTCGGCGAACAGTTCGGGGTCATGCCACACTTTCTGGCCGTCCGCGCGCCAGAAGATCGACAGTGCCCAGCGCGGCAGTTGCTCGCCCGGATACCACTTGCCCTGGCCGAAATGCAGGAAGCCGCCGTCGCCGTATTCGGCGCGCAGGCGGTGCACGAGTTCAGTGGCGTAGCCGCGCTTCGTGGGGCCGAGTGCATCAGTGTTCCATTCGGCCGCGTCGCGGTCGCTGGTGGCCACATAGGTAGGCTCCCCGCCCATTGTCAGGCGCACGTCGCCGTCCACCAGGCGCTTGTCGACGGCTTCTCCCAGCTTGAGCACGTCGGCCCATTGCTCTTCGGTGTAGGGCTTGGTGACGCGCGGCGATTCGTAGATGCGCGAGACCTTCATTTCATGGCCGAAGTCGACCTCCGCATCATCGACGACGCCCTCGATGGGCGCAGCGCTCGAGGGTGTCGGCGTGCAGGCGAGTGGGATGTGGCCTTCGCCCGCCAGCAGGCCCGACGTGGCGTCGAGGCCGATCCAGCCGGCGCCCGGCAGGAACACCTCGCACCAGGCGTGCAGGTCGGTGAAATCGACCGTGGTACCGCTCGGGCCGTCGAGCGCCTTCACGTCGGGCGTGAGCTGGATCAGGTAGCCCGAGACGAAGCGCGCGGCCAGCCCGCAGTGGCGCAGCAGTTGCACCAGCAGCCAGCCCGAATCGCGGCAGGAGCCGCTGCCGTTGGTGAGCGTTTCTTCCGGCGTCTGCACGCCGGGCTCCATGCGGATCAGGTACGTGATGTCTTGCTGGACCTGCTGGTTGAGCCCGACCAGGAAGTCGATGGTGCGCTGCTCCTTGCGGTCGACCTTGGCGAGATAGGCCTCGAGCAGCGGTGTCGGCGTTTCGGTGACGAGGTAGGGCGCCAGCTCGTCGGCCTGCGATTCGGTGTACTCGAACGGGAAGTTTTCCGCTTGCGGCTCGAGAAAGAAATCAAACGGGTTGTAGACCGCCATTTCGACGACGAGGTCGACGGTAACCTTGAACTCGCGCGTCTTGGCAGGGAAGACGAGCCGTGCCTGGTAGTTGGCAAACGGGTCCTGCATCCAGTTGATGAAGTGGTCGGCGGGCTCGACCTGGAGCGAATACGAGATGACGTTGCTCCGGCAATGGGGCGCGGGCCGCAGGCGAACAACCTGGGGACCCAATTGCACGGGGCGATCGTATTTGTAGTGGGTGACGTGGTGGAGCGCGGCGTGAATAGACATGTTTTGAGGTGTCGTGAAGATGCGCCAATGGCGCACGCATACTAGCCGACAAGCAAGCAATTAATGCGCCAAAGCGCAAACGGATGGGGTGGTAAACGTGGGGAGGAAGAAACGTTGACGAGGGCCGGCGATGCATATGACGATGCCGCCCGGCGCCGCCCGTGGGCCTTCGCGGCCATGGCTGGCTCGGTGCTGGGCGCAGCACTGCAACTGCAGCAGCAGGCGCTGTGGCCGCTGCCGGCCTATGCGGCGATGTTGCTGGCGGCCATGCTTGCGTTGTGGGTCCTGGCTCGCCTGCGCCGTCGCGGCGGCCGCTCGACCGGGCTGTTGGCGCTGATGCTGGGTGTCGCGCTGGCGTTCGCTGCGGTCGGCATGCGGGCCGTGCTTTGTGCCGAAGGGGCGCTCGACCCGGCCCTTGAAGGACGCGACCTGCAAGTGATCGGCGTGGTCGCGCAGATGCCGCAACGAGGCGAAGGCGCCTTGCGCTTTCGGCTCGACGTCGAGTCGGCGCGCTGGGCCGGCAAGGATGCATCGCCCGATGCGCCCGGGCCCTCGCGATGGCCCACGAGGCTGGCGCTCGGCTGGTATGCGGAGAACACCGGCTTGTGGGCCCGCCCGGCGCGCATTGGCGGCCAGGCCCCGGTCGCGTCGGTACCGGCCGAACTGCATGCGGGCGAACGCTGGCGCATGACGGTGCGGCTGAGGGCGCCGCATGGCAACCTGAATCCGCACGGCTTCGACTACGAGTTGCTGATGTGGGAGCAGGGGGTACGTGCTGCCGGCTACGTGCGCACGGGCAGCAACGATGTCCCGCCCGAGCGGCTCGGCTCGACCTGGCAGCACCCGGTCGAACGTGCGCGCGAGGCCGTGCGCGACGCCGTCTTCGAACGGGTGGCCGACAAGCGGCTGGCGGGTGTCATCGCCGCACTGGTCACCGGTGACCAGGGTGCCATCGATCGCGCCGACTGGGATATCTTTCGTGCCACCGGCGTGGCGCACTTGATGAGCATCTCGGGCCTGCACATCACCATGTTCGCATGGCTCGCCGCGGCGCTCGTGGGTGCGCTGTGGCGACGCAGCACGCGAGGCATGCTGTGGTGGCCGTCTCCCCATGCCGCACTGGTGGGCGGTGTGCTGCTGGCCACGCTGTACGCCCTGTTCAGCGGCTGGGGCGTGCCGTCGCAGCGCACGGTGAGCATGCTCGCGACCGTGGCGCTGTTGCGCCTCACCGGCCGGCGGTGGCCGGCGCCGAATGTGTGGCTGGGCACTTGCACCGTGGTGGTGGCACTCGACCCGTGGGCCTTGATGCAGGCCGGCTTCTGGCTCAGCTTCGTCGCCGTCGGCGTGCTGTTCGCGACCGATTCGGGCGAGTCGCCGGCCGGCAGGACGAGTCTTGTGGCGCGGTTGCTCCGAATGCTTCGCGAGCAATGGGTGGTCACGCTGGCGCTCGCGCCGCTCACCCTGCTGCTGTTCCAGCAGGTTTCGCTGGTGGGCCTGCTGGCCAACGTGCTGGCGATTCCGTGGGTCACGCTGGTGGTGACGCCGCTGGCAATGCTGGGCGTGGCGATCCCGCCTTCATGGGATTTGGCAGCCTGGGCCGTACAAGTTCTTGCCTGGTTCCTGCAATGGCTGGCGGGCTGGCCCCTCGCCACCATTTCCACCGGGGCGCCACCGGCATGGCTGGCGCTCTGCGGTGTAGCGGGCGGGGTACTTCTCGCCATGAGGCTGCCGCTGGCGCTTCGGGCGCTCGGTCTGCCGCTCCTGTTGTCTGCGCTGCTCTGGCAGCCGGCACGTCCCGCGGCTGGCGAGTTCGATCTGCTGGCTGCCGACATCGGCCAGGGCAATGCCGTGCTGGTACGCACCGCGCACCATGCCTTGCTGTATGACACCGGCCCCCGCTACAGCCTCGAAAGCGACGCTGGCCTTCGGGTGCTGGTGCCTTTGCTGCGCGCGCTGGACGTACGGCTTGACACCCTGGTGCTCAGCCACCGGGACGCCGACCACACCGGCGGCGCACCGGCCGTGCTGGCGATGCAGCCCCAGGCCGGCCTGCGCAGTTCGATCGAGGACACCCATCCCTTGCAGGACTTGCGCCAATCGGACAGGTGCGTGGCAGGCCAGCAGTGGGAGTGGGATGGCGTACGCTTCGATTTCCTGCACCCGGTCGCGAGCGACTACGAGACCGCCGCCAAGCCCAACGCGATCTCATGCGTGCTGCGCATCGGCAACGGCCGCGCCAGTGCCTTGCTGGCTGGCGACATCGAGCGCAATCAGGAAAGCGCGCTCGTCCAGCGCGAACCCGGGCTTCGGGTCGACCTGTTGTTGGCCCCGCACCACGGAAGCAAGACCTCCTCGAGCGCGCTGCTGCTCGACACCCTGAAACCCGGCATCGTGTTCGTGCAGGCGGGCTACCGCAATCGCTTCGGCCATCCGGCCGAGGAGGTGAGGAAGCGATACGAGGCGCGTGGCATTCCGGTGGTCGACTCGCCCCACTGCGGCGCCGTCGGCTGGCAAAGTGTTTCACCAAAGGAGTGGAAGTGCGAGCGCACGGCCGCGCGACGCTATTGGCAACACCAGCAGTAGCCGTTGAGTGCGAAATCGGGCTCAACCAGGGGGTCATTTGGCCTTGAACTTGCTAAGCTATGGCGAAGGAGATTGGTCGCTCTATGCACAAATTTGACGAGATGTACGAGTCGCAGCCTTACGCGGGCGCCGCGATCCGAAGCCACTACCAGCGCTACGACCAATGGCTGGCGAGGCAACCGGGTGAATTGATGCGCTCGCGGCGCGAAGAGGCGGAGATGATTTTTCGCCGTGTCGGCATCACCTTTGCGGTGTACGGCGCGAAAGACGAGGACGGCTCAGGTACCGAGCGACTGATTCCATTCGACCTGTTGCCGCGGATCATTCCGGCCGATGAATGGGCATCGATGGAAAAAGGCCTGGTGCAGCGTGTGAATGCGCTGAACCGCTTCATCCACGACGTGTATCACGACCAGGAGATCGTCAAGGCCGGCATCGTTCCGGCCGGGCAGATCCGCGACAACGCGCAGTTCCGCCCCGAGATGATGGGCGTGCACGTGCCCCACAACGTCTATTCGAGCATCGCCGGCATCGACATCGTGCGCGCCCCCGACGCCACCGGCAGCGGCGAGTACTACGTGCTCGAAGACAACCTGCGTGTGCCCAGCGGCGTCAGCTACATGCTCGAAAACCGCAAGATGATGATGCGGTTGTTCCCCGAACTGTTCAACCAGAACCGCGTTGCGCCGGTCGCCCACTATCCCGATCTGCTGCTGGAAACCCTGCGCGCCATCGCGCCGCCGGCCACACCGGAGCCGACCGTGGTGGTGCTCACGCCCGGCATGTACAACAGCGCCTATTTCGAGCACGCCTTCCTCGCACAGCAGATGGGTGTCGAGCTGGTCGAAGGGCAGGACCTGTTCGTCAAGGACGACTTCGTCTATATGCGCACCACGCGTGGGCCAAGGCGTGTCGACGTGATCTACCGTCGCGTGGACGACGACTTCCTCGACCCCGAGGTGTTCCGGCCCACGTCCACGCTGGGTTGCGCCGGCCTGATGCGCGCCTACCGCGCCGGCAACGTCGCCATCTCGAATGCCGTGGGCACTGGCGTGGCCGACGACAAGTCGATCTACCCGTACGTGCCGAAGATGATCGAGTTCTACCTGAACGAGAAGCCGATCCTCAAGAACGTGCCGACCTACATGTGCCGCAACAAGGACGAGCTGGCCTACGTCGTCGCGAACATGAAGGACCTCGTCGTCAAGGAAGTGCACGGCGCCGGCGGCTACGGCATGCTGATCGGCCCTGCCGCGACGCAGGCCGAGATCGAGGACTTCAAGAAGGCCGTGCTGGCCAAGCCCGACGGCTACATCGCGCAACCCACGCTGAGCCTGTCGAGTTCGCCGACTTTCGTGGATGCCGGCATCGCGCCGCGCCACATCGACCTGCGGCCCTTCGTGCTGTCGGGCAAGGTCGTGCAGATGGTGCCGGGCGGACTCACCCGCGTGGCGCTCAAGGAAGGATCGCTGGTCGTCAATTCTTCGCAGGGCGGCGGCACCAAGGACACGTGGGTGCTGGAGGCAGACCGGCGGCCGGCCGCGAAACCGGCCGCCTCGCCGTCCCAATCGCAGACCCAATCGGCATAACAACCCGGAACGAAAAAAAGATGCTGTCTCGCACCGCCGATCACCTCTATTGGATGTCGCGCTACACCGAGCGCGCGGAAAACACTGCGCGCATGCTTGACGTCAACTACCAGACCTCGCTGCTGCCGCAGTCGGCCGAAGTGGCCAAGCACGGCTGGCAAGGGTTGCTCTCCATCAGCGAGTTGCTGCCGTCGTACAGCAAGACGCACGACCAGATCGTGCCGGCGCAGGTCATGGAGTTCATGGTCAAGGACGAGGACAACCCATCGTCGATCCTGTCGTGCCTGCGGGCCGCGCGCGAGAACGCACGGGCCGTGCGCGGTGCGCTCACTACCGAAGCCTGGGAAACGCAGAACACGACCTGGCTCGAAGTCAACCGCATGCTTCGCGCGGGCGACTTCGAGCGCGACCCGGGACAGTTCTTCGAATGGGTGAAGTTCCGCTCGCACCTGTCGCGCGGCGTCACGCTGGGCACGATGCTGCAGGACGAGGCATTCTATTTCTCGCGCCTCGGCACCTTCCTGGAGCGGGCCGACAACACCGCGCGCCTGGTGGATGTGAAGTTCCACGCGATGAACAGCGAGTTCTTCGGCCAGGCCGCCGGCGACCAGGAGTACGACTTCTATCACTGGAGCGCGATCCTGCGCAGCGTTTCGGCCTTCGAGGTGTACCGCAAGGTGTATCGCGACGTGATCAAGCCGGAGCGCGTGGCGGAACTGCTGATCCTGCGCGCCGACATGCCGCGTTCATTGCACGCGAGCCTGGTCGAGGTGGTGAACAACCTGGCCAAGGTGGCCAACGATCAGAGCGCCGAAACGCAACGGCGCGCCGGCAAGCTGCTGGCTGATCTGCAGTACGCGCGGGTTGACGAGATCCTGGCGACCGGCTTGCATGCCTATCTGACGCAGTTCCTCGACCGGGTGAACGAACTCGGGTGGCGCATCAGCCAGGATTTCCTGGTGCCTACGCACTGAAACTGGCTCGGCCCCGGGCTCCGCGCACTTCGTGCGCTCCTTCTACCCCCTGCCGGGGGCTAAGACGGTCATAACCTTGCGTTTCGCTTGCAAACGGATTTTCAGGTTTCCCCAATGAAAACCCGATTTTTCGTGCTCAGCGAGGCGCGGGTCGATTCCATCTTTTTATCCCGCTTTACGGATACTGTTACGGATACCGGCCAGCGCCATGTTCAACCCTATTCGGTGGACGAAGAGACATGGCCGCCTACAGGATCGATACGCCCGCCGGCCGCGCGAAGCTCGCGCCGCGCCGCAAGCCCTATTTCCTCAAGAGTCTGACGAACCGCTTCGTCGGCTTCCGCTACATGACTCCCGGCACGCCCGGGACCTGGGGCGCGAAACGCCAGGAAGGCCGCAAGGAGGTCGACCTGGCGCTTGGCGCTCTCGACCACCTCGCTGATAAGGAGCGCTTTGCCGTCGCGCTCAAGGCTGCGCAGGCGTGGTTCGACGAGCAGGACCGGGTCACCAAGGGCCAGACGATCATTCCCTCGAAGATGACGCCGCGCCAGGTCATCCAAGCCTACATCGTCGAGCAGGGCAAGAAGACGAAGAACGGCGAGGTGGCGCCCGGTCGACGCGCTCCGCTTCAACCTCCTGGTCGTCCTCTACGCCGACGAGAGTGGCCGCCGCTGGATCGACACCCCGATGGCCAAGATCACCACGGCCGAGTTCGGCGCCTGGCGCGATTGGATCACCCAACTGCCCGTCACCCGCGCAGGCGGCATCGCCGGCAAGCCGCGCAAGGCCTCGACGGCGAACCGCGACGTCGCGAGCTTCCGGGCCGCGCTCAACCTCGCCGCGAAGGTCCATCGTATCCACGACCGCTGAACGGAAGCCCTCAAGCGCGACCTGGTCGGCGACGAAGCGGCGGCCACTGGAAGGCCTACGCCTGGAACGACGCGATCAAGGAGGTCGCTGTCGCCGCGAAGCTGCCGAGTGCGTTGACGATCCACTGGCTGCGACACTCGCGCACACGGACCTGATCACCGCGGGCGTGGGGCCAATGACCATCGCGAAGATGGCCGGCACCTCGGTTGAGCAGATCGAGAAGACCTATCACCACCTGATCGACGACACCGCGCGCGAGGCGCTCGTGAGGGGCGCGGGGTATTGACAGGCGCGCAAGGAGCCAGGACCCCGGGGGGCCTCAAGTGGACGAAAACGAAAAGCCGAAAAGCGCGATTTCCGCCACATTTCAAGACAAGTCCGATGGACGCCAATGGGGGGCGCTTCTAGAGTGGGCGCGAGGAGACCCGCTTACTGAGGCCGCCTAACAAGAAGGATTCGGAGGCATTTCATTTCCAACGCCCAGCGTTGCGCGAAGCAGTTCGCCTCGAGACAAGACGAAGCTGCGTACGCCAGCGCGTGGCCGATTCATGGAATTTGCGCGTCCGTGCCATGTCATGGCATCGGCGGAAAACAACAATTTTCGGGGGGTAAGAACAAAGGCAACAAACACGCGCATGACGAGCAGAACACAACGAAAAGACTCAGGGAAATAGCAAAGATGAAATACACAAGAACCATCGCAGTCCTCGCAGCAATGACCGGGAGCATTCTTCTGACGGCCTGCGCCCTTCGAGCGGGACCCTATCCAGGCGTGCCCGAGCTACTTTCGGCAAGCAGTGTTGACCAGCGTGGTCGCCCGGTTGCGCCGCCACAGGTGGTCTACCGAATCGACGAGAACAGGTACTTCGAGTTGGTGCCGCGCGGTGAAGGCGCATGCACCGATGCGACCGTCTTCTATGTCGACAAGAAGAAGGGAATTCGCTCCTTGGTCGTGAAATGGGACCGAGGCGCGATGGGCGGCAGCGCCTTCATCATCGACGCGGCCAACGATCAGTACTTGGTCGGCCCTGTCACAAGAGGCAATACCGACTGTTCGTCGGGTGGGGGCAGTTGCGGAGGCGCGCGCTTGCCTTACTCGACGGATGCAGGCCGAACCTGGAAGAGAGCCGAAGCGTTGTCACCCACAGATCCAATGAGCGTAAGCGGATCCATCGTCTACGAGGTTGATTCGGGATTCGACACGACGCAATCGCTTGACCTCAGCAAGGATTCCCCATCGAGGCGGGATTGGCGCGTTGTTTCGAAGAACGGGCAACTCCCTCAATCCAGAAAAGCCCCCATCGACAACATCTTCCACTGCACCGCAAACGGCAAGGAATAAGCAATGAGCGATCTCAGCAAGCTCGACCGATACCGCACCGATTGACGAGCGAGTAACCGTAAACCAGGGAGAAAGAAAAGATGAACTACACGAGAACCGCCGCAGTCCTCGCGGTGATGACCGCCAGCATGCTTCTGACAGCCTGCGCCCTTCGCGGCGGACCGTATCCGGGCGTGCCGGAGCTGTTGCCGGCAGACAGCGTTGACCAGCGTGGACGCCCTGTTGCACCGCCACAGGTGGTCTACCGAATCGACGAGAACAGGTACTTCGAATTGGTACCGCGCAGTGAGGGCGCATGCACCGATGCGACCGTCTTCTACGCCGACAAGAAGAAGGGAATTCGCTCCTTGGTCGTGAAATGGGACCGAGGCGCGATGGGCGGCAGCGCCTTCATCATCGACGCGGCCAACGACCAGTATCTGATCGGCCCTGTCACAAGAGGCAATACCGACTGTTCCTCAGGCGGGGGCAGTTGCGGAGGCGCGCGCTTGCCTTACTCGACGGATGCGGGGCGGACGTGGAAGAGGGCAGATGCGTTGTCGCCCACCGCACCAATGAGCATCAGCGGCTCTTTCGCATATTCGATCGGGAATCGAAAACTCGTTAGCAGCCTCGACTTGTCTCAATCCAATGTTGCCGAAGGTGAGTGGACATATCTGCCGAACTTCGCGTTCGTGCCACGCAAGTTTCCCATCGACAACATCTTCCACTGCGCCGGGAACGGCAAGGAATAAGCAATGAGCGACCTCAGCAAGCTGGACCCCGTCGCGTTCGACCAAGGC
Organism: Variovorax humicola; assembly: GCF_037889915.1. Taxonomy (NCBI): domain Bacteria; kingdom Pseudomonadati; phylum Pseudomonadota; class Betaproteobacteria; order Burkholderiales; family Comamonadaceae; genus Variovorax; species Variovorax humicola. The sequence goes on along the minus strand of NZ_JBBKZV010000004.1, from coordinate 21,944 downwards.
AAAGGCCAGTGGGTCGAAGGCGTCATGACCGGCATCGACAGGGACAACCCCGTGCGCACCCATACCGTGGGCATCCCCCACCTGATGCCCGGCACCATCATCTTCGTGCACGGCGTGAATTCCGATGGCGAGTGGTATCGCGATGCCGCCGGGCAGTTCGCGCGTGGCTTGAATACCCGCCTCGGTCGAGACGATCTCGAACAACTAGAAGCCGACCTGAGCAAAAAGCGATTCCTCAGGTACAACAAGGATGGCACCCGCGCGCGCTCCCCCATCATCCCCTTCTACTGGGGCTACTGCGCCTCCCCTGAGGATGTGCGGTGCTGGGTAGACCGTCCGGACGTCATCGTCGATCGCTACGGTAATGCCTTGCGCAAGGACAGCAGCTGGGGCGGCGGCCCCTTCCAGAACGGCACCGGCGACCTCTCGCCCTTCTGGCACCGCGAAGGCTTCCGGCGCGAGGTCTTCTTCGACCTCTTCGACATCAACCTCATCAACTCCATCGAGGGTCGCACGCTGCTCGACTGCCCGGATCGCCTCTACTACGTGCACGCCGCGCGCCGCCTGGCGAATCTGGTCAGGACCATTCGCACCGACCTGCCCAACGAGCCCATCAACATCATCGCCCACAGTCAGGGCACCATGATCGCGCTGTGCTCGCTGTTCTACCTCGATGGCGTGCGCAGCCCCGACACGCTGATCCTCAACAGCTCGCCCTACCGCTTCGACACCGGCATCACCGACTATCTCGCGGCCGCAGGGGGCACCCAGAAGGTGGCGAGTACGGAGGCCCGCGTCGCCACCTTCGCCAAGGCGGCCGAGATCATGCAAAAGGCCAAGGACGAGTTCAACTACACCCCCGCCCCAAAGACCGAGTGCACACACCAGCCCGTGCACCGGCACAAGTACGACGACAAGATCTTCGTGCACCAGCCGCCGGACAACCCCGACTGGAAAGCCGAGATCGGCGCACGTGACATCGACAGGGAAGGCCGCAAGTGGTGGCAGGACCGGCAGCGTGACCGCGACAACCGGGGCAAGCTGTTCGTGAACTTCGACCCCGGCGACCGCGTGATCGGCGTCAGCGTGGTGGAGGGGATCGGCTGGCGCGGCATTCCCAGCCGCTACCTTGACGAAGGCAAGAGCGCGTTCGGTCCCAATGTGATGCAGCGCATGTTCGCGCGCGGCTCCAATGAAGAGAACAACCCGCCGGTGGGCAGCAGGACGAACTTCAAGATGGCGTACTTCTATACGCAGATCGATCGCCAGCGGGTCCAGTCCGAGTACGGCCTGACGTGGACCACGGGATCGGGCGAGCCGTTGCAGGCAGCGGTCACCGAGAACTGGCGTTATCTGGATGGCGGTTCGGCCAGCGGCTTCTGGTACGTCGCGTCCGAGAAGACTCTGGGTCTGATACCCGCGATGGGCAGCATCCGCCCGCCGGGCGATGGCGGGCGCTCTGAATATGTCTGGATCAATGCGCCGAAGGTGCCGGAGGGAGCCAAGCTGGACAAAGACTTTGACGGCAAGCTCATACGCTATGACGGGCAGGCCGACCTGGAGCGAGGCATTGAGGCCGATCCAGAGCAGCAGGAGGACTTCAAGGATCGCGTGAACTACGAGAAGCGTGATGCCTCTTCCTGCATGCCGCAGGAAATCCAATGCGTCGACGAGAAGGGCTTCAAGACGAAGCGGCTCGAGACCACCGAGGAGGTTGAAATCCGCCTGCGCGAGGCGGTGGGACACAAGCTGGTGTCCCCCACCAATCACTCGCAGATCCTTCGCTATGGCATCGGCGGAAGAAATGGTCCCGTCGAACGCGTCCTCAGCTACGACCTCACGGTCGGCCAGGGCTACGCCTGGGGCCATCAGGAGTACTGGGAGTACTTGCTCAATCTCGCGGACTGGAAGAAGAGCGACCCCTACTACTTCGGCGAGCAGTTGGAGGAAAAGCACGACGACATTCCGCCCGGCATCGTTACCGCCACCGCGCCAGCGGACGACAGACCAGCGCCGCGGCGGGTGGGCGCTGAGAAGGCTGCCAGCGGAGGCATGCGGTGAGCGAGCGCCGCGAATGCTACTCGCCCTGGATGCCGGGGCAGACCCATGCGACCGAGTTGGCGGTGATCGGGTGTCGGGCTGAGTCTCGACCAGCATCCCGCGCACACGCTGTGAGCGCAGGTCGAGCGCGCGGCGGGTGTCCGCATTCCGCCTCAACGCCCGCCGGATCGCTGGCCCGATGCCGGGCGCAGGCCGAACTGTTTCGCGCGGCGGCGCTCAGGGGTGCGCTGCGCCACTGGCCGGCGGATGGCAGCGCACCGGCCGAGTTCATCGAGGGCTATCCGCTGCCGGCCATGGTCTTCGCTCCCTCGACACCACGGGACGCGAGCAAGTTGGGAGGCTGGGTCAATCAGAACCGCACATTCACGGATACCTTTCTCGGATTCTTGACGGAGGATCGAGCCTGAAAAACAACAGTTTTCCCAATGAAAACGATATTTTTGGCTTTATTTTCACGAAGCCCCTGCCAGGGCAACACCGGCGGCCCGGAAGGCTTGAAGCTCGCCCCCAGGCTCCGCGCACTTCGTGCGCTCCTCCTACCCCCTGCCGGGGCAACACCAGCGGCCCGGCAAATCCGGTTCCGCGGTGTTTCACGAAAAGCCATGGTGAGTCAAGGTGAATCAGGGTCGGCGGCTCAGGGCGCGATGGTCTGGCGGATGGCGTGTTCCCAGCGTGCCATTGCCTCATCGGCCTGCGCGCGGCTCCACGTCGGCAGGAAGCGGCGCTCCACCTTCCACAGGGTGGAGAGCTGCGACACATCGCTGTAGACGCCGGTCGACAGTCCCGCCAGATACGCCGCACCCAGGGCCGTCGTCTCTGTCACTTCCGGCCGTACGACCGGGATTCCCAGCAGGTCGGCCTGGAACTGCATCAGCAGATCGTTGACGCTGGCGCCCCCGTCCACGCGCAGTTCGGCGACCGGCCTGCCGCCGGCCGCGACGGCATCGCGGCTCATCGCCAGCAATAGCGCTGCGCTTTGGTACGCGATGCTTTCCAATGCCGCACGCGCGACGTGGCCGAGCGTCGTGCCGCGCGTGAGGCCAGTGATCGTGCCCCGGACATCTGCGTTCCAGTACGGTGCACCGAGGCCCGTAAAGGCGGGGACCATCATCACGCCGCCTGAATCGGGCACGCTCTCGGCGAGTGCCTGCACCTGCGCGCTTCCCTGAATCGCCTTGAGTCCGTCGCGCAGCCACTGGACGACTGCGCCGCCGACGAACACGCTGCCTTCCATCGCGTACTGCGGCTGGACGCTGGTTTGTGCCGCGCTGGTCACGAGGAGCCCGTTTTCCGATGGCTGGAAGTCGGCGCCCGTGTGCATCAACATGAAGCAGCCGGTGCCATAAGTGTTCTTGGCCATCCCGGCCTCGAAGCAGGCCTGGCCGAAGAGGGCGCTCTGCTGGTCGCCGGCGACGCCGCCGATCGGGATGGCCCGGCCGAGCGATGCGACTTCCACGTCCGCGAAATGCGCGCTCGAAGGTTTCACCTGCGGCATCAACGACTCGGGAATGTCGAGCGCCTCGAGCAGTTCGGGATCCCAGGTGTTGGTGAGCACGTTGAAAAGCATCGTGCGCGAGGCGTTGCTCACGTCGGTGACGTGGACCTTGCCGCCGGTGAGCTGCCAGATGAGCCAACTGTCGACGGTGCCGAAGGCGAGTTCGCCACGGTCGGCCGCCGCGCGTGCGCCGGGCACGTTGTCGAGCAACCAGCGCAGCTTGGTGCCGGAGAAGTAGGCGTCGATCACGAGGCCGGTCTTGTCGCGGATGGTGCCGGCCAGCCCTTGCTCACGCAGTTGCGCGCACATCGGTTCCGCGCGGCGGTCTTGCCAGACGATGGCGTTGTGCACGGGCTCGCCGGTCTTGCGGTTCCACAGCACAGTCGTCTCGCGCTGGTTCGTGATGCCGATGGCGTGAATGTCCTTCGGCGTGATGGCCGCCTTTGCAAGGACTTCGCGCGCGGTGGCGAGCTGGCTCTCCCAGATCTCGCGCGGATCGTGCTCGACCCAGCCGGGTTGGGGGTAGATCTGCGTCAGCTCGCGCTGGGCCATCGCGACGATGCGGCCGATGCGGTCGAACACGATGCTGCGCGAACTGGAGGTGCCCTGGTCGAGGGCCAATAGATAGGCGGTCATGCGATTTCCAGGCGAACTTGCGCGCGTGCCAGCAGGTCGGGGTAGGGCTGTGGCGGCGGCGCGTCGGTGAACAGGCGGTCGATTTGCGACAAGTGCCCAAGCTGGATCATCGCAGGGCGATTGAACTTGCTGACGTCGGTGGCAAGCCAGACTTCGCGCGCCTGCGCAATGATGGTCTGCGCCACCTTGACCTCGCGCAGGTCGAAGTCGCGCAGCGAGCCATCGGATTCGATGCTCGACACGCCGATCAGTGCAATGTCGACCTTGAACTGGCGAATGAAATCGATCGTGGCCTCGCCCACGATGGCGCGGTCGCGCGGCCGTACGGAACCGCCCGCCACGATCACCTCGGACTGCGGGTTGTCGCTGAGGATCGCAGCCACGTTGAGGTTATTGGTGATCACGCGCAGGCCGATATGGCGCAGCAGCGCCTTGGCAATGGCTTCCGTCGTGGTGCCGATGTTGAGGATCAGCGAGCAGTTGTTGGGCACCTGGCTTGCCACGGCGCGTGCAATGCGCGCCTTGCCATCCGCATGCAGCGTCTCGCGCTGCTGGTAGCCGATGTTCTCCGTGGTCGAACTCGGCACGCGCACGCCGCCATGGAAGCGCGTCAGCAGGCCCTCGTCGGCCAGCCGCTGTACATCGCGGCGCACCGTCTGCAGCGTGACGTCGAGCATCTCCGCCAACTCGTCGACCGTGACCGAACCGCGCTCGCGCACGGTGTCCAGGAGGTGGATCTGGCGGGGATTGGGGTTGGAAGACATGGGGAGCGAAGGTGGCCAAACTTTATAAAACGAAAAGAAACGAATACGTCTAAGGGAAAACTCCGACGAGAGTCGAGCGCAAAGGAATAAAAATGAACAAAATCGCAAATGCATTGCACCCCGACCGTGAGCGCCGATCCATCCATTCAGCCAGGTCGCGACATCGATTGCGACGTACTGATCGTGGGAGGAGGCATCAATGGTTGTGGCATTGCGCGGGACCTGGCCGGGCGGGGCTGGCGCGTGGTCCTCTGCGAGAAAGACGACCTGGCCTCGCACACGTCATCGTCCTCTACCAAGCTGATTCATGGCGGCCTGCGATATCTCGAGTACTACGAGTTTTCTCTTGTGCGAAAGGCATTGCAGGAGCGCGAGGTGCTGCTCAAGAGCGCGCCGCACATCATGTGGCCGCTGCGCTTCGTCATGCCGCACGACCCGTCGATGCGGCCGGCCTGGATGATCCGGGTCGGGCTCTTCATGTACGACCACCTTGCCAAGCGGGAAGTGCTGCCGGGTTCGCGCACGGTCAGGCTGCGCCAGCACGCGGCCGGCGCGCCGCTGAAGCAGAGCTACAGGCGCGGCTTCATCTATTCCGACGGCTGGGTCGACGATGCGCGACTGGTGGTGCTCAATGCGCTCGATGCGCGCGAGCGCGGCGCACAGGTCTTCACGCGCACGCGCTGCACGGCGGCGCAACGCGGCAGCGACGGTTGGGTCGCGACGCTCGACGGTGCGGGCCGATCGCGCACCGTGCGCGCCCGCGCCGTGGTCAATGCGGCAGGTCCGTGGGCCGAATCGTTCCTGCGCAACGTCGCCCATTCGGCGCGCGGCGAGACGCTGGCCACCAAGAGCCTGCGCCTGGTGAAGGGCAGCCACATCGTGGTACCGCGCCTGTTCACGCATGACCACGCCTACATCTTCCAGAACCCCGACAAGCGGATCATCTTTGCGATTCCCTACCAGGACGACTTCACGCTGATCGGCACCACGGACATCGAGATCGAAGGCGACGACCCCGCCGGCGCACACATTACCGAGGACGAGATCGCCTACCTGTGCACCCAGGCCAGCCGCTATTTCGACAAGCCCGTCCTGCCGGCCGACGTGGTCTGGACCTACTCGGGCGTGCGCCCGTTGCTCGACGACGAATCGGGCGATCCGTCCGCCGTCACACGCGACTACCTGCTCGAATCCAACACCGAGGCCGCGCCGCTGATGTCGGTCTGGGGCGGCAAGATCACGACCTTTCGCAAGCTCGCGGAGGACGCGGCCGACGAGGTCAGCCGCATGCTCGGCGAAGCGCGCGGCGCGTGGACCGATGGCGCGTTTCTCGCAGGCGGCGACCTCTCGGCCTGGATCGGCAAGCCGCACCGCCCCGACCGCGACTTCGAGCGATTCGTCGCTGCGCTGCAGAAACGCCATGCATGGCTGCCGCCGGCACTGGCCCGCCGTCTCGCCCGGGCCTATGGTGCGCGCGTCGATCTCGTGCTCGGCGCCGCGGCATCGATGGCCGAGATGGGCGTCGAGGTGGCGCCAGGGCTTCATGAGCGCGAACTTCGCTATCTGCAATCCAGCGAGTGGGCGACCTCGGCGGATGACGTGCTGTGGCGCCGGTCCAAGCTGGGCCTGCACTACAACCCTGCGGAACGGGCGGTGGTCGAAGCCTGGTTCGACACAAGAGAAACCGAGGGGATCAACGCATGCAACTGAAACTGGAGCGTGTCACCAAGAAGGTGGGCGCACAGACGTGGCTCTACGAGCAGAGCATCGCGCCGACCACGGGCGCGGTCACCGTGTTGCTGGGCGCCACGCAGTCCGGCAAGACGAGCCTGATGCGTCTCATGGCCGGACTGGACGCGCCGACCCAGGGCAAGGTGACGGTCAACGGTGCGGACGTGACCGGCATGCCGGTGCGCCAACGCAACGTGGCCATGGTCTACCAGCAGTTCATCAACTACCCGTCGCTCACCGTGGCAGACAACATCGCCTCGCCTCTGAAGCTGCGAGGCGAGCAGAACATCGAGGCGCGCGTGAAGGCGCTCGCTGACAAGCTGCACATCGGCATGTTCCTCGATCGCTATCCGCAGGAGTTGTCGGGCGGGCAGCAGCAGCGGGTGGCACTGGCCCGCGCGCTCGCCAAGAATGCGCCGCTGATGCTGCTCGACGAGCCGCTGGTCAACCTCGACTACAAGCTGCGCGAGGGACTGCGCGAGGAACTCACGCAGTTGTTCGCAAGCGGAGACTCGACCGTTATCTACGCCACCACCGAGCCCGGCGAGGCATTGCTGCTGGGTGGCTACACCGCCGTGCTGGATGCCGGCGAACTGTTGCAATACGGGCCCACGGCCGAGGTGTTCCACGCGCCGCGGTCGCTGCGTGTGGCGCGTGCCTTCAGCGATCCGCCGATGAACCTGCTGGCGGGGCGCGTGGCCGCGGGCGGTGTGCAACTCGAAGGCGGACCCTTGCTCCCCTTGGCCCTGCCGGCAGGAATGGATGGCACGGTCACGGTCGGGCTGCGCGCGAGTGCGTTGAACGTGAATGCGGGCGAGGGCGATATCTTGCTGCCCGGCAAGGTCGAACTCGCCGAGATATCAGGCTCCGACACCTTCGTGCATGTGCACAGCGTGATGGGTGAACTCGTGGCCCAGCTCACCGGCGTGCACAAGTTCGACCTCAACGAAGCCATCACGCTGTACTTCAGTGCGAGCCGGGCCTACGTGTTCGACGCCTCGGATCGGCTTTCGGTTGCGCCGTCATGGCGCAAGGCGCAATGAGGTAGCCGCAGTCATGTCCCGCATCGACCTCGACCTCGCCCATGCCTACCGGCCCAACCCTCGGCAGGAGAGCGACTACGCGCTGCTGCCGCTGAAGATGAGCTTCCGCGACGGCGGCGCGTATGCGCTGCTCGGGCCTTCGGGCTGCGGCAAGACCACGATGCTCAACATCATCTCGGGCCTGCTCAAGCCATCGCAGGGAACTGTGAGCTTCGATGGCCACAACGTGACCGACGCGACGCCGCAGGACCGCAACATCGCGCAGGTCTTCCAGTTCCCGGTGATCTACGACACGATGACCGTGGCGCAGAACCTGGCCTTTCCGCTGCGCAACCGCAAGCTGCCGGAAGACCAGATCAAGAAACGCGTCGGCGAAATTGCCGAGATGCTGGAGATGAGCGGCCAGCTCAACCAGCGTGCTGCCGGGCTTGCGGCGGATGCGAAGCAGAAGATCTCGCTGGGTCGTGGGCTGGTGCGCAGCGACGTCTCGGCCGTGCTGTTCGACGAGCCGCTGACCGTGATCGACCCGCATCTCAAGTGGCAACTGCGGCGCAAGCTCAAGCAGATCCACCGCGAGTTGAAGCTCACGCTGATCTACGTCACGCATGACCAGGTAGAGGCCCTGACCTTTGCCGAGGAAGTGGTCGTGATGACGCGCGGCAAGGCGGTGCAGGTCGGCAGTGCCGAGGCGTTGTTCGAGCGGCCGGCCCACACCTTCGTTGGGCATTTCATCGGCTCGCCGGGCATGAACTTCCTGGCGGCGCAGAGCGCGGGAGGCGTGCTCGAAGTCGCCGGCATTCGGCTGCCCGCGCCGCGGCAACTGCCCGAAGGCGAACTCAAGATTGGCGTGCGGCCGGAGTACGTCCGGCTTGCCGCGCCCCAGGCGCCGGGTGCCGTGCCGGCCGTAGTGACGCTGGTGCAGGACGTCGGCACGCACGTGATGCTGACCGCCGACGCGGCCGGCGTGCTGCTCAAGGTGCGCCTGCATTCCGATGCGCAGGCGCCAGCCGTGGGCGAGGCCGTGTGGCTGCAGGTGGTCGATGGCCATACCTGCTACTACCAGAACGAAGAACTGGTCGCATAAGGGGAACGACATGAGCACGACCACCAAACCAATCAACCAGAAAGCATGGTGGCTGGTGCTGCCCGTGCTGATCTGCGTGGCCTTCTCGGCCATCGTGCCGCTGATGACGGTGGTGAACTACTCGGTGCAGGACATCATCTCGCCCGAGCGCCGCGTGTTCGTCGGCACGGAATGGTTTGCCTCGGTGATGCGCGACGACGAACTGCATTCGGCGCTGTATCGGCAACTCGGCTTCTCGCTGGCGGTGCTCGCGGTCGAGATCCCGCTGGGCATCCTGCTAGCGTTGTCGATGCCGGCCACTGGCTGGAAGGCATCGGCGGTGCTGGTGATCGTCGCACTGTCGCTGCTGATCCCCTGGAATGTGGTCGGCACCATCTGGCAGATCTACGGGCGTTCCGACATCGGCCTGCTCGGCCACATGATCCAGTTGATGGGCATCGACTACAGCTACACCGGCAACGCGGCCCATGCCTGGTTCACGGTGCTGGTGATGGACGTGTGGCACTGGACTCCGCTGGTGGCGCTGCTTTGCTATGCGGGCCTGCGATCGATCCCCGATGCCTATTACCAGGCGGCGCGCATCGACGGCGCCAGCAAGTTCGCGGTGTTCCGCTACATCCAGCTCCCGAAGATGCGCGGCGTGCTGATGATCGCGGTCCTCTTGCGCTTCATGGACAGCTTCATGATCTACACCGAGCCCTTCGTACTCACGGGTGGCGGGCCGGGCAATGCGACCACTTTCCTGAGCCAGTACCTGACGCAGAAGGCGGTCGGCCAGTTCGACCTCGGGCCGGCGGCGGCGTTCTCGCTGATCTACTTTCTGATCATTCTTTTGCTGTGCTTCGTGCTCTACAACTGGATGCAGCGGGTGGGGACGCAGGAAGTGGAGGGGGAGCAATGACGCATCACTCTTCGGGGCGCGATCACGCTGCCGCCGTGGTCTGTTCGGGGCGCGATCACGCCGACGGCGTACTCTGCTCCGCGAATGTCCCCCGGCCTTCGGCCTCCTCCTTTATTTCGCTGCGCAGAGCACGCCATCGACGTGATCCGGACGCGCGGTCGTCGATCGGCCGGTACCCCCGACCGTTCCACGTGCCGAGGGTGCTGGGTGTCCCCCGCAGCGAGATAAAGGAGGAGGCGAAGCCGGGGGACATTCGCGCAGGGGGATACCCAGTGCCCTCGGCACGCCTCCCGAACCCGCGCCTCCCGAACAACGCCAACCTGCGCCAAATCCCGCGGCGGAGCAACTGACATGACGGAAAAGACTTCCCGCAAGCGCAACATCTTCCTGCTGCTCTACATCGTGTTCGCCCTGTTGCCCATCTACTGGATGGTCAACATGAGCTTCAAGACCAACGAGGAGATCCTGTCGAGCTTCTCGTTCTTTCCGCAGCAGTTCACATGGGCGAACTACGCGCGCATCTTCACGGACGAGTCGTGGTACTCCGGCTACATCAACAGCCTGATCTACGTGGGCATCAACACCTTGATCTCGCTCACCGTGGCGCTGCCGGCGGCGTATGCGTTCTCGCGCTATTCGTTCCTCGGCGACAAGCACGTGTTCTTCTGGCTGCTCACCAACCGCATGACGCCCCCGGCCGTATTCCTGCTGCCGTTCTTCCAGCTCTACAGCACGGTCGGCCTGATGGACACGCACCTCGGCGTCGCGCTGGCGCACCTGCTGTTCAACGTGCCGCTGGCGGTGTGGATCCTGGAAGGCTTCATGAGCGGCATTCCGCGCGAGATCGACGAGACGGCCTACATCGACGGCTATTCATTCCCGCGCTTCTTCCTCACGATCTTCCTGCCGCTCATCAAGGCCGGCGTGGGCGTGGCGGCGTTCTTCTGCTTCATGTTCAGCTGGGTCGAGTTGCTGCTCGCACGCACGCTGACCAGCGTCAACGCCAAGCCGATCGTGGCGACGATGACGCGCACCGTGAGCGCGTCGGGCATGGACTGGGCGACGTTGGCCGCTGCCGGCGTGCTCACCATCGTGCCCGGCGCGATCGTGATCTGGTTCGTGCGGCACTACATCGCGAAAGGGTTCGCGATGGGCCGCGTTTGAGGAGAGATTCGAGATGTTCGACTGGATGGTCTGGACCACGCCCGTGGCGGTGTTCTTCACCTGCATCGGCCTGATGCTCGTCGGCATGACCGTGTGGGAAATCAAGTCGCCCACGGTCATGCGCAAGGGCTGGCTGCCGATCGAAACCACGCGCGGCGACCGCCTCTTCATCGGCTTGCTGGCCGCGGCATACGTCAACCTCATGTTCATCGGCATCGCCGGCCAACTGCAGCAGTGGATGGGCCTCGAGGCCGAACCTTCGATCTGGGTCAGCTTCGTGCTGTCGATGGGCGTGCTGGCCCTGATCATGCGCAAGGGCTGAAGACAGCGACTCTTTGTTACGTCGAATCCGGCTCCCTGCCGTCCCAGGGCCGAATGAGATTCAACCGGTTGGGGCGGCACAGCAACGAGGAGACAACTCATGAAGAAGCGCTATACGGCATTGGCACTGGCAGCGGCGATGTTCGCTGCGCACAGTGCGTCGGCCGGCGAAGCCGAAGCCAAGAAATGGATCGACAGCGAATTCCAGCCGTCGACGCTGAACAAGGACCAGCAGGCGGCCGAGATGAAGTGGTTCATCGACGCGGCGACGAAGTTGCAGGGCAAGGGGGTCAAGGAAATCTCGGTGGTGTCGGAAACCATCACCACGCACGAGTACGAGTCGAAGACGCTGACCAAGGCATTCGAGGAGATCACCGGCATCAAGGTCAAGCACGACATCATCCAGGAGGGCGACGTCGTGGAGAAGCTGCAGACCTCGATGCAGTCGGGCAAGTCGATCTACGACGGCTGGATCTCCGATTCCGACCTGATCGGCACGCACTACCGGTACGGCAAGATCATGTCGCTCACCGAGTACATGGCTGGTGCCGGCAAGGAGTGGACCAATCCCGGCCTGGACGTGAAGGACTTCATCGGCACCAGCTTCACGACCGCACCCGACGGCCAGCTCTACCAGTTGCCTGACCAGCAGTTCGCGAACCTCTATTGGTTCCGTGCCGACTTGTTCGCGCGCAAGGACCTGCAGGACAAGTTCAAGGCCAAGTACGGCTACGACCTGGGCGTGCCGCTGAACTGGAGCGCTTATGAGGACATCGCTGAATTCTTCAGCGCCGACGTGAAGACCATCGACGGTAAGCCCATCTACGGCCACATGGATTACGGCAAGAAGGACCCGTCGCTCGGCTGGCGCTTCACCGATGCGTGGCTGTCGATGGCTGGCACCGCCGACAAGGGCATTCCCAACGGCATGCCGGTCGACGAATGGGGCATCAAGGTCGCGGCCGACAAGTGCACGCCGGTGGGCGCCAGCGTCGCGCGTGGCGGCGCGACCAATTCGCCGGCGGCCGTCTATGCGCTCACCAAGTACATCGACTGGATGAAGAAGTACGCGCCCAAGGAAGCCACCGGCATGACCTTCGGCGAGGCCGGTCCGGTGCCCGCACAGGGCCAGATCGCGCAGCAGATCTTCTGGTACACCGCCTTCACCGCCGACATGACCAAGGCGGGCTTGCCCGTGGTGAACGCCGACGGGTCGCCGAAGTGGCGGATGGCGCCCGGCCCGAACGGCCCGTACTGGAAGCAGGGCATGCAGAACGGTTACCAGGACGTGGGCTCGTGGACTTTCTTCAAGGGCCACGATGCCAACAAGACGGCGGCCGCCTGGCTCTATGCGCAGTTCGTCACGTCGAAGACGGTGTCGGCCAAGAAGTCCGTGGTGGGCCTGACCTTCATCCGCGAGAGCGACATCCGGCATGACTACTTCACGCAGAACGCGAACAAGTACGGCGGCCTGATCGAGTTCTATCGCAGCCCGGCCCGCGTGGCATGGACGCCGACCGGCACCAACGTGCCCGACTACCCCAAGCTCGCGCAGCTCTGGTGGAAGAACGTGGCCGAAGCGGTCACCGGCGAAAAGACGCCGCAGAAGGCCATGGACAACCTGGCCGACGAGATGGACCAGGTGATGGGACGCCTGGAACGCGCCGGCATGGCCAAATGCGCGCCCAAGCTCGCGGCCAAGAGCGACCCGGCCAAGATGTTGAGCGACGACCACGCCCCGTGGAAGAAGCTGGACAACGAGAAGCCCAAGGGCACGACCATCGACTATGAAAAGCTGCTGACCGCGTGGAAGGAAGGCAAGGTGCGCTGATCCGCGCTTCGCAGCAAGAAACAAGGCCGATGCCGTCGCACCGGCCTTTTTTCATTGCAACGCGCTGATCGAACGCTGCAGGTTTTCGCGCGCCCGCGCTTCCAGGTGCGCGTGCATGCGCGGGGTCGAATAAATCGCGGGCCGGTCCAGAAAACGCTGCAGGATCGCGCCCCGCTGTGGCAGGCGCACTTCATCCGGTACGAAGCTGTATTCGGCATGCACCTGCCGCTCGTATTCGTCGAAGCGTTCGCGCTCGGCGCCGAGGATCGACAGGTCGATGTCGACGAGCAGTTCTGCATCCATGCCCCGCGGCACGGCGTCGTGTTTCGTTGCCATGACCAGGTCGTGCACACGTCGGGCAGCGTCCGCTGCGACGCCGCTTGTCAACAGGGCGCGATGTGCCCAATCCGCGCTGCGATGTTCGTTGTCGTGCGCATGAACGTCGTAGATGGCGTCGTGGAACCAGAGCGCCAATGCAACTTCGCCGGGGCGCTCCGCCGCCGCCTGTTCGCGCTGGAGCCATGCGATGCATTCACCGAGGTGCTGCAGCGTGTGGTAGTGCCGATGCGGCTCGCGGTAGCGTGCCAGGAGTTCATCGAACAGCGGGCCGCGAGGCGCGTCCGCTCCGATCGCCGCCCATGCCTCGCGCCACGAATCCCGTAGCAGTTCAAGCATCGCTACTGCTCCATCGACGTCTTGACCTCCCGGCCCAGGTCGAGCACCGACATCGCGTAGTAGCTGCTCCAGTTGTAGCGTGTGATCACGTAGAAGTTCTGCGTTCCGGCAACGTAGGTCGGTGCATCGGCGCCGTTCTGCAGTTCGATCAGCGCGAGCAGGCCCTTGTAGTTGGCGGAATCGCCGTCGAGCACCGCGCCCGCGGCAACGAAGCTGTCGGCGCCGAAGGTCGGCAGGATGTCGGGCGCCAGCAGGATCGCCTTCTGCAGGCGGGCCTCGTCGAACCGAACCGGAAAGGTCGACGGCATGCCGCGCTTCCAGCCGAAGGCCTTGAAATAGTTGGCCACCGAGCCGATCACGTCGGCCGTGTCGTTGACCAGGTCGATCTTGCCGTCGCCATCGAAATCGACCGCGTACTTCGCGAGGCTGCTCGGCATGAATTGCGGCATGCCCATTGCGCCGGCGTAGCTGCCGAGCGGGCGCATCGGGTCTTCGTGCGTGCGGCTTTCCATGCTCAGGAAGCTTTCGAGTTCATCGCGAAAGAAAGCCTGCCGCTCGGCGGCGCGCGGGTGGGCTTGCGGAAAGTCGAAGGCCAGCGTCGACAGCGCATCGATCACGCGAAAGCTGCCCATGTTGCGGCCGTAGATCGTTTCCACGCCAATGATGCCGACGATGATTTCCGCCGGCACGCCAAATTCCGCCTCGGCCCGCGCCAGCGTGTCGGCGTTGTCGCGCCAGAAGCGCACGCCCGCCGCGATGCGCACCGGATCGATGAAGCGGGCACGGTAGGCGTTCCAGTTCTTCGGTGTGCCCTTGGCGGCCGGCAACATCAGGCGCGGCACGTTCGGCAGCATGCGCGCACCGCCGATGGTGGCGCGCACCCAATCGCGGTCGAGGTTGCGGCGCGCCGCCACTTCGTCGGCGAACTGCATCGCGTCGTCATGCGTCGCATAGGTCGGGCCGAAGCGAACTGCCGTCGCCTGCTTTTGAGCGACAGGTTTTGCCTTGGCCTTGGGAGAGGCGGTGGAGGGGAGGGTGGCACAGGCCAGCGTCAGGCAGACAGTGGCCGGCAGGGCAAGGGAAATCAGTCGTCGCATGAAGCTGGATTGTGAGGGCGCGGCGAGTCGTCTCGGCGATCGTTGTCGTCAGTTTGATCACGGCCAGGCCAGTTGCCGGAATTCGGCGCGCAGACGCGACAGTTCGGTGACCGGCGTCCTGGCGTAGCGCTGCGCTTCCAGCCGCAGCAACCAGTCGCGCACCGCCTGGCCACCCGGTCCGAATCGCTCGCTCACGCGCGCGGCCATCTGGCGCGGCGGCGTGGCTTCGGGCAGTTCGAGCCCGGCCTTCCTCAGTCGCGTGCGGGCCTTGCCGAGCAGGCGCAGCCACGGGTCGTGCTGGCTGCGCTCCCACAGCGTCCAGCCGGCGCCGGCGATGCTCACGATCACGACCAGCCAGATCAGCACGGTCGCCAGGTCCTGCAGGCTCGGTGCGTCGAATCCGATGTTCTTCAGCAGTTGGAGCTGGCGGCTCTGGGTGTAGTTGAGCACCCACTGGTTCCATCCGTTGTTCACCGCTTCCCATGCGGCGCGGATGTTCTGCGCCAGTGTGGGGCTCATGGCGCCGATGGCTCCCGCGAAGAATCCGGGCTGCGCCGCCAGGCGATTGAGCGAGCCGATCCGGCCCGGCGACACCGCGCCGGTGGGATCGACGCGAATCCAGCCCGTGCCTTCCTGCCACACCTCGGCCCAGGCATGGGCATCGCTCTGCCGCACCACCCAGTAGCCGTCGACCGAGTTGGGCGCGCCGCCCTGGTAGCCGGTGACGATGCGCGCCGGAACGCCCAGTGCCCGCATCAGCACCACGAACGACGACGCGATGTGCTCGCAGAAGCCTTGCTTGCGATCGAACCAGAACTCGTCGGCCGTGTTGTCGCCGAAGATCCCGGGCTCGAGCGTGTAGCTGTAGCCGCCGGTGCGCAGGCGCTGCAGCGTGGCTTCGACCAGCGCGCGCGTGTCGGCACCGGACATCTCGCTGCGCATCTGCGCGGCCAGTGCGACGGTGCGGGGATTCGAACCCGCCGGGAGGCCGAGATAGGCTTGCAAGGCGCCGGTGCGCCGAACCGGCCCGCTCTGGTATTGCGTGTAGCTCTCGGCGCGATAGCGCAGCAGGTCGTTGACGGGCCGGTTCAGGAGCCATTGCAGGTCCGGCATGGAAAAAACCTCGTAGCCCGGCACATCCGGCCTGGCTTGCACCGCGTCGAGTGTCAGCAGCCACGGCTTGTTGCTGGCTTCCAGCGTGACCTGGTAGCGCACCGGCGGCCCTTGCACACGCAGGTTGGCTGGCACCGAGGCGCGTGCCCAGGGCTCCAGGACGCTCCATTCGCGGCCATCGAAGCGGCCGAGCACTGGTCCGCGGAAATACATGTCGCTTTGCGCCGGCGGCGGCCCGTCGAAATTGACGCGCGCCGCGATCGAGTCGTCGAGCGCCAACTCCGCGATGGTGCCGACGCGCATCGAGCCCGACAGCCCGCTGCGTCCCGCCATCGCATCGCCCGGCGTTCCCCACAGTGGTGCAAGCCGTGGAAACAGCATGAAAAGCGCGAGCATGATGGGTGCGCCGAGGAGCGCCATCCATCCCGCCGTGCGGGCCGCCTGCATCAACGGCGGCCGGCCGACCGGCATGTGGGCATTGACCAGTGCGGTCAGCAAGCCGAGCAAGGCGAGCAGCATCGCAAGCGCCGTCAGCAATGATTGCGAATAGAAAAAGTTCGTGAGCATCGCAAAGAAGCCCAGGAAGAAGACGACGAAAGCATCGCGCCTCGCGCGCAGCTCAAGGGTCTTGAGCGCCAGCAGGACCACCACCATGGTCACGCCGGCGTCGCGCCCCAAAAGCGTGCGGTGTGTCGCGAAGGTCGCGGCCAGCGTGACGGCCAACAGCGTCCCGATCCACCACCGGTTTGGCAGCGGCCTGGCCTGCACCGCAAGGCTTCCGCGCCACGCCAGCACCACGGCCGTCAGCCCGCTGCACCAGATGGGCAGGTTGCCGACTTGCGGCAGCACGATCAACGCGATAACCGCCAGCAGGAACAGGGTGTCGCGCGCATCGCGCGGCAGGGCGCGGAGTTGCTTCAGCATGTGGCCAGCACCTCCAGGCAGCGCCGGCGATGCGCCTCGCCCTGAGCGGGCTTCACGCTGTACGAACCGACACGCAGGCCGTAGTCGACGCCGAGCCGGTCCGCCATCAGCACCCAGGCGCACAGCCTCGACATGCGCGCCTCGGTGTCGGGCAACGCGGCGGCTTGCGCGTCGAGCCACAGCTCTTGCCGCTGTGCCTGCTGGGTGTCGCGGCTCACCAGTTCGTGGGAGCCGGCCGCCTGCGCGCGCGCGGCCTTCTTCCAGATCACCAGCTTCAACGGATCACCGCGCCGATAGGCCCGCACCCCGTCATATTCACCTGCCAACTGCGCCACCACCACGGCAGACGCCGCCTGGCCTGCGATCGGTTCACCCGGCGGCAGCGGCGGCGGATGCAACTCGGGCGCCGGGTACACCAGCACCTGCGCCGCGGGACGCCACACCGTCCACACGCGAAAAGTGCCCAGCGGAAAGCGCGTCTCCGCGGTGAGCGGCGGCACTGCATGCAGGCCGCGCGTGGTCGGCTTGAACGCCACTTCGACCGTCTCGCTGCCTTGCGACGGTACATCGGCCCAGGCCCATTGCCCGCTGCCGCGAACGCTGAGCCCGATCCCATAGCGCACGCTGCGCCGCGCGTTGTGCAGCACCACGCGAAACACCGCCGCAGCGCCTGCATACTGGGCATCCGGCGCGATCAGGTGCATGGCCAGGCCGCGCAATGTGGCATGGCACACATGCATGCCCACGGCCACGCTGCCGGCCAGCAGGAAGGTCAGCAGGTAGCCCAGGTTGAGCTGGTAGTTGATCGACCCGACCAGCAGAACCAGCAAGGTGAGAGCCAGCATCCAGCCGGCGCGCGAAGGCACGATATAGACGTTGCGCTGCGTGAGTTCGATCGTGTCGGAAGGTGGCCGGCGCGAGAGGAACCAGCCATCGATGCGCCGTCGCAGGGCCGCTGCCGGGTTCATCGTCGCCCGATCAGGGGAGGGGCACCGCCGCGATCATGGCGCGCACCTGCTCGACGGCGCCGCGGCCCGCGTCGCCCACCGGCGTCATGCGGTGCGCCACGGTCTGCGGCAGCACGGCCTGCACATCATCGGGCGCCACGTAGTCGCGGTTGGCCAGCAGCGCCTGCGCCTTCGCGGCGCGCAGCACCGCAATGCCGGCGCGCGGCGACAGGCCTTGCAAGAACCAGCGGCCATTGCGCGTGGCTGCAACCAGGTCCTGCACATAGTTGAGGAGCGGATCGGCTGCGTGGACCTGCTGCACGCGCTGCTGCAGCGCGGTCAGCTCCTCGGCGCTCAGCAATGCGGGCAGGCTGGCCAGCAGCTCGCGCCGGTCGGCGCCGGCCAGCAATTCGCGTTCGGCCGCCCGGTCGGGATAGCCCAGCGATATTCGCATCAGGAAGCGGTCGAGCTGCGACTCCGGCAACGCAAAGGTTCCAAGCTGGTCGTGCGGATTCTGCGTGGCGATCACGAAGAACGGCGTGGGCAGGGGACGGGTTTCGCCTTCGATGGATACCTGCTTTTCTTCCATGGCCTCCAGCAGCGCGCTCTGGGTCTTGGGGCTCGCCCGGTTGATCTCGTCGGCCAGCAGCACCTGCGCAAAGATCGGCCCGGGATGGAACACGAAGGCCTGTTGCCCGCGGTCGTAGATGGCCACGCCGGAGAGGTCGCCCGGCATCAGGTCGGCCGTGAACTGCACCCGCGAAAACTGCAGCCCGAAGGTGTGCGACAGCGCGTGGGCGAGGGTGGTCTTTCCGACGCCCGGCACATCCTCGATCAGCAGGTGGCCGCCAGCCAGAAGACACGCCACGCAGTCGCGTACTTGCGCTTCTTTGCCAACGATCACCGTGTTAAGCTGCCCGAGCAGACTGGCTAGCTTCGCAGCGACGTCCATTTTTGTATCCATATGCAAACCATACCGTAAGGCTGGCAGCCCTTGGCTGCATAAGGTCGGCACGCGACAAGAGACATGGCCAAGACCGGTTACCTGATACACCGCGATTTCTGGAAGCATGAAATGGGCGCAGGGCACCCGGAGTGCCCTGCGCGCCTCGATGCCATCGAGGACCGCCTGCTCGCCTCAGGCGTCGGCGATGCACTCCAGCGCATTGATGTACCCATTGCCACGTTGCCGCAGATCACGTTGGCGCACAGTGTGGCGCATGTAGAGCGCCTCGAGGAACTGAGCCAGCGGCTGGTGGCCGACGCACCGGCAGGCGGACCCGATCATGCGCAGATCGACCCCGACACCACGCTCATGAAGTTCACCATGCTCGCCGCCCGGCGTGCCGCGGGTGCGGCCGTTGCGGCGGTCGATGCAGTCATGAAAGGCGAGGTCGAGAACGCCTTCTGCGCGGTGCGCCCCCCGGGCCACCATGCCTGTCGCGACCAGGCGATGGGCTTTTGCTTCCTGAACAACGTCGCCATCGCGGCCCGGCATGCGCTGGAAGCGCACGGGCTCGAGCGTGTGGCGATCGTCGATTTCGACGTGCATCACGGCAACGGCACCGAAGACATTCTGTCCAACGACCCGCGCGTGCTGATGGTGAGCTTCTTTCAGCATCCGTTCTATCCGTACAGTGGTGCCGACCATCCTGCGTCGAACATGCTGAACATTCCGGTGCCGGCGTACACCAAGGGCATGGACATTCGCGAGTTGGTGGAGGCGATGTGGATTCCGCGGCTGGAATCGTTCAGGCCGCAGATGATTTTTTTCAGCGCCGGCTTCGATGCGCACTATGACGACGACCTCGGCCAGCTGCGCCTCAACGAGAACGACTACGCCTGGATCACCGGCCGCGTGCGGGACGTGGCGCGCCGGTTTTCCGACGGTCGCATCGTTTCGCTGTTGGAGGGCGGCTACAACTTCCATGCGCTGGCGCGCAGTGTGGAAGCACATATCCGGGCGCTCGCCGACCTTTGAGTGAGCGGCGAATCACGTAGATGTCCGGCGACTCCAGTCTGCTCCTGAGCGAAATCCACCTTCGCACGATCTCGGTCGAACTTGCGGCGTTGAGTGGTTGCCTGGCACTGGCCTGGGCCATCTGCCGCTGGTTCGGCCGTGACCAGCCGAACGATTCGATCTGGTTTGGCAGGTACACCATCGACGGCCTGCTGTTCCCGCTGCTGGCGTTGATGTTCTCCGACCTCGCACGCCGCGCCGTCGTGGGCTTTCAGCCCGTGCTGTTGCTGCGGATCGCCGTGCCGGTGCTGCTGTCGCTGGTGGCCATCCGCCTGTTTGCGCGCGTGCTGAAGACGGTGTTCCCCAAGTCCACCCTGGTCAGCCTGATCGAACGCACCATCTCCTGGCTCGCGTGGATCGGTGCGGTGCTGTGGATCGTCGGGCTGTTGCCGCCGGTGCTGGCCGAACTCGACGCGATCAACTTGGCCTTCGGCAAGTCTCACGTGAGCGTGCGAACCATCTTCGAAGGCCTCTTCTCGGCCGCCGTGGTGCTGGTCATCGCGTTGTGGATTGCGGCCACCATCGAGAAGCGCATCCTGCAGGAGGCGGTCACAGACCTGTCGATGCGCAAGGTGGCGTCGAACGCGATTCGCGCCTTCCTGCTGCTGATCGGCCTGCTGTTCGCGCTGTCGGCGGTGGGGGTGGACCTCACCGCGCTGTCGGTGCTGGGCGGCGCATTGGGCGTAGGTCTCGGCCTGGGTCTGCAGAAGCTGGCGGCCAACTATGTGAGCGGATTCGTGATCCTGCTGGAGCGCTCGATCCGCATCGGCGACAACGTCAGGGTCGACACCTTCGAAGGCCGCATCACCGACATCAAGACCCGCTATACGCTGGTGCGCGCGAGCAATGGGCGCGAGTCGATCGTCCCGAACGAATCGCTCATCACGAGTCGCGTCGAGAATCTCTCGCTGGCCGATCGCCGCTTCAATCTCACGACCAGCATCGTCGTTGGCCATGCCAGCAATGTGTCGCAGGTGCAGGGCATCATGACCGGGGCGGCCGCCGCACAGGCGCGCGTGATTGGCGACCCCGCGCCCGTCGCCTTCCTGATGAACTTCACGCCGGACGGACTGGAGTTCACCTTGAACTTCTGGATCGCGGATCCGGACCTGGGCAAGGACAATGTGCGTTCGGCCATCAACATCGCAATCCTCGAGGGCCTGCGGGAAGCAGGCATCGAGATCGCGCAACGGCTGCAGATGCTGCGTGTCGAGAACTTGCCAAACAACGGTTCACCAGCGGCGGACTCTCGCCTATAATCTACTAAAAAGCACGATCGTTCGTTTTCCATCGATCGCAGCTGGCCAGCCGCCTAGAATGCGCAGTTGTTCCGTAAATCCCCGGTTTTCGTAATCCCCTGGAGGTCAATCCAATGAAGGTTCTCGTAGCGGTCAAGCGGGTCGTTGACTACAACGTCAAGGTTCGCGTCAAGTCCGATGGCACTGGCGTCGACATTGCCAACGTCAAGATGAGCATGAACCCCTTCGACGAAATTGCCGTCGAAGAAGCCGTGCGTTTGAAGGAGAAGGGCATCGTGACCGAAGTCGTCGCCGTGTCCTGCGGCGATGCCAAGTGCCAGGAAACCCTGCGCACCGCGATGGCCATCGGGGCCGACCGCGGCATCCTGGTCGAAACCGCCGAAGAACTGCAGCCGCTGGCCGTGGCCAAGCTGCTGAAGGCGCTGGTCGACAAGGAACAACCGTCGCTCGTGATCCTTGGCAAGCAAGCCATCGATGACGACGCCAATCAAACGGGCCAGATGCTGGCGGCGCTGGCCGACCTGCCGCAAGCCACCTTCGCCTCCAAGGTCGAAATGTCCGGCGACAAGCTCAACGTGACGCGCGAAGTCGACGGCGGCCTCGAAACCATCTCGCTGAGCCTGCCCGCCGTCATCACCACCGACCTGCGCCTGAACGAGCCGCGCTACGTCACCTTGCCCAACATCATGAAGGCCAAGAAGAAGCAGCTCGACACCGTCAAGCCCGAAGACCTCGGCGTGGACGTCAAGCCGCGCCTGAAGACGCTGAAGGTCAGCGAGCCGCCCAAGCGCGGTGCCGGCATCAAGGTGCCCGACGTTGCCACGCTGGTGGACAAGCTCAAGAACGAAGCCAAGGTTATCTGAGGAGACACGACAACA